>SVQR01000155.1 GCA_015065225.1 Oscillospiraceae bacterium | reverse complement strand
TGATGCAGTAGTTCATGCGAAAAGAAATCATTATTTCTATACTGATGAAATACCATCGTTTGAGCTTGAAATATATTCAAAGAATAATTTTGAAAAGATCAGAATATATCTGCTGGATGCATTTTTCAACAAAATACGTGAAGTTTCTTTTGTGAAAACTGCGGAAGAATCGGAAATATGCGGTTTTTACGGAAAAAAATATAGATTTGAGCTATCTGCTATACCTTGCGGTGTGTATCACATTTCTGCTGATTTAATGTATGGTGATACAGTAGTGGATAATCATTATTCGGCATTTGAGGTAATGGAAGAAAATTCAGATAAATCTCCACAGGCTGCTTCAAACCTTCCGGTACTATATGTTGGAGACGGTGCTCCGGCTCTTACGGAAAGCGGCGTACCCGATTTTTATACAAGAAAATCGGAGTTTGACTGGGGGCATTACTGCAATATCGGACTTTATGTGCCGATAAGTGCACAGAAAATGCGGATATGGGAAATATCGGAATTTTATAAACGTAAAGTCTTTACATGGATAACCAAAAGAACCGTGCGCGGATATGATGTTACACTGCTTGATGATATAATAAAAAATGCAGAGTACAATAATTATATGTACCCCGGACTGGAGGAAAATCCCCAGTATTACCGTTTCGATTTTTATGATATTAGGGCATACAGCACCTTTGTAAGAGAAAAGCTGAACGAATTTTTTAAGATTCATCCGGAATATGATAAAGTGCTTGGTATAAATGATGCAACCGAAAGATTTGATAAAGACGATTTACTGAAATTACTGAGACTATGCGGAAATGAATGGATGGACTTCGGTCTTGCAGCTGTAAAAGAAAACTTTGCAAAGCAGTCGGCAAAACTCAGAGAATTAAATTCTGATATGAAACGCTGTTCGTATGGTCCGTGGCCTACATATCATGCACCCTATAAAAGTGGCTATGGTATAAAATGGTATGGATTCAGACCGGAAGAACTTCATGAAACCTTTGACGGATTTTTGCAGTTCGAAGACTATCCCTATTCAAGTGCGTATCCTTCCCATATATCTGCGTGGGGAATACTTACGACAAAGGTACTTAATGAAAAAATCAAAATTTATCCGGAACTGTATTTTAGTTTTCCGGAAGGCTGTCCCGATGATGCTGTAACAGGTGCATACCCACCCTTTGGTGGCAGTTTTTGTCCCATATATTTCACTATGACACAGATATGCGAGTATGTATACAATACTCCCTATTATACAAAAGAAAAATTCGGCTACTGGAAGGATTACGGATTTTCTGTTTGTAATTTTATTGATATGCCGAAGGAAAGAGCAAAATGCATACTGTCGCTGTGGGGAAAAATAGTTGAAAATAAACCTGTAAAACCGCTGAAATCAACTGTATTCCTCTATGATATAAATGCGGAAGGGGACAGATATGATTATGACATTACACCGAACCATTTTTATAATATGAGTGAATCGAATTTATCATATGTCTATGGTATAATGCGTGAATCGGGACTGCCGGGTGGATTTGCGACACATTTTGAAGATATTCTAACCCTTACGGAAAAAGATACGGATTGTATTGTTATGCCGGATATGACATATGCATCAGATGCGGTTAAATCTAAAATCAGAGAGCTTCACAGCAGAGGAGTTATGCTTATTGCGGTAAACAGTGTGACGGGGCTTGAAGATTTGTTCGGCGTAAAAGAAAAAAGTGTGAAAGCGAAGATAAATATGCTTTACTGCGAAGGAGATTCGGAATATGTAAAACCGCATAATGCGGAATTTTACTATGAAGTCACAGATGGAAAAGTAAAGCTTGCGGTAAACGGAAATATTCCAGTTATAATTTCAAAAGATAATACAGTGCTGCTTAATACTTCCGTAGGTCAGGTAGGACTTGATATGTTGGCACATATTGAGTATCACGGAAGACCTAATGTAAGCAGGATTTTGAAAGAAATACTGAAAAAAGAAATTAAAGAAAAAATAAAACCCATTGCAGAAAGTAGCGAAAATACGGGTATTACAATAACCGAAACGGAAAACGGTGAAAAATTACTTATTATAACCGATTATTCAAGATATGGTACGGAACGCGTGTTTACAGCTAAACGTAGAGAAATTATCTTTAATACTGACGAATTTTCAGATGCTGAATATATTAACGTTTTGGGTGAAACATCAGATATGGGGAAGATGTATGAAAATGGAATACTCAGGGGAATAAATATAATGCTTCGTCCGCATGAGACGGTGATGTTTAAATTAGGTGAATTAAAAAATATGGTCTGAAATGATATAATATAATTAGAATCGGCAAATACCCCAAATATGATATACAAAAAATAGTACATCAGGTGTCATACTAATGTCATTCGATAGGGAAGCCCGATGAATTTTCTTTACAGAATGCCCCTACTACTCCGCTTTGCGAGGCTTGTCTCCTTATCTGTGACGGCAGGATGACGCCCAAAATCATATTTTGACAACAAAAATCCCACACAACTTTCTTAGGGCTGTGTGGGTATATGTTATTCTGTAAAGATTATTTTCTAATTTTATGTAATATGATATTATATTATTTTAATCTTTGTCGAAATGTATTGTGGTGGTAAGTTGTTAAGTTACCCTGCAGTCAAGTTTCTGCGAGAATTAAGCAAGAAATTTATTATCAATTGTTTACTTTATTGAGCAATTCTTTATCGCAAAAAAATCGACCTTTGTTCCTCCTTACCGAGAGATTTTCCTTTTACCGCCAAAAAAGTCGAGTTTTCTTTTTCTTGCTCTCCTCGCAAAAAAAGTCGGGAATTTGGGATTTTTGCCCCGAGAGACCGACTTTTCCTTGACTTTCTTCCTGATTTTCTGCGAGAGATTTTCCCATTGACTTTCCCACTTTGCTCCTTTGAGGCTGATTTTCCCACCTGCAGAGACTATCCTTGCGATGGCAGAGACATTTTGTTTTTGCCGACATTAGTCTTGCCGTCGGCAAGGGGTCGTCGCAAGAGGAGAGACAGTCTTCGCAAATCCTTGCAGGGCTTGCGTTTGCGACTTTTCTTTTCTTTTTCTCATAACCCGAAGGTCATGTGGTTCAAATCCCTTCTCCGCAACCAAGAGTCAAACCCTTGTATGTGCCCATAAAACGGCGATACAAGGGTCTTCTCTTTGCCTTTCGACCACTTGCATCGACTTGCAAAGTAACGCAAAACAGTAAAGTAATTTATTCCGGTATAACGCCCGAAGAGACAAAAACTAATATATAGTTCTAAAAGAAAATGAGCCCGATTATACCGGACTCATTAATTTGTTTTATTTATAAGATTTTCCGAAATTAGCTTTGATATATCCAAGATCGACAACATTTACAACACCGTCTTCGTTAATATCAACTGCATTCTTTACCTTTATGTCCGAGGTCGGTGTAAATCCGCGGAGTGCTCTTATAAAGTCGTTAATATCAATCACGCCATTTCCACAGTTATCTGTGTATGATTCTTTGATATCACCGGCGATCAATTCAAAGTCGGGGAGTATCAGGTCTTCGCTTGCGACCTCGAAAGCTCCGACATATTTGATGTAGCCGTTTTTGGTTATCTCTATTCTGTATGTTCCGGACAAAAGATCTGCGGAAGTATTTACTTCGGATAATCCGCTTTGTGCGTCTTCTCTTGCACTGTGAACAAGTATATCACCGTTGTAGATCTCAATGAGTGTTGCATTGTTATAGGTCGTTCCATCATCGTATGTAATGTTATATGGCTTTATTCCGTCTTCGCGAGGAATCTTTACGTTTATATTAATTGACTTTTCTATTTCTTTGTAAGTAATATTATATACGCCGTCTTCGCTGCCTGAGAGAGTATAGAGATCATCGTCGGATTTTTCGGCGACAGTTCCGTTAATAACTACATTTTTATTTTTCGCAACGATCTTAAATGTTCCCGGGGTAGTTGTGGGGGAGACTGTTCCGTCTGACGAAGACTTTACGACATAGATATTGTCTCCCGTGGGAACTGTTACAAGCTCGGCTGTATCGTTGTTAAGGATATAGTTGAGTGTTGTACAGCTTTCCGGCTTATCAATTTTTATTTCAGCTTTTGCGCTGTAATCATTGATAACCACATTTGCAATTGTTGCAAGTCCAGATGCCATATTAAATGTTTTGGAGACTGTACCGTCGTTGATAATTACATTTGCATTTGTAACAGTATCACCAAACTGGTTAACAATATATATGGTGCGATTCTGTACTACGTCAAGATAATCAAAGGTAAGAGATGTTTGGCTCTTGTTTCCGCTATCCGAACCGCCTCTGAAATAAGGAACAGAGGAGCATGTTTCTGTCATGCCCGGAATAACTTCGTCTTTTGCGATAAAGCTTGCATTTTCGGTAAATCTTGCGTTATAACCGTTGAAATTTATATGCATACCGCTGTGATTTATGGCAGCAAGCGGCATATCATATGTAACATCCTTTTTGCTGTAATGACCGTTTGTAGAAAATACTGCTGCTGAATTAAACTCTGCTCCTGTCACGGGATCAATATTTGTAAGCCAGAGTGCCCCCTTAGCAGAGCCGAAGGTGCTTCCGACAGTTGCATTCTCGGATACTATTGTGGATGTCATGAGAATATACTTTGTTCCTTCGGCAGAGCCTGCCTTCATTGCATTCAACCAGTCGTTCATGGGCGAAAGAGATGTGCGTCCGTCGCCGTTTGTTTCGGCTGTTGTGTCAACATAGATGACATCCATGCCGACTTCCGTGTAAACTGCGTAAAGTGTCTTTGCTTCGACATCAAGCGGAACCGTGTATGTGTATGAGCCTTCCGTTGCATCTTCGGATTCCGCCCAGCCTGCAAATACTGCCTTTGGTTTGTACGCTGTGGGAAGAAGTGTTTCATCACCTCGGAATACTGTGACAGTCGTTTCTGCAATCGTTCCATCACCTGCAACCAGAGTAACGGTAGCCTGTTCCTTGGGCTTCCATACTGCATACAGTATAACACCCTCATATGTGATGTTGACAGAATCAATCGCTTCGGTAGCATCGGGTGTGAGTGCCCAGCCGAGGAAATTGTAATTTTCCTTCTCAAAGCCGGTATTATCGGGAAGATCGGTGTAGACTTCATCCGGTGTACCGATATAAGTTTCGGGAGCTGTACCTTCGCCGCCGTTGATATTGAAATCAACAGAATATGCTTTAAGATATGTAACGGTATAATTCTTACCGTCTTCAAGTGTAATGCTTGTTGCGGGAGCACCGTTTACGAAGGATGCTTTTCCTGCGACCTGCTTTACTGCGTAGGATGTGATATAACCTGTTGTTGCATCAAGTGTTGC
The DNA here is from genome assembly GCA_015065225.1 of Oscillospiraceae bacterium. GTDB lineage: Bacteria > Bacillota > Clostridia > Oscillospirales > CAG-382 > SIG622. The sequence goes on along the minus strand of SVQR01000155.1, from coordinate 1,910 downwards.
TTCTCCTATTCCTCCCTCATTTGCGGGAATTGTGATGAGGATGGATTTTGTATTTCCGGATGCATCTTTGGAAGCTGTGTACGTTGTTGTTTCAAGGACAGAGTCTGTGATAATGTAAACTTCCTTACCCTGAACATAGGATGTACCTGTGTTACCGAGCTTTGCTATAGTTCCGCCCGTTACGTTAACAACAGAGTTCTTTGTAATGATAGAACGTTTATTGTTATGAGAGCCTTTAACAGCGTCCGCAAATGTACCGCCCGAAACATTGATATAGAGATTACCATCAAGACTGTTATACGGGTCTGTCGCTTTAGAAGCACACTTCATTGAATGAACAGCATATTTATATGTACCGCCTTCAAGTGTAAGAGTTACATCTCCTATTACAGATGTGTTACCGGTGTTATATGTTGAGCTTGTCCAGATACTTTCGATATTTAACGAATCACCTGTTATTCTGAGATTTCCGGTTTTGAATCCGTTGCCATATGCGGTAAAAACATTTATAGCATAGCTTGTAGCAAGGCAATCGTTAAGTGTAAGCGTGTGACCGTTGTATGCATGAAGTGCACAGTCACCGCTTGCTTCCTTGTTAAGTCCCATGTTTGTCAGTGTCAGATCATACTTTGATATATATACAGCATTTGCCCACGAAAGAACAGCATCGGCTCTGTCCTCGGCAACGCCGATAATCTCAAGTGCCTTTGTCTGCTTGTTTACAACGCTGTCACGAAGGCTGTTGGAAACGATCGGGCTCTTTATAACGTAGAGCACATCCGCACCGGAAGCAATGGCTGTTTCATATGAGCTGTATACGAGATATTTCACACCGTCTGTCCATTCGTACATTGCGTATTCGCCTGTTGTGTCCACAAATACGCCGATCCTGCCGTCGGGAAGTGTAATTTCCTCCGCACCTTCGATGGTCGTAGCCGATGTGGAGATTGCTTCACCGGCAACATAGTATTCGTCTACCGCGAAAAGACTTACTGTATATTCCGCATTCTGTTCAAGCTCCGTAATTACCGCTCTTTCGGTACGGTCGGGAATATCGTTACCTGCAAGTGTAGCATCCGACTGAGGGAATTCATAGAAGAAGTTTGTATAGTATCTTCTGTGAGCGACGTTGCCGTCGGAATCCTTTACTTCAAGAACATACAGCATTACCATACCGTCATCGTCCTTGGCGTTCATTGTTATACTGACATCAAGACCGCCTATGATACCTGTTGCGGATATGGAGGTTGAATCCTCAAAGTAAGGAGTTTTCGTATTTTCGGTTCTTGTCGTGGTATTGAAATCGTCCAGGTGCTTGCCCGTTTCAATATCTGTGATATCCCACGGCTCACGGATGAATACAACTTTATCAACTGCCTTGAAATCAGGATTATATTTGTGGGAGTTGAAGTTTGTATATTTGCTTACCGTAAAGAGATCGGGGTCTTCTGCGTAATCGGTGGAGAAGGATCTGTATATATCTACTCTGTTGATTCTTACATTATTATTTTTATCCACTTCAACGTAACAGCCATTGGAAACAGCCGCTTCTTTATTAGGATAATTGTAAGGTGAACTCGGATAATCTTTACTTGGAGTATATGCCGAGCCAAACTTGGAAGAAACGGTAAGAGAGCTGCCTGTGGACATATATCGTGTTGTATTGGATTCCACAGCAACATAGCCTTGCTCGGAGTTTATGGCATTATCAGTATGCATCGTTGTATGGCTGTGACCGCCCCAGATGATGACCTGCGGATAATTCTTTATAATGCTCTGAAGTCTTGTGACGCCGGAATCACCGATCATCGTGTCGGGCATTTTATAGTGGGTGATCATGAAGATCGGCTTTGAAGGATCTTCCGCAACGGATGTCTTGATGATCTCTTCTGCCCATGCGCAGGACTCGT
>SVQR01000154.1 GCA_015065225.1 Oscillospiraceae bacterium | reverse complement strand
CAAAGAAGCTCAATATCAACATAAACAGGCGAATGATCCGTTGCATCAAGAGCATCCTGATCTTCAATTATGTAATACTCCAATACCTTGTAATTTATACCGAAGCCTACCATGTGGTCTATAGAGTATCTCTTGTCATTCTCCGTCTTCTTGCCGTGATATCTTCCATCCTCACCTCTGACAGGATCTCCGTGATGAGATGCACATTTTGAAGCCTTTTCCGCTTTGTCAAGAAGATGCTCGACTTTATTTATGTCATACACCTCAAATACTTCACTTCCGAGTATCGTGTTCATGTCGCCAAAGGAGAAAACGGGACAGAAATGCTTGCCGTTAATGTACTTCATCACAGCAACCAGCTGCTTTGCATTCTCGGCACGAAGAAGGTTATCCTCCGTTCCTCTCGCCATCCACCAGAAATGAGTGTTGGCTGCACCGAAAATCTTCCCTGTTTCCTTGTCCTCAAGCACTGCCCACGTGATTGCCTTTGATCTGTCGGGCGTGTTACGCAGAGGTTCATAGCCGCATTCAAGGATCTTGTACTTTTCCCTCTTTACAAACAGAGGTACATAGTTGAAGCCCTCGTGAAGCGGTGCACAGGGTACACCTTGGAAGTCTTCGGGGAATACATAGAACGGGCTTATAAGAGTATATCCGTCCTTTATAAGCTTTCGGAACATCTCACCCTTCCACCAGTTTCCCGTCGCTTCCTGTACTCCGATTATGTCGGGATCATATTTCTTATATACATCGTAGAGCTGACCTTCTCTTGTATCTACCTCGTTTCCAAAGTAGTCGCCCCAGATGTTTGATGTCATTATTCTCATGTTTTGTTACTTCCTTTCGGATAATATTTAACTGCCTGTATTTTAACATATAAAGATGACAAATGCAATAGTATATTGAAAGTTTTAGCAAAAAAATCGCACATCATCTTACGATTTTTTCTCCGCGACAAGATAAAATCTGTGAGCACTGCATACCGCCTTGCCTTCCTTCTCTATCATTTTCTCAACCGAAAGAAGCGCATCAAAGCAACGCTCCACGGAAAATCCTACAAATTCCCATTCTATTATTTTCGCAAACCACACAAGTGCACCTGTGTCATAAAACTCTATCGGTACAAATGCTTCATCCTTTTCAAGAATTTCAAATCCGCATTCTTCAAAAATTCTTGCCTGATTTTCAAGGTTATGTCCGCAAAACCGTTTTTCGCAGTCCGGCAAAAGAAGCTCAACAAGCTCTCGGTCGTTGTTCTCCCCTACCTGCTGTGTAATGAAGATACCGCCCTTTTTCAGAATTCTGTATATCTCGGAAGCATCATATGTACCGTGGCGGTTTATTACCGTATCAAAGCTCTCATCTTCAAACGGCATATGACGGTAGTCATTCATTTCAAAAAAGTGCAAGTCCGTATCCGCATACTTATTTCTGCAGAGCCGGACATTCGGTGCATACCCCTCCGTGGCATATGTATATCTTTGCGGATGTCCGAGACTGTCAAGAAATTCTCCGCCGCCGGTATCAATGTCAAGGAGCCTGTCGGTAGACTCAAGGTACTTTCTTATTATGTTGCCGTAATCCCACATAAGAGGATACTCTCTGTATCTTCCCTCTATATGCGAAAAATCCCAGCCGTGTATATTGGCACATGCCTGTTCCGACAGCCAATACTCACGAAGAGTATCAATATCTTTCATCATACAAGCTCTATATCAGCATATACGGGAGAATGGTCGGAGGAATCAAGGGCATCCTGATCCGTAACTATCGCATATGTCTTCGGTATGTAGCCTTCACCGTATGCAACTATATGATCTATCGAGCAAGACTTATCCTCGGTCGTAGGTTTACCGTGTAGCTTGCCGTCATCGCCTCTTTGCGGATCTCCCGAATAGGATGAGATATCCGTCGTTACTTCCGATACCTCCTGAAGATCAAGCACACCTTCATCTCTGAGAAGCGTATATGCTTCACAATCCGGAAGCGAATTGAAATCCCCCATTGCAAATACGGGGCATCCATACTTTTGCGATAAATGCTTCATAACATTTACCATCTGACGGGCATTGGCGGCACGGAGCTTATGATCATCCTCATTTCTGTACTTCCACCAGAGATGTGTATCGCATACACCGAACACCTTGTCCGTTTCGACATCACGCAGTACCGCCCATGTCACTACCTTTGAAGGGTCGGGCGTATTGAAATAACGCTCCATCCCCTTTTCGTAAAGCTCGTACTTTCCCTTTTTGTAGGCAAGCACGGTATAGTTTGTGCTGTCAAAGTATTCGCCGTTTATCTTTATCTTGTTTGCCGTACCGTCGGCGAAGTATTCCGAGCCCGCAAGATAATAATTATTAGTTAACCAATCAAACAACTCACTTTTGTACCAGTGTGTCGTCGCTTCCTGTATGCCTATAACATCGGGAGAATAGCGGGAGAATATGTTTATAAAATTCTGTGCTCTTTCCTCAACGGGATTCCCGAAATAGTCGCCCCAGATATTTGATGTCATTATTCTTGTTTTCATTTCATAGCCTTTCATTGCGCGATCGTTAATAAATATTAGCCAACACTAAAGTTATCATTTTGTCTGCCACAGCAGATAGTTATCACGGAACAATGTATCTATCTCACCTTTATCGTGAAGATATGAAAGCATTCCGCGTATCGTACTTCCGGCTATAGCATACTGATTGAAGGACAGCTCAAGGCTGTAATGATCCAGCGTCTCTTTGAGGATCTGCTCGAAGCATTTGGGTTCATTACATATCCCCCTTATAACGCCGAATATCTCCTGCAGTTTTGCAAGATTCATATCCGCAAGCTCGCAAAGCTCCTTGTTGGAATATATCGGCGGATAATGAGCCGCACAGTATACCTCGGCTCTGCATTCACACAATGCTTTTGCCGATGACGCATATTCTTCGGGATCGCGGATAAAGAAGATGTGGTATTTTTCTATAGTCTTTGCACCGCACAGTATATCTCCCGTAAACAGTGTTCCATCATCGCACATTACCGCTATCTGATCGAATGAGTGTCCGGGGTACTCCGCAAAAGTAAGTCCATGCGGAATATTCTCCGATGTTATCTGCTCCGCTTTTGATTCATCGGCAAGCATAAATTTATTGTCAAGCTCCGCGGGCGTTCTTGCTCCGAAGGTACAGCAGTTATTAAGTCTCGGATGATTTATCTGACACAGATCGCGTTTGTTGGCAAGTATTCTGCATCCTGTTCTTTTCTGTATTACCGCATTACCGCCGTTGTGATCGGCATGAGCATGAGTGTTTATGATATATGTTATGCTCCAGCCCATGTCTTCGCATATCTTCAGGACTTTTTTACCTGCATCGGGGTTGTTTCCCGAATCAATCAGACAGACATCCGTATCATTTATTCTGTAAATTCCTATACGTGTCGGGCAATCTACAAAATATGTTTTTTCACCGAGTTTTACAAGCTCATACAATTTTCTTTCTTCCTTTCATACGGGCAAAACCCGACAGGGAACGTCTCAGAAGATCGTTCCCTGCATTTTTGTTATTATTATTTACACGGGATCACTTTTCTATCCCTTCAAGCATTTTTGTGACAATATAGCTTGCTCTCCTTGCAGCGGTCTTTTCAACCTCTTCAAAAGAGATATCCGCATTCTCATCCGCAAAATCAGAGGCTGTTCTTATAACCGCAAAGGGTATCTTATTTACAACCGCAACGTGTGCTATTGCCGCACCCTCCATTTCGGTACAGAATGCTCCGAAGTCCTCGCGAAGCTGTTTCGCCTTGTTTCCGTCATTTACGAAGCAGTCACCGGACACCACATTTCCTACGATATATTTGAACGTCTCCCCATTCTTTATAAGCTCGTCACACGCTTTTACCGCAATATCTATGAGCTTTTCGTCTGCCTTGAAACGTGAAGCAAAGGGACTGTTCCTGTCAAGTATGTCAAGGGGGGTAAAATCGTGATATGTAAGCTCCTTTGCTATGACCGCATCACAGGTGGAAAGCTCCTTTGTGAGACATCCCGCAACACCCGAATTTATCAGATACCGTACATCAAATATATCTATAAGTCGCTGTGCGGATATTGCGGCGTTTACCTTTCCTATTCCGCTTTCACAGATATAGACCTCGTGACCGGATACATTTGCAAGGTATATACCTTCTATTTTTGTTTTTTCGGCACCGAAGTTTTCGCAGTAGGTTATTACCTCGCTGTTCATCGCACCGATTATTCCTATTTTCGCCATTGTGTTTCTCCTAATATATATTAGCTTACATCACATATCAAGGAAGTCCTTGAGTCTCTTGGAGCGTGAGGGATGACGGAGCTTACGCAGAGCCTTCGCCTCTATCTGTCTTATACGTTCACGGGTGATCTGGAATACTTCACCGACCTCTTCAAGCGTTCTTGTATGACCGTCATCAAGACCGAATCTGAGACGAAGTACCGCTTCTTCTCTGGGAGTAAGAGTATGAAGAACCTCCGCAATCTCTTCCTTCAGAAGTGTGTAGGATGCACTGTCCTGAGGTGCGGGAGCATCGTCATCGGGGATGAAGTCTCCGAGATGGCTGTCTTCTTCTTCGCCGATGGGAGTTTCAAGAGATACGGGCTCCTGTGCGAGCTTCATGATATCACGAACTCTTTCGGGCGTCATGTTCATTTCCGCTGCTATCTCTTCCGTTGTTGCCTCACGTCCCAGCTCCTGAAGAAGCTGTCTTGATACTCTTAGTACCTTATTGATGGTCTCTACCATATGAACGGGGATTCTTATGGTTCTCGCCTGATCCGCAATAGCTCTTGTTATCGCCTGACGTATCCACCATGTGGCATAGGTGGAGAACTTATACCCCTTTGTGTAGTCGAACTTTTCAACAGCCTTCATAAGACCGAGGTTACCCTCCTGGATAAGATCAAGGAAGAACATACCTCTGCCGACATATCTTTTTGCGATTGAAACAACAAGACGAAGGTTACTTTCGACAAGGATATTCTTTGCTTCTTCATCGCCGTTCGCCATCTTCTCGGCAAGCTCGATCTCCCTGTCAGAATCAAGAAGCTCAACCTTACCTATTTCCTTAAGGTACATTCTTACAGGGTCATCAACGATTATACCTTCTGTCGTGAGAGATTCGTCATCATCATCCGTCTCATATGCACCCAGGCTCTCGATGGAAGTTATCTTGGTGGGATCTTCATCCAGGTATCCCGTAACCTCGATGCCGTTGCTTTCAAGTGTTTCATAGATCTTTTCCATCTGTTCGACATCGCAGTCCGCTTCGTCGATTATTTCAAAGATCTCGTTACTTGTGAGCTTGCCCTTTGCCTTACCTCTTGCGATAAGGTCACGAACGTCATGTCTCTTTTCGAAGCCCTCAAGGGATTTGCGCTTGTGCTGTTCCTCTATCTCCTCGTCTGCCTTTGCAAAGGGATCCTTTTCTTCAGTTTCCTCCTCAGGCTCTGCTTCCTTCTTTTTTGCCGCAGCTTTTCTTCTGCCGCCTCTCTTGGGCTTTTCTTCCGTCACTTCCGCATTTTCCGTATTCTCCTCATTCTCGGCATTCTCGGCTGCTGCAAGTATTTCGTCCGCCTCACGAAGAAGCTCTTCCTTTGTTTTCTTTTCCATACTTTTTTTCCTTTCGTAGATCCTTTCGATCTGCTTTTTCATTATATTTTAAGATATTTCTTAACTGTTTTATACGTCAGCTTTCTTTTTTGTCGTTGACTCCGTGTTTCCTTTTGTTGGCATTTATCTTTGCCATAAAATCCGTATCCGGCGATGACAGCTCTTTGCGTTCCTTTTCGGCTTTAAGGGAATCTATCGCTTCAAAAAGCGTCTTTTCTCCGTTGGATGACACAAGTTTGCGCTTCTGCATCATTTCATTTATACGTCCGACAGCATCAGGCTTAAATGTCTCATTAAGATAGGAAAGATCAAATCTTTCAGAGTCATAGAGCTCCAGAAGTGTTTTATATACGCTTGCGTCAAATTCGGTAAGAAAGTCCTCAGCCTTCAGCTTTTCCCGTGCCTTGGGAATGTGTTCCGGGTACAGAAGCAATATTCCGAGTATCCTTTCCTCAAGCTCGCAGGCCTTCGGATATTTTACCGCATCAGGATTCACCTTGTCATTGAAACGCCGCATCTCATCTATTGCATTACGGGTAAATTGCCTGTTCTGTGCGATTCCGCGTTTCTTGTCCAATCTTCTTATTGCGATCTCCACACTTTGCTTTGATACTTTGGTGACCTCGCAAAGCCTTGAAATATATATCTCACGCCTATACTCCGGAAATACCTCCGACAGCATTGTACAGCACTCAAGCACTGCCCTCTCCTTTTCCTCGGCGATCTCCATATTGTATTTTCCGAGTATCTCGCTGAGTCGGTAGTCTATCTGTCCGACAGAGCCGTCAAGGAGTCTTGCGAATGCGGCTTTACCGTATTTTTTTATGTATTCGTCAGGGTCCTTTGCACCGACTATGTTTATCACCTTAGCATCTATACCGACATCCGACAGAAGGTTTATCGCCTTTTTGGTGGCGTTCTTGCCTGCACCGTCGGAGTCATATGCAAGGTATACTGTTTTAGCATATCTTGATACATATCTTGCGTGTTCGGCTGTGATCGCCGTACCGAGAGTTGCAACAGCATTTGTAAATCCTGCCTGATGCAGAGCTATGACATCCATATATCCTTCGCACATGATCAGCTTTCCCGTCATGTCTGTAACAGCACCGGAAACACCCTCATCTTTACCTTTATCGCCCATAACGGCACTTTTTGCATAGTTCATGGCGAACAGGTGCTTACTCTTTTTGAATACCGGTGTATCCGAGCTGTTGAGATATTTCGGCTTTGAATCATCCATGACACGTCCGCCGAAAGCTACGATATTTCCGTTAAGATCTATTATCGGGATCATGATACGGTTTCGGAAGATATCATAGTAACTGCCTTTTTGGGATATTCCGCACAGAAAACATTCTTTTATTTCTTCTTTGGTAAATCCCTGTGACAGAAGATATTTCAGAAGGTCGTCAAAGCTGTTCTTGGCAAATCCCAGCCCGAACCTTCTCATTGTAGCACCGTCTATCTTTCTGGAAATGATATATTCTCTTGCCGCCTGTGCTTCGGGGGCGTGCATGAGATTTTCATAGAAATGTCTTGCGGCAAGCTTGTTCATGAGAAGTCCCCTGTCGCGACTGAGTATCTCCTGTTTTTTCTTTACAAATCCGTTATCATCCTGCGGCACCTGTATTCCCGC
>SVQR01000007.1 GCA_015065225.1 Oscillospiraceae bacterium | reverse complement strand
GCTCGGTATTGTTTACCTTGCCGCCTGTCATAGCTGTAAACTGTCCGCCTCCGGAAAGATACTTGTCTATAAGCTCATCGGCATTGTTTATCCTGCCTATGATGCATATAGCATACTTTCCGAGATTGGATCTGAGAAGCAGTGGCTGAGGGTCTGTATCGCTTATACATCCTATCGCACCGTTTCCGCTCATTTCATCGAAAATATCTTCGAATTTTGTCCTGAAGGGAGAGTTCTGTATATTATGTATCTCCCTTTGAAGTCCTACCTCGTCGTTGTAAGCCGCAAGACCGCCCCTGCGTGTTCCGAGATGTGAATGATAGTCTGTGCCAAAGAAAACGTCGCTCATTACGTCACGCTTAGCGACTGCACCGAAAAAACCGCCCATAAATACCCCTTTGATGCAATTATCAATTATTTGTTGTACTTTTCCTCAACTGCCGCATTCTTCGCCAGAACACCTTCCGAGTTCTTCGCTCTGAGGTCATCAAGCTTCTTTGCAAGCTCCGCATCACTTGTTGCGATGATCTGAGCCGCAAGATGAGCCGCATTTGCCGCACCGTCAACAGCAACAGTTGCAACGGGGATACCGGAGGGCATCTGAACTGTTGAAAGAAGAGCATCGAGTCCGCCGAATGCCGCACTCTTTACCGGGATGCCGATAACGGGAAGTGTGGTATTTGCTGCGATAGCACCTGCAAGATGTGCCGCCATACCTGCCGCCGCAATGATAGCACCGAAACCGTTCGCTCTTGCGTTCACAGAGAAATCTCTCGCCTCAACGGGAGTTCTGTGTGCGGAATATACGTGCACCTCATAAGGGATACCGTAATCCTCAAGTACCTTGATACCTTTTTCCACTACGGGAAGATCGCTGTCACTTCCCATGATGATTCCGACTTTAAGCATAGTAAATGTCCTTTCAAAATTTAATTATCAATTCAAAAAGGCAGTCCTGTCCCTTGAAAAAACAGAACTGCCCAGACGGTCGGCAACCGATTGCTTGGGGAATATCCGTCAGGCAGTGCGGTCATATACAACACCCGTTCCCATGCGGTACTCCGCTTTTCCGTCAGTTGCGGGTGCGATTTTCAATATTATTACAGATAATATTATAACATATGATGTAATTTATGTCAAGTAGATTTTGGGAATTAGGGGGATGTGAAAATGTAGAATTTTGCCCACCTTTGCCGCCTGTTGTTGGAAAGAATGGATACTTTTGGAAATACTTGTCTTTTCCTTTTAAAAAGGGGTTTATAAAAAGTCCTCGACGGGACATAAAAAACTATTCCGCTGGGAAATGAATGAACTTCAGATGAGTAATTTATGCCATATAGTATACAGAGGAGCTTCGCAACTATTGAATGAGAAGTTTGCGGCGAGAATAAACATACCGGGACTTGTGACGATAGAGTCCGCGAAGCAGGACGGGGTACCGCTTGAGGTGTCGACGTTCTGGAAGGATTGAGGTTTTTTAATGTATATAGGGAAAAAGCCTTGACTTTTGGTCAGGGCTTCTTCTTTTTTATGGGGTGATTCTTTTGATTGTAAAACACAGGACGTTATATATGGTGTTATTGTTAATGATATTACTTTTGAAATACTGTTACACTAATGTAATTCCATAAAATCTAAAAATATAACCAATCATTTGGATGAGATTTCAATATTAGATATTCCCCATCCTTTTCCAGATACATAATCACCTAAATATTCTAATTCAAATTCAATTTTAGTATCATTTACAAGTATATACTGTTTACCTGCAATAACTGGATTATCTGGCAAATATATTGATATTAACAGTTTGCCATTGTTTACAATTTGACCGATCTCCCAATATGTGTTTCCTTTAATTAATGATTTCCACATAGAACTATGTTTTAAATTTAATTGTTTCATACCATTGTCCCAAGATGAAGAAATTGTATAAATATCTTCAACTTGATTTTTTAACATTATTTCTATTTGATAGTCTACAGGATCACCATATTTATTTTTACCAAATTTATTCTCGTCATTCTCGACGTTCCATCCCCCATTAATATATACACCAAGAATATCGATTGGTTGTTTATTATCCTGAACATAAATATTAACGGATGCCGTCTTTCCGCCATAAACAACAGCAATTTTTTTTGTTCCCGGTGAATCCAATGCATATGGCAGAACATTGAAGCCTGACGTAATAGTCTTAGAAGAACCGTCAGAATACTTCGCTGTCAATGTAAATCCGCTAAAATCCACTGTATCACCTATGTTATACGTAGTTTTCTTAGGATTTGTTCTGACGGAAAGGCTTGTCAAAGTTACAGTCTGAACGGACACATTAAAGGATGTCGTCTTGCCTTCGTAGGTAACTGTAACGGACTTTGTTCCGGAAGAAGAAAGTGTCGTAGGAGAACAAGTGAACCCGGAAGAAATCGTTTTAGTAGTGCCGTCGGAATACTTCGCCGTTAAGGTAAGACCGCTTGTACTTAGCTTATCTCCGACAAAATACGACGTTTTATTGGGTTTACTCTTTACCGAAATACTTGACAGCGTTACATCTTCCTTGCTGTTTATTACAAGCCCCTTATTCTTATCAAAGCTGTACTCCCAGCCGAACTCTTCCACTGCGAAGCGCCATGTGAGGGGGAAGTAGGTGACATTGTTAAAGTTGATAAGCGGATATTTTTCGGTAGTATTGTTTATGTACTTACCGTTCACATTGATATAACCGGTAGTCGTTTTTGCTGTGTAGCTGCTGTTATTCTTTGAGCTTTTTCTCGAATTCTCGTTATTGCCGACGCTTCCGCCCACAAGCTTTGAGACCTTCAGACCGCCTTCACGGCTCCATTCTGTTTCAAGTCCGAGGAATCTTGCACCGTTGTAGGTCATCGGGAAGTAGGTTATATCGTTGTGTACGATGTAGGGGTATTCTGCGTAGGTGTTGTCTACTTTCTGACCGTTTATTGTTACGGGGAAGGTGGGGATGGAAGCACCTACGCTTTTGGAGGTTTCGTTTTTATAATTCAGGGGTACATCTATTACGTCTTCTTGGTTTTTATCAGTTATTTCGTAATCGACTTTCCTGTAAAGCGTCAAAGGAGCAGTTACATTTGAACCGTTATAGGGTTTTGTGAAATTCTTATCGGTATAACATTGTCCTACCTTGACAGTTATTTCTTTATTTATATTCAATGGTAAATCAAAATCTGTGGTAGTACCATAAGACGGTGCAGCAAAGAATTTACCATTGTCAACAATTACCTCTTCACTTGCGGCGACTTTTCCGTTATAATATGTGTTTATAACTATGGGAACTTTCTTGCCGGTGGCAAAACCGTAGTTTCTTTCAATTTTTGTTCTTATGTACTTCGCTTCGTTAATTGTTCCGTAGTATGAATCAATCCATTCTATTGTTCCCTCATAGGTTTCGCCGTTCAGCTCTCTGAAAATATTCATTATCGGGTTTAGAATACCAGAATTGTAATAGTATTCCGCATAGACTCTTGCTTCACTCATACCGTATTTATATATCTTCATAAGCAAATCGTAAAGTCCGACTACTGCTTGTGCATTTTCTTTTGTAGGATTCTTTTTGTATTCTTCGTGGGCTTTCTTAAATGCAATTTTGCACGACTGTTCAATATCACAGGTTGCGTCCATCATACAAAGGCTGTCCGAGCTGCAAGTAACAGGGAATATCAAATCCGAACCCAACTTTGCGGTATCCGCAACAAAACCGGCATAGTCAAGAAAATCGCCGAGATATGGAACGTTACCGGCAAAATCCCATAGTTTTGGAATAAAGGCTTCTGAAATAGTTCTTGACATCCCGCTGCTAAAGGTACTTGCAAATGCACCGTCATATATCAGACAAATATCATACAAAGCAGCATCCAGATATTCTGAATTTGTATCAACGGCATTCATTGCATACAGTGCTTTTTGTATCTCGATAGAATTTCCGGATGCTACACCATATTCAGCACCTAACTGGATAAGCTCCGCAACATCTTCAGCTGTCTTCAAACCATTTACAATCTCAGTTCCGAGGTCAAGATGATACATTTCGTAAAAGAACTCTGAAATTTTTTTCTTTTTCTCATCCGTTATTACATCAAGAACACTATCACTTGAATTAACCGGACTGTCATTTGTGTTAACAGCGGACAGCCTTGACAAAAGCAATGATGCAGTACTTGTTGTAACATCTTTCACCTCAGCCAAAAGAGATTCCTGATATTCATTACTTGCAAACTGATTATTCAAAAGGGCAAGTAAAACTGCCTCATAATAATAACTTCTACTACCGCCTTTAATTGGGGAGGCTTTATCACCATAAAGGTTATTAACAATAGTAGACCACACAATCGCCCCCTTGTTATTTGCCTCGTCAACGATATATGAATACGGAAGTTTTATGTTTGTAATCTGATTCACATACGAGCCTATATTTTCAGCAAAATATTCTTCAAAAGTCTTTTTGTACTCCACAACCTCTATTTCAATTTTAGCAGATTGATCCATATACTTTGCCGAAAGCGTAAACTTTCCTGGCTTTTTTGCCACTATTTCAATAGTGCTGTTACTGTGTGATCTAAAAGTAACCGCTTCTGTATAGGGATATGAAAATATTATTTTTTCAGTATTCTCAATTTTACTTTCGTCTTTATATTCAACAGAATAAAATGCCGTTTCACCAACTGTTACTTTGTTTTTTCCTCGAATCACCAATTCTTTTGGAATATCTTCCTGAACAGAATTATAATGTACTTCTGCTTTATCCAAGCAATCATTTCCATCTTCTATTGTGATTTTCTTCCACTGTGACTCGCTACCGGTGTAATAAATATCATTTAAGCTGTCACAATCTCTAAATGCCTCGTCTTCTATTGATGTGACACTACTAGGAATAGAAATGATTTCTAAATTTTCACAACCCCAAAACATCAATATTCCGATTTTATCCATTCCATGATTTATTACTATCCTTTTTATCTGCAAACGATATGGATTATCCAGCCAACCACTTTCACCTAGTTCATCGGAATATCTTTGATTTGAAACGTCCTTCGGCCATGTACCGGACAAAAACAAAGTTCCTTCATCGTTCAACGACCATATTATGCCATGCCAATTTCCGGATGCGCTATCATTTTTATTAGCAAAAACGATTGACGGCAATACTCCGCACAAAAGCCCAAACACCATAATCAACGCCATTACCAAAGAAACAAACCTTTTCATCCCAATACCTCCAAAAATAAAATAGCAACTTCACCCCAAAGATAAGTATAATAATTTTTTCTTACCAAAAGGTGAAAATTCTTGCTATAACCATAATAACACACCCTCAACCGTTTGTCAACACATTTTCAACATTTGACGAATAAGACAAAGAAACCCCGACGAAACAGGAAACCCTATTCCGTCGGGAAAGAACACAATATTAAATTATGAATCCTTAATTACTTCTTAGCCACCGCCTTGATATCAAAAGCTTCAGCGGAAGCAAGGTTCGGGAACGCTGCCCATGCCGCAACGTCAATATATGCGTTGTCAACTATGAGCTTGCCGTCCTTGAAGAGGTTTTCGCCCTTTGTGTTTCCGAAGAGGAAGAAGTGGATCTGTGTGGAAGTTACAGCTCCGTCCGGGAAGTCTGTTACCTTGATGATGATCTCTTCCCACTGTCCGTTACCTGCGAGGTTATTGGGAGCAGATCCGGAAACGCCGTTGCCGACCTTTGTGCCGCCCTTGTCAGCCATGTTGTATACGGTGATGTGAGGCTTCTTGCCGGTTACGTTTGTTCTGATAAGAGCCTTGAAGTATACGACACCGGATTCAAGTGAATACTTGGGAAGTCCGTGGCAGTCAAAGAGTACTGTGTTTGTGGTGTTGTTGAAGGTAATGTGCTCGTAGACAGTACCGTCGGAATCGGTCTTTTTCTCGGAGTTCATGGATGCACGCATATCTGCGTAGAGCTTGTTCTTGTCGTCATGTGCAAGTCTTAACAGGAGAGGAGCTACAACTTCCTTGCTCTCACCTGCATTTGCGACTACCTTACCGGGCTCTGCGGGTGTTGCGGGTGTCGATGTGCCGCCTGCACTCACTCCGCTCTTGCCGCCCCAGTCCTTTGTGTCATCGGCTTCTACAGCCACCTTCTTGTCGATGGTGTAGTCAAACTGCCAATAAGGAATGGTATCCACATAGTAGAACTGACCTGTTGTATCACCGAGTACGGTGAGCATGGAGTTCTTTGCGGCAATGTTTGCGTTCGCGGTGTGTCCCTTGCCGTAGTGGAAGAACTTGTTGTCAATACCCTGAATGTAGATGTTGCCTTCCATCTTGGGTGCCGTTACATCAAAGTCGGAATAAGGATTGATAAGGTATTCAACGCATCTGTCAAATACATTGTTTCTTATCACGTAATTCGAGAACTCGTTTCTGCTTGTCCAGCCCTTGATGTGTGTCTGACCGTTACCGTCGGGTCTTGTTGAACCAAAGCCGTAGCCTGCACGACGCATAAGGTTGCCTTCAAAGAGGTGATTCTTTCCTTTTCTTGAATATGTACCGCCATCATTTGTGTTTCCGAGGAAGTATTCAACGGAGTAAACGGTATCTGTAATTACGTTGTTGGAGTATGTGATGTTATCCATCGCGCAATCGCCGGAGGAGCTTCCGGATAACTGATGTGTAACACCTGCATCGTAGTTCTGCCAGATGTAGCAGTTGTCTACCTTGTAGCCGTCACAGCCACCGTAGATCTCAACGCCGTTACCGAATCTTGTAGCTCTGCCGTCTGTGCTGCCGTAGAGGCTGTATGTCTGGATAGTACCACCGATCCAGCCAAGCTCACAGTTTGTAACCGTAAGATTCTTTGTCGTACCGGAACTGATACCGTGTGAGCCTACGTTCTTTATGCAGATATTATCGATATGAACGTCTGTGCCTCCGATGGAGATACCGTGACCTCTTTCGTTCATTTCTATGGAATCAAATACCTTACCGGGGTTACCGTTGTCGCATCTGAAGTAGAGAGGACCTCTTGCACCGTTAAGATCCGGGAGATTGCTTGTTATCTTGCTGTTTGCAAGATGTACGAATTCGAAATTCTTATCAAGCTCAACCTTCCAGTCGTATGCCTTACCGGTGTTGCCTCTTACAACGAACTTGCCTCCGACATATGAGGGAACTTCCTTCATTGTGTAGCCTTCGTCGTTGAGTACGATAACACCGACATCGTTAAGATTTTCCGTATTCTTATACTGCCAGATAAGTGCGCCTGTTGCATCGTCCTTGTGAACAAGTGCCCAGAGTGCGGGGTCTGCCGCATTTTCGGGAGATCCGCTGATTATAGGCTTTGCACCTTCACCGTAAGCGGAATATGTTGTGCCCGACTTTGCTGTGAGACTGTCACGCCACATATCACCGCGTTTGAGAAGAACTGCACCGCCCTTCTTGGCAAGGGAGTTAGCCTTTGAGAAGGTCTTTACGGCTGTTGCGGGTGTCTTACCGTCGTTCTTGTCATCACCTGTGGAGTTTGAAACGTATACTACATTTTCTCCGAAGGGTGTAAGATCCATATTGGGAGTATTTCTGATCTCTTCGATTCTCTTCTGTTCGAGAATGTCAAGCTCTGCGACCTTTGCATTGCCTTCGTCTGTCTTGTAAAGAGTTGCAAGATCAAGCTTTTCGCCGAGAGTCACGATGGGATCCTTCTTTGCATAAAGCCACTTGCCGTCCCATTCAACGTGGGGGACAGTTGCTTCCGCAATGTTTGCGAATGCCCAGTGTGTAATGTCAACATCGAGAGCAACAAGAAGAATGTCGTTTGTGAGGTTCTCTGTCTTCATATCACGACCTCTTGCTCTGTTTACGATGGTTACGACCTCTGCTCTTGTGATTGTCGCATCCGGTTTGAAGCTGAATGTGCCGTTGCCGTTGTCATAGCCGTTTATAAGACCTGCTGAAGCTGCTGCCATAATAGAGGTATACTTTGCATGATCCTGTGCCACATCTGTAAATGTAACAGCCTTGTCGGTAGCCTTTGCAAGTCCTGTGAGATATACAAGCTCGGAGAATTCAGCTCTTGTTATGGGCTGATTGGGAAGAAATGCACCGCTGTAAGAATTAAGGAGTCCCTTAGCCTGACAGTAACCGATGTACTTTGCAAACCACTGATCTGCGGGGACATCCGTAAAGTTGGGTGTACCTGCAATAGCTTCTTCTTTTTCGAGAAGTCTTGCAACTACCGTACAAGCCTCTGCTCTTGTCATAGTGCCGTTGGGAAGGAATGTGCCGTCTGTATAACCGTTCATGTAAGCTTCATGAGTCTGGAAATCCGGCTTTTCCTGAAAGAACATGATACGGCTGACATATACTCTGTCGTCAACGCTGAGAGACTGGAGATTGTTTGAGCCGAGAGGACGAAGATGCATCTGACGCATTATGTGATCTTCTGTCTCTGCATTATACTGCTTTTCAATGCCTTCGGAGAAATCAAAGAGAGCGATAACCCAGTTGCCCGCAACTATCTCATTGTCGGATTCTGCGGAAACGGCGTTCTTGAGTACGTTGCCGTTCTTCATGATAGCGGCGTACATCTTTGTATTCTGTATGGGGGTTCTGGAGTCGTAGTAGTATTCTACCGCGCAGTACTTATAGTAGTCGAGGTCGATACCTGCGCCCTTGTAGGTGTAACCGTCAACGGTGAGGTTCTTACCCTTGTCGGCGGGATATTCGGGATTTGGCTGAATGGCAACAACATTTCTGCCGTCACGTTCTGTATGCTCAACTATACCTGCGGTTGTGTGGTTAACGATACCGTCTTCATATTCCGTAAAGTCAAGTGAAATGAAGGGTGCAAGCACCTTTGTCACCTTCCATGCGGCGATATAGGTCTTGCTTGTACCGTCGCAAGTGAACTCTGTTCCTGCGGGAATTATAGTTTCATTGTCCGCAGTTTTCCAGCCGAGGAATTCTGCGTTGGGGAATGTAAAGGTACCCGCGGGAAGTGTGTACTTGTCGCCGTCCTTTACTTCGATAGCAGCAATTTCGCCTGTTGCTTCGGGGTTGCCCTTATCGAATCTTATCTTGTTTGTTGCATTGGGATCGGGGTTCTTCTTGTAGAAGGTATACTTTGCAACATAGAATCTGTCGGATTCGGGAACGTCCGTTGCGGATGTATTGTTAAAAGGCCTGAAGTGAGCCTGCTGCAGCCAGTTCTTGGGGTTGCCGTTATCGTCCTTTGCAACATTGGAGCTGAGCTTCATTGTTTCGGAGAAGTCGAAGATAGCCTCTGTCCATTTGTTTGCAACGATATCCGCCTCACTGAGTGCACTTCCGCTGAACGCCTTGTTGGAGTTGGGAAGGATATTGAAGTAGAGCTGTCCTTCATAGCAAGGATTTTCTGTCTTGTAGTAGTATGTAACACCAACATACTTGTAGTCCGGTACTGTTACCTTTGCGGTATAGCCGGCAAGTTTGTAGCAGTCAAGTGTAAAGGTACCTTTTGCACCTTCTGCGTTGGGAGTAGGAACAAATTCAACAGCATTTACACCATCTATCGTTACGTTCTTGTTGACCGTGGCATTGGGTACATTGTTAACTATGCCGCCGGTGATCTGATTGAAGTCAAAGGAAATATAGTTTTCCGTGACTTCGGGCTGATAGCTCTGTGCGTTTGCCGTGAATACGAACATAGTCGCTATCATTGCAAAGCAAAGAACTGAAGAAAGAATTCTCTTCATGTTTTTCTGTCCTTTCGTGAAATAGTATATTTGTTTCGGGGGATCTGCCCCTGACACAATTCATTATAAAATATATTATATGTCTATTTCAACCCTAAAACAATGAAAAAAAACAACAAAATATCATATTTTTATAAAAAGGTCCAAATTGCATTGACTCATTCCAAACCGGCTTTGTCACTTTGCATAAATTCTCTGCACCGGTTTTGTGCATCCGAACGAAATCGGCTTCTGCGGCAATCCCATCAGAAGATTACATTCACGATATAATAAATGATACCGTAAATTACGCCTGCCGATATTCCGTATACGATAACCGGCCCTGCGATAGCAAACATTCCCGTACCTACGCCTTTGATAAGCCCCTCCGGCTTTCCGTCTATCGCACAGGAGCATACGGAATTTGCAAAGCCTGTTATCGGAACAAGTGTACCCGCACCTGCCTTTTTTGCTATCTTTTCGTATATGCCGAAGCCTGTGAGTATACAGGAGATAAGAACGAGCGTTATGGGAGTGAGAGTCTTTGCGGTTTCCTCATTTGCTCCGAAGTATTTATATATATCGCTTATTGCCTGACCTACAGTGCAGATGATTCCTCCGACTATGAATGACATAAGACAGTCTTTGGGAAGGTTGGATTTCGGTGCGTGTGCTTCGGCAAATTTTCGGAAGGCTTGCTTTTCTGCTTCGGTGAACTTTCTCTTTGACATTTTTATTCCTTTCGTGCTGTGATGGTTTCGACGGATAACGAAATAGCCGTATTCTCTTTTTATGGAATTGCCGTATTTACGACAAAAGTGATTTTATATATACAATTTTCACAGTATTTTTATCTTTTGGTGTTTACATTGTAAGCTGCAGATGGTATAATATATATAATTATTTTTCTTGCGGAACAAACAACTTTATTATATTCTTGCCGCAAAGAGAAAAAATATACCTGTTTCGTATAAAACAAGACTTATATATCTGAAAGGAAACATGACAATGGCAAAGAGAAGCGGACTCGGAAAGGGACTTAATGCTCTTTTTGATGACAATATGATAATGACTCCCGACGAAAAGGTCGGTGAATCAGTAACAACAGTAAGGATATCCGATATCGAGCCTGATAAGACTCAGCCGAGAAAGATATTTGAGCCGGAAGCACTTTCCACACTTGCGGACTCTATTTCAAGACACGGTATACTTCAGCCTATCGTGGTAAGACGTCCCGAAGGCGAAGAACCTGCGGAGGGTGAAGAGGGTACTGTTGCGAAGATACTTCGCGGAAAATACAAGATAGTTGCAGGCGAACGTCGCTGGAGAGCTGCTAAGATGGCAGGGCTTACAGAGGTTCCCGTAATTGTAAAGTCCTTCACCGAGAAGGAAGCTGCGGCAATAATGCTCGTGGAAAATCTTCAGAGAGAGGATCTCAACCCCGTTGAGCAGGCCATGGGTCTTCAGAGGCTTATGCAGGAGTTCGAACTGACACAGGAGGAGGCGGCACAGATAGTAGGTATCTCAAGACCCGCACTTTCAAATGCACTGAGACTTCTGAGCCTCCCGAAGGATACACTTTCACTTCTTGAGGACGGCTCTATCAGCTCCGGTCACGCAAGAGCGCTTCTGGGACTCGGCAGAGCAGAGCTTATAGACAAGTGTGCAAAGGACATATTCGAGAAGGATCTTTCCGTAAGAGATACGGAGAGACTTGTAAAGCTCAAACTTCGTGAGCTTGAAGAAAAGGAAGAGACAGAAAAGAAGAAAGCGGATAAAACCGTAAAAGCAGGTGCAGCATACCTCGGAAAGATAGAGAGCAGTGCCACATCCATCCTCGGAAGACGAGTAAAGATAGTGGGTAATGCAAAAAAACCGGGTGAAGGCAGACTCGAGCTTCATTATTACAACAACAAGGACCTTGAGGATCTTCTGAAATCTATCTGCGGTGACAAGGTGTTCCCGGAAGACTGATTCCCGTATAAATACGTTCAACACTCAGCCTCGATGTTAAAAGTCGGGGCTTTTTTGTCACTTTTGATTAATTACACAAGCAAAACTCCCGACGTGGACATAAAAATATCCATATCGGGAGTACTTAATTTCTGATTATAAATTCTTAATTACCTTTACACGTCCAGTCTCGCCAGATCCTCATAGGTCTCGCGTCTTACAACAACTCTGTCTTCGCCACCCTTTATTGCGACTATAGGTGGTCTTGGGAGCTTATTGTAATTGGATGCCATGGAGTAATTGTATGCACCGGTAACAAGCACCGCGAGGATATCTCCCCTTTCCGGTGTCTGTATCGGGATATTTTCGCCCAGAAGATCACCGCTTTCACAGCATCTTCCCGCAATTGTGGCTGTCATATCCTTTTCGGCATTTGCTTTATTGGCTATGAGGAAGGTATATTCGGAGTTGTAAAGAGCGTATCTTGGATTATCCGGCATACCGCCGTCTATGGAGACATAGCTCTTGTAACCTGTGATGCTCTTTACCGTACCGACAGTATAAAGTGTCATGCCGGAATCCGCCACTATGCTTCTGCCCGGCTCCATCAATATCTGAGGAATATCAATGCCCAGCTTTTTTGATGCATTTTTTATATGTGATGCCACTTCCGCTATCTTTTCCTCGTAATCTATCTTCGGGTCTTTTTCGGTATAGGGTACACCGAAGCCGCCGCCGAGATTAATTGTCTTTGCATAAAAGCCGTACTTTTTGCCTATCATGGCGGAAAATTCCATCATGATATCCGCCGCATCACAGAATGGCTCCGATTCGAATATCTGCGATCCGACATGGCAATGGTAGCCGCAAAGCTCCGTATTTTTGTCATTGAGGATATATGCTATGAATTCCTCTGCCTGTCCTGTCTCTATGGCTGTTCCGAATTTGGAATCAACGCTTCCGGTGCTGATCTTTGCGTGGGTGTGGGGATCTATACCGGGAGAAAGTCTTACGAGTATCTTCTGCTTTATTCCTTTTTCTGCGGAATAGGAGGAGATCTTGTCGAATTCTTCTCTGTTGTCAACTATGAAATATCCGATGCCCGAATCTATTGCAAATTCTATGTCCACATCAGTTTTGTTATTCCCGTGGAAGTATGCATTCTCCATTGGGAAGCCGCCCGCCTTTGCGGTATAGAGCTCACCGGGTGATACGATATCCGTACACATTCCCTCGTCTGCAGCTATTTTGTATATTCCCTTGAAGCAGAGTGCCTTGGATGCAAGAAGTGGCTTTGAGCCTTCGCCGAAATGCTTTTCCATGGCGGTAATGTATGTTCTCATTCTCGCTCTTATCCTGTCTTCATCAAGAAGCATAAGAGGCGTACCGTACTTTTCTGCAAGAGAAACGGTATCAACATTTGCGAAATAAAGATGTCCGTTTTCGCCGACGGAGAGGTTTGTGTGTAACATTTTCTTTGTCCTTTTAATTATTTTTGAAAAGGGATATTACTTCATCATGGTCTTCATGTCATACATACCGAGAACGGTCTGCTTTACAAGGTACTTTGCAGCAGAAAGCGCACCTTCCGCAAAGAGTGCTCTGTCGTGAGCCTCGTGCTTAAGTGTCAATGTCTGGCTATCAGTGCAGACGATTATCTCATGGTCACCGACGATATTGCCTGCTCTTACAGCAGAAATGCCTATCTCGTTCTTTTCACGCTTTGCATTGCCGGCTCTTCCGAGCTTGAATTCGGCATCGGTTCTTACTTCCTTCAGCTCATTTGCCAAAAGGAGTGCCGTTCCGCTGGGAGCATCCAGCTTTCTGTTGTGGTGCTTTTCTATTATCTCGATATCCGCATCCGGGAACATTTCCGCCGCCTTTTTCGCAAGACTTGCAAGAACTGCGATGCCCAGGGACATATTTGCGCTATGGAACACGGGAACGACCTTTGCCGCTTCCGCCATTTTAGCCTTTTCCTCCGGATTGTGTCCTGTTGTTGCGATTATAACGGGGAGCTTTCTTGCGATCGCGTAATCACAGAGCTCTGCTGTCAGGACGTGGTTTGAGAAGTCTATTATTACATCGGCGTCTTCCTTGCAATCGAAAAGGCTTGTGTAACCTACTCCCACTCCACCGAATTTATCTACAGTTGCGGCAAGGGTGAAATCTTCACTTTCGTTCACAAGACGTATGAGCTCTTTGCCCATTCTTCCGCCTGCGCCGTGGATTATAACTTTAATCATTGTTTTATTTCCTTTTTGTTTTATATTTTTACCCGAAAAGATAAGGTAGTCTTCCGCCGACAGGCAACTTTTTTGTATAGGTAAGACCTGCTTCGGGGTAACGCTCAATGTCAATATTGTGTCTTGATGTAACAACCGCAAGTATATCCATATTTTCACCACAGAAACCACAGCTTGCAGGATACATGGCAGGAGCTTTGTATTCATCAATACAGGTGAAATCCGAGGTCTTTATACGAAGTATATACCCTTTGCTGGTTACAAGAAGGCAGTTTTCGCGGTCGATAGTAAATCCGTCTACACAGGGAATTTCAATTTGTCTTCCGGTAAACTGCACCTCGGAGCGTGTCTTGTCAAATTCGTATTCCTTTATGATATTTGTGTCGCTGTCTGTGTGGTAAAGATACTTTTCATCCATTGACCAGTCAAAGCCGTTGGAAAGAATAAGACCGTCAAGAAGCACCTTTACGTTTCCGTTCTTATCTATGCTGTAAAGCTTTCCGTCTACCTTATCGGAGACACCGTACCGTTTTGCGCTCTGCGTTCCCACATAGTATCTGCCGTCCGGTCCTGTCTTTGAGTCGTTGCCGTAGAGAATACTGTATCTTTGCATATCGTAAAGAGGAGTTCTTTCAAGGCTTTCCGAAAGATAGTATACTCCGTCAAAGGTTGTAACGATCATTCGTCCGTCCTTTGAAAATCCGAGGGCAGGGACACAGAAAGGAAGCGTTATAACGGAATAGTCACCGTTTTCAACATTCGTCTTTATTATCTCGCATTCAAAGCCGTTGACATAGTAAAGAAGTTTTTCGCTTTCGCACCAGATTGGTCCTTCACCTATAATACTGCGCTTGTCGTGTAGGAGCTTCATATTACTTTATAAGATTCTGCTCACGCATAAGAGCATAGAGCTTTTCTGCATTTGATTCCTCCATAGGAGTAAGGGGAAGTCTGAGATAGTTCTCGCACCAGCCCATCTTTGCCATTGCCGCCTTTACGGGGATGGGGTTTACCTCACAGAAGAGAGCATCAATCAGTGCGTGATATTTCATCTGCATTGCCGCCGCACCCTTTACGTCGCCGTCAAGGAACTTTCTGCACATAAGTGCCGTTTCAGCGGGAAGAAGGTTGGAAAGAACGGAAATAACACCCTTTCCGCCCAGAGCCATAAGGGGAACTATCTGGTCGTCGTTGCCGGAATAAAGGTCGAGCTTATCGCCTACATATGCCATTGTTTCAACTATCTTGGAGATATCGCCGTTTGCTTCCTTGATACCTACGATATTGGGATGATCCGCAAGCACCGCATATGTCTTGGGAGCGATATTTACGCCTGTTCTTGAAGGTACGTTATAGAGGATGACAGGCTTTGTACTCTTGTCGGCGATCTCTGTGAACATCTTGATAAGACCTGTCTGTGTTGCCTTATTGTAGTAAGGTGTTACAACGAGCATTGCATCTGCGCCGGCTTCACAAGCACAACGTGTAAGGTCGAGAGCATAAGCTGTATCGTTTGAGCCTGTACCTGCGATGATCGGAACTCTACCGTTTGCTCTCTTTGCGGCGAAAGCGATGGCATCTCTGTGCTCGTCATCGGAAAGTGTGGAGGCTTCACCTGTCGTTCCGCAAACTACAAGTCCGTTGATGCCTGATTCTATCTGCCAGTCGATGAGCTTTCCGAACAGCTCGTAGTCTATGCCATTCTCCGTAAGAGGTGTTACAAGGGCTGTTGCCGCGCCTTCAAATACTGTAATTTTCTTTTTCATTGTTATATCTCTCCTTGTGTTAATTTATTTGGTTGTCTCGGCATCGTCTTCTTTGCCGTTATTTTCTTTCTCTGCCGATGCCTCTGTTTTTTCTTCCGGCTTTTCGGCGTCATCCGTCTTTGCTTCCGGTGATGCTTTATCTTCTTTTTTCTTGTCTTTTTTATCGTTTTCCTGCTTCTTTTCGTTTTTGGTATCCTTTTCCTCGGTGACGTTCTTCTTTCCGAAAAGACCGAGATCAACCTTCAGGATTCCGAAGATCGCAGCAGCTGCGGTAATTATGTGTGCCGGAAGCATATTGTAAGTCTTTGTAAGTATATCGAATACGAGCTACAATACACCGTTTATCACCATAAAAACACGGTACATTGTCGAACTTTTCTGTGCAAGTGCAAGAGCACAGGTCACAGCCGCAAGCATTGCGATTATATCAAGCGGCGTCTGATATCCTAATACGGAAACCAGGAGAAACATAGCCGCAAAGACACCGGTAAAATACTTCGGAGGCTCTTTTTTGAAAAATCTGTACCAAAGGAATACTATCGCCTGAGCCGATGCCACAAAATAAAGTCCGCAGGCGGATATCTGACCGTTGACAAGATAAGGTATTGCACCGGAAATATTACATATCAAGTTGATAGCAAGCACGAGCTTGATGTTTTTGAACATCATCGAGCCTACCACCGTAATAAGTGAGATAATACCGCAGACCTGAGATAACAATTCCATATTCATGATCATACCTCTTTTCTTTTGTGATATCGGAGTGTGATAGCATAAAAAAAGTCTTACCGTATATGGGTAAGAGCAAACATCACGCGAAAACTGCGACATCCTCGCCATGATCGGGATAGCCCTCCGCAAGATACCTTGCGACAGTCCGACGGATATTGTCCGTAAGACCGGCAAAAGCTCCGCAGAGAATACTCTCACTTTCACCTCGGCACCCGCCCCTTTCACACGGCTAAGGAATCTGCGGGATCCGTTATGCCGGGACTACTCTTGACAGGGTGCGCCTCTACCACATATATTTTTTGACATTATATCACACCCTACTCCCTTTGTCAACCGCTTTTTCGGCTGTTTTATTTTTTTTTACGTTTATTTATTAATATATTCATGTTATACTATTCCTCACAGGAAAATTCCGAAAATGATCCCGACAATGCAGTGGAATTATGCATATAATAAACAGACAAACATTCCGATATCGGCAAAAGGATGACATATATGAAGGATAGAGATATAACAGCAGCGAAAGCAATCGCCGAAGCTGTTGCACAAAAAGGCGGAAAAGTTTACTATGTAGGCGGCTTTGTGCGTGACAGCATAATGGGAAATGAAAGCAAGGACATCGACATCGAGGTGCACGGAATAAATCCCGATGAGCTTCTTTCCGTGCTTAAGGGAATCGGAACACCGATACTCATGGGTGCGGATTTCGGAGTCTACGGACTTACCCATCTTGACATTGATATATCCATGCCACGGAAGGAAGATAATCAAAGAGGCGGCAAGGATGACTTTGCATCCCACATTGATCCCTTTATCGGAACCGAAAAGTCGGCAAAAAGACGTGATTTCACAATGAACGCGCTCATGCAGGATGTACTGACGGGAGAGATCATAGACCACTTCGGCGGTATCCAAGATATAAAGAACTGTGTCATCCGTCATGTGAGCGATGATACCTTTGTTCAGGATCCTTTAAGAGTTCTGAGAGCTGCTCGGTTCGCATCGAGGTTCGGTTTTGATATTGCACCCGAAACAATGGAGCTTTGCAGAAATATCAAGCTTGACGGTCTTGCTTTTGAGAGAGTTTACGAGGAGCTTAAAAAGGCACTTATGAAGTCGGAGCGTCCGTCGTTATTTTTTGAAGAGCTTCGGAGAATGGATGCACTTGATGTGTGGTTTCCCGAAGTCAAGGCACTTATTGGGGTAAAACAGCCGCCGCAGCATCATCCCGAGGGTGACGTATGGAATCACACTATGCTCGTGCTTGACAATGGGGCTCTTCTTCGCGACAAGGCTGAAAATAAGTGCGGCTTTATGCTTTCGGCACTGTGTCATGATCTGGGAAAGCCTGCAACAACCACCGACGAAGACGGTCATATTCACAGTATAGGACATGAATTTGTCGGCGTGGATATCGCCAAAAAATTCATCGGAAGACTGACACAGGATGCAAGTCTTCAAAAGTACGTTTTTAATATGGTTGAGCTTCATATGCGTCCCAATATTCTTGAATCCCAAAAGTCAAGTGCCAAGGCATTTTGCAAGGTGTTTGACCTGTCTGTGTGTCCGAAGGATCTTCTGCTTCTTTCCGAGGCGGATTACTGCGGAAGGAACGGACACAAGGATTATACCCGTAAAAGAGAATGTCTTCATGAAATGCTCTCGCTGTTTGAAGAGAGAATGGCGAAGGATCACGTAAAGGGTGCAGATCTTATAAAGGCAGGCTTCAAGCCGGGTAAGGAATTCGGTAAGGCTCTGGAATTTGCTCACAAACTAAGAGTCTCCGGAGTTGCGAAAAAGGAGGCACTCAGGCAGACCATCGCTTATCTCGGATCGCTCATGTAGTTTTTGTAATACCATAATAATAAAGAAAGATCTCCGTGCCGTTGTTTCGGCTTTATCATGCGGAGATCCTTTTTTGTTTCTGTCTTATATTCAATACCTGTACTTCCTGTAATACCTCGGTGATATGCCTGCAAACTGTCTGAATCTGCGTGAGAAATAGAACTGATCGCAGAAGCCGAGCTTTTCGCTGATACGGGAGATAGACATATTTGTACCTATCAGCATATTCTGCGCCGAGAAAAAGACCAGATCGTCTATATACTTTCCGAGAGTTATTCCACATTCTTCACGGAAGCGTTTTGACAAAAGGGACTCTGATATGAAGCATTCGGCGGCTATCTCCGAGATGGAAAGCTTTATTGACAAATGGCTCCTTATATACTCTATTGCCGTACGAATAAGCTCGGAGTGAGTGATGTCACTTCTCGGAACGAAGTTTTCACGGCGGAGCATTTCCGCAACGGTCTCGTATATACGGCATTTGAAGGCAAAGGAGTTTCTTGTGTCATTGGAATTGTACATTGTGATAAGGGTGTCAATTTCTTGAACACCGAGTTCCATCTCGTATATTCTGGGAATTCCTGACAGAAGGTCATATCCGTCGCTTCGAAGTATACCAAAGTGTACAAACAGCTTTTCCCATCCGTTTTCCCCTACCGTATAGCCGAATTTGAAGTTTGCGGGGATAAGGTATACTTTCCCTGCCTTGATATTTATTATTGTATCGCTGTATTCAAGGATGCCGCCGTCGGTTTTTGAAAAGTAGAGTCTTGACATAGGCAGTGCCGTCTTGGGATAATACCAACCCTTGTGAAGTACTGCATGACCGTGATCGCGCAATTTTATGTCAAGGTAGTCTGCGGTCTTTATGAGAGTCTCGCTTTTTTCTATCATACGGTGGTCTCCTTTCCTGCATTTTTTATTATTATAACACAACTCTTTGCGAATTTCAAGTGTATATCGTTGTGTTAAAAAGAAAAAGGGGCGAAGCTCGCCCCTTGAAATATTCAATTAAAGTATGATACTGCCGTAGAGACTGTCATCGGTGATGTGATCGGTGTTCCAGCCGTCCTTTGTCAGCCACACGGACATTTTTGAGTCGGAGGTGTTATCACTGACACGGTTGTTGCGTCTGAAATACGGTATGAAGGTTATATCCTTGCCGTCGGATGACTTGAGAATGATATTTTCACCGTCCTCCTTGGGCGTCTGCTCCTTTGCAAGAGTGAATTCCGTTTCACCGCCGTTGTCTGCTCCTTCGGTACACATGAGAGTGATGCCCTTCATAATACAGATACGGTCTTTGTCCGCTTCAACCTTATTATTTGCGTATATCTCGCGGATATGTTCGGTGTAGCTTACGGATATCCTGCTGTCGCCCTTTTGGAGAACGATGACCGCATAGCCGTTTTTTAGCGTATATTCTGCCGCTTTTCCGTTGACGGTAAAGGTGAAGTCCGTTGTATAAGAGGGGATTCTCAATGCGAGTGTAAGCATATCGTTCTTTGCGGTGACGGTGATATTTTTGCCGTCGGAGGATGCCTTAAAGTCACCGTTCTCATATTCCGCACCGATGTACATATTAACGCAAAGCTCGTTCTCTGCATAGCTGTATACATATGATCCAAGATTTGAGTATATCTTTGAAAGCATGGGAGGACAGCAGGGGCAGACGTGCCAGTTCCATCTGTTCTTTGTGCCGTCATTTACAAGAGCGTTATCATAATAGTATGTTTTAAAGTCTTTGCCGACTGCACCGAGAATATTGTTGTAAAGGGAAAGCTCGAAGATGTCGAAGTATTTTGCATCTCTGTCGATAATGTCCATTTCAGCCGCCCAGAATGCGAGTGCTATGCCTGCGCAGGTCTCAAGATATGCGTTGTTCGGAAGGTCATATTCCTTGTCGAAGCCTTCTATGTCATGTCTTGCACCGATACCGCCGCTTATGTGCATCTTCTTTCTTACAACATCCGAGAATATCGCATCAAGGGATATCTTATAATCGTGACGGTCAAGCTCAAGAGATGCCATGGATGCACCCATGTAGCAAAGTCCCGCTCTTACGGCGTGTCCCGTTGCGGTACGCTGCTGTGCGAACGGCTTTGTGTCCTGATTGTATTCGGGAGTGTACTTGCCGTTTTCCACGGTGCTTATCTTTCTGCCTCTGTCAAATGTACCTCTGTTGTCGTACCAGAAACGGACTATCTCAAGGTATTCGTCAAGATCGACTCCATGCTCCTTTGCAAAATCATCAAGCTCTCTTGTATCACGGAAGAGCCTGTACAGCATTATGAATGCCGCTTCCGGAAGAGAATGACCGGGGATGATATTATGCTTAGGCGCTTCACCGATGTATGAGCAGATATTGTTTGCACATTTCACCGCGGCGGCAAGAAGCTTTGTCTTTTTTGTGGCTCTGTAGTGTGCGACAGCGGCTTCTATGAGTGCACCCTGATCGTAGAGGTCATGGGAGATTATGATATCTCCGCCGTTCTCACCCCATTTTTCCGTCGGGTGATCCTGAGTCTGCCATGTGCAGATAAAGCCGTCATCCTCCTGTGCTCCGAGAATCTTTTCTATAAGGATATCCATGCGTGCGTCCATATCCGCATCGTACCTTGCGGACATAAAGTCAAATGCACCAGTCATGGTCTCAAAAACGAGTCCGTCGGAAAAGGGAGGGCCTATATGCTTTTCACCGTCCTTCGCGGCAACGCTGAGAAAGTTCTTTATGTAGCCTGTCTCTTCAAATTTGTCGAAGCAGTAGGGTATCATTACATCACGGATACCTTCTGTGTAGGGTGTCCAGAAACGGTCTGTAAGTTTTACTTTGTCGGGGGTCGGGCGTTTGTAGGTCTTCATTTGTATGTCCTTTCGGGGAGTTGAATTATTATCGGAATGTTCTTGCTTTTTGAAAATGGTAAAGAGATCATCGGGTATCCATCCGTCCGCAGCAGAGGATATCTCATTCGTGTTCAATTCTGCAAAATCATCAACAGCCATAAAATTGTCGTACATCTTTGCAGATTTACGTTTTGCATCGTTATATGTATGTCCTTCCGGGTATCCTTTCGGCATGGTCATTCACTCCTTTTAGAGTATTATAACATTTATATTTTATTATTTCAAGACATATAATCAAAAATCATGCGAAAAAAGCGGATACACCGATAAAGATGTACCCGCCTTTCTTTATTTATCAGAATCCGAATTCGCTTACAAGGATGTAAGTGGGATTTGTCTCTGTGGATGTTGCTGTAAGATTGAAGCCGATGTTTTCGTCCGCGATATAAGTCTTGCCGAGTCTTGCGCAGAACATCTCGTCCTTTTTCTGAACATAGATGTTGTCAAAGTACTGTGCCTTTGAGCCGCCGTCGTTCGCTGCCTGTACTATCTTGGTAAGGCTTCTGTCTAGGATGTTGTTGCGTACGATGTAGTTTGTGGTGTTGTTCATGATGCCGCCGTTTCTGATAAGAGCCGTTACACCGCCGTCAGGTCTTGAGAAGTGACCGAAGCCGCCGCCCATACGGAGGATGTTGTTCTCAACGTAGGTATCGGAAAAGCTTCTCTTGTCGCTTGCACTCTTGGATTCACCGTAGAATATTTCAACTGCGTATACAGCTCTTTCAACTACGTTGTTGGTGTAGCGTACGTTCTTTACTTCGATATTTCCGCTTGAGCTTCCCTGATGCGTCATAGCCGCATCGTATATCTGATCGAACAGACAGTTGTCAATGGTGAAATCCTGTGCCTGACCGTATGTTTCGACAGCGTTACCGTAAGGTGTCGGGAATGTTCTCTGTGCGGAATATTCAAGCGGTCCCTTCATAATACAGCCACCGATCCACTTGAATTCGCAGTTCTGAACAGTATTGCCCTTGCTTGAACCGAGAGATACACCGAAGTTACCGTATTCAAAGTGGAGATTGTCGATGGTTACATTGTTATTGGTTGTTACCCTTATGATAGATACCTTGGGAACAAGTCTTATCTCATTATAGAGCTCACCGGGATTGCCCTTTTCGCATCTTAAATATACTCTGTTATCCTCTGCATGGAAAAAGCTGAGATCGTCCTTTATATCCTTCCATGTGTTGAACTCTCTCTTTGTATAGTAGTCCAGCTTTTTGCCGTCGGATTCCTGTGAACGATAAATCTTTCTTGCGTTTGTCTCACTGTCAAATACGATATTACCGATATCAAGTGAGCAGTCCTTATTATACATCCAGATGTTCTCTACATCAGTTTTTACCCAGAGGGATGGCACTGCGGCATTTTCCTCTGCTGCATAGAGCTTGGGCTTTGCGCCTTCACCGTATGCGGAGTATGTTACACCGGACTTCGCCATGATCTGACCGGTAAAGATATCTCCACGCTTAAAGAATACACCGTCACCTGCCTTGAGAGCAGCGTTTGTAACCTTGGTGAGAGTCTTCCAGGGCTTTTCGGGAGACAGACCGTCGTTGGCATCATCACCGTCTGCCGCCACATAATACTTTGTACCTGTGACCTCGACCTCTGTCTTTGTGTTTCTGATCTCTTCTTTTCTTATATCGGTAATAGCCTGTATACCGTCGGTTATCGCTTTTGCGGAAAGGTCTGCGGATGCCGCTTTAAGCTCTTTGATATAATCTTCGCTTGTCTTTGCATTTTCGGAAAGCTCGAACTTTATGTCCTTCTTTTCCTGTGTCCAGATATCCTTGCCGTCAACCGTCTTTTCGGAGGATGCGGCTACGATATAGTTGAGTGCCCAGTGATCCTGTGCATCGGTGAACTTATTTACCGCCTTGGCGTTGTCTGCGTTGGCTGTTCTGCCGAGGAATCTGTCTATGATAGTTACAAACTCGGCTCTTGTGATAGTTCCCTTAGGCTTGAAGGTATATGTACCGTCTGCTTCCTTGTAGCCTGTGATTATTCCCTCGGATGCAAGAGCATAGATGGCGGATTTGCCTGTTATTGGAGTGAGGTCTTTAAAGTCGACTATCTTCATTGCATCAAAGTTGCCGACAGCATATATGAGCTCACATACCTCGCCTCTTGTTATAGGCTGATTGGGAGCTATAGTAGTCCCTCTTTCTTCAAGTGCCTCAAGTGCTCCGAAGGAATCCAGATATGCAATGTTGTTTACAAACCAGTCCTCTGCCTTGACATCGGTAAATCTGTTCTGATATTTGCCTTTCAGCTCGTCATCCGATGCAAAGAGCCTTGAAATAACAGTTATAGCTTCCGCTCTTGTTATCTGGTTCTGAGGTCTGAAGGTGGAGTCCTCGTAGCCCTTGATGAAAGCGCCGTCTGCCTTGACTTCCGGCTTCTGCGGCTTTGCGGGAACAAGATTTGGATCGTATTCCTTTACTTCATCAAAGTTTGCATACCATTTTTCCTGTGCATCGGGATACTGTGATACATCGAGTATCTTCTTACCCATTACAACACATTCCGCATTGTCACGCTTACCGCCGCCACCGCTTGCATTATTTACATTACCACCGTAGATCTTTATTACAGTGTCACCTTCTACATTGCCGTTTTCCTTGGCATCGGCACCGATCTCACATCCGCCTGTGATGGAAGATGTAACTCTGCCGCCGTAAAATTCGATGAGCGTGCTTCCTTTAATTGTCGCATTTCTTGACCCACCCATAATGGAGGAATAAGTACCGCTGTACACCGTTACATGGGTATCGCCGTCAACGCCCTGATTGGTATCGCCACCGCCACGAACCGGGAAATATGTCTTGAGCCCTTCCTTGAGAGTCATTACAAGACCCCTGCCGAGGATGAGATGATTACCTCTGGCGTTAAGGTATGCCCATTCCTTGTCAATACGGATATTGAGGTATTCCAGCGTAAGATCACCGTTGGGATTGAGTGATCTGTTCCATGCGAGAACAGCATCATCATCGTATCCGGTGATGGTAACTCTCTTCATGCCGTCAGCCTTTTTGCCGGGCCATGCAACAGCCTTGTCACCGAGCGAAACTTCGCCGACGATAACGATAGTACCACCGTTAAGACCAAGGATCTCAAGTGCCTTATTAATCGAAGGTACAGCGGTTTCGGGAGTAAGACCGTCGTTTTCGTCCTTACCTTCAACGGAAACGTATATTTCTTTGGATTCAACTGCCTCTTCGACATCGTCAATAGGCATTACGGCATAATTTGCATCGTCCGGTGCAACTATACCGGGAACCTCCTGTGCATTTGTTATTATGCAGGCAGAAGTTAAAGTCGTTACTGCAAGAACAGCAGCAAGTATCTTTGTGAATTTCATACAATACCTCCATATTTTTAGGATATATACATTATAAACTAAATAGTATTGAATGTCAATATATTTTTTATCATCAATACTATAAATAGTTATCATCGGTAATCCTCGCCGCAAAAGGAGTACGTTGACTTTGCAGCATGATACGGACAGGTTTGTTCGCATGATCATAAGTCCGAGTTCAAACCAAACTCAAGTGTGTGAATCTGCCTGTCGGGGCTTCCCGACAAAATCCCCCGGATAAATCCGAGGGATAAAACTCACATTCTACCTCCCCTTGTGACACCGCCGTGGGTCGGCGGGGTTACAACGGAATATACTGCAAATCCGCACACACCTGTTTCAAACAAGTCCGTCGACCTTGGGTCGGGAGACGGACGGGCTTAATCGCGGGATCATAAGTCCGAGCTTAGTCCAAACCTTAGTGCGCGAATTTGCCTGTCGGGGCTTCCCGACCTGCCTGTCGGAGCTTCACAACAAAATCCCCCGGACAAATCCGAGGGATAAATTCATATTCTACCTACCCTTGTAACACCGCCGTGGGTTGGCGGGGTTACAACGGAATATACTGCAAATCCGCACACACCTGTTTCAAACAAGTCCGTCGACCTTGGGTCGGGAGACGGACGGGCTTAATCGCGGGATCATAAATCCGAGCTTAGCCCAAACCTTAGTGCGCGAATTTGCCTGTCGGGGCTTCCCGACAAAAAACCTCGGACGAATCCGAGGTTTAATTGAATTACTTAACGAGTTCGATAATTGCCATCTCAGCACCGTCGCCACGTCTGGGACCGGTCTTGAGTACTCTTGTGTAACCACCGTTTCTTTCAGCATAGCTGGGAGCGATTTCAGCAAAGAGCTTTGTTACTACGTCTTCCTTGGTGATAAACGCAAGTGCCTGACGTCTTGTTGCAAGTGTATTTGCCTTGCCGAGTGTTATCATCTTTTCAGCGAGCGCACTAACTTCCTTTGCTCTGAAATATGTTGTTTCGAGCTTGCCGTTCTCGAGAAGAGCTGTTACAAGTCCTCTGAGCATGGACATTCTATGGTCGGTCGTGCGGCCGAGCTTTCTTGTTCCGGGCATTGTATTACGCCTCCTTATCTAATTTAATGAAGAAATTATTCTTCTTCGGATTTGAGCTTGAGTCCCAAATCGTGAAGCTTCTTGATAACCTCTTCGAGAGATTTTTTACCGAGGTTGCGAACCTTAATCATATCGTCTTCGGTCTTATTGACCAGATCTTCAACTGTATCTATACCGGCACGCTTCAGGCAATTGAAAGAACGTACCGACATGTCAAGCTCCTCAATGGTCATCTCCAGGATCTTTTCCTTGACGGTTTCCTGACGTTCTACCATGATCTCTGTCTTCTTTGCTTCATCTGAAAGATCCACAAAGAGGCTGAGGTGTTCATTGAGAATCTTGGCGGCAAGGGATATTGCTTCCTTTGCAGTCGTTGTTCCGTCGGTTCTTACCTCGAGTGTGAGCTTATCGTAGTCTGTAATGTTTCCTACACGGGTGTTTTCAACGGTGTAAGAAGCATGGTATACAGGTGTATAGATGGAGTCGGTGTAGATTCTGCCGATCTCAGATGTACCTGCATTCTGCTTGTTCTTGTCGCTGGAAACATATCCTCTGCCGTGGTCGAATGTGAGTTCCATTCTGAAAGTCTCGCCATCTGCTATATATGCAAGGTGGTGATCTTTGTTCAGAATCTCGATGTCAGCGTCACCCTTGATGTCGCCTGCCTTAACTTCGCATTCGCCGTGAGCTTCGATAGTCACTGTCTTGGGTGTTTCGGAGAAAAGCTTTGCGGTGATACCCTTTACATTGAGGATTATCTCCGGTACATCTTCCTTAACGCCTCTGACTGTGGATATCTCGTGAAGGACTCCGTCTATCTTTACATTGGTTACCGCTACACCCGGGAGTGAGCTGAGAAGCACACGTCTGAGTGAGTTGCCGAGTGTTACACCGTAACCTCTCTCAAGCGGTTCTATGACAAATCTGCCGTAGGAACCGTCCGCGCTGATGTCTTCTGTCGTTATATTCGGTCTCTGAATCATTACAAAACCCTCCTGTCATGCCGCAATCTGCGTATTCTTTTTCATTATACACCTTATGCGGTTGTTATTATGTCGTAAAACTGACGTAACATCGAAAATTTTCTTCGGCTCGCACAAAAATACACCATTGTGAGAGCCGGCGTAATTTTCGGCGAGGATCTTATTTTGAATACAACTCGACGATGAGGTGTTCTTCGATCTCGAAGTCAACATCTTCCTTCTTGGGAGCTGCAACGATTGTAGCTGTGATGTTTTCCTTGTCGAGTGTAAGCCAAGCGGGAGTACGAACATCAGCGAGCTCCTCGATGAGAGCCTTGAACTTTTCGGACTTCTTGCTTGTATCTCTGAGAGTGATAACGTCGCCTGCCTTGAGCAGCATAGAGGGGATGTTAGCCTTCTTGCCGTTGAGACGGAAGTGACCGTGAACAACGAGCTGTCTTGCTTCTCTTCTTGTCTGAGCCATACCCATTCTGTAAACTACGTTGTCGAATCTGGATTCAAGGAGAGTGATGAGGTTTTCACCTGCCATACCTTCCATTCTTTCAGCCTTCTTGTAGTAGTTGTAGAACTGCTTTTCAAGTACGCCGTAAACAAACTTGAGCTTCTGCTTTTCCTTGAGCTGGAGACCATACTCGGAGAGCTTCTTTCTCTTGTTTGCGCCGGGGTTTCTCATGTTCATCTTCTGAACTTTGCTTCCTGTGTAGCCGAGTACTGCAGGGCTGATGCCGAGAGAGCGGCACTTCTTTACTATAGGTTCGTGATTAACTGCCATTGGTTTATTCCTCCGTTATTCTATTATAATATCGGCACAACACTTTGCCGACACCGAGCAAACGAACCGCTCGGTTAAGATATGATGTAATTCTTTTAAAATCCGTATCGGATCAAACACGTCTTCTCTTGGGAGGACGGCATCCGTTGTGAGGGATGGGAGTTACATCCTTGATGAGTGTGATGTCAAGACCTGCTGTCTGGAGAGCTCTTATTGCAGATTCTCTTCCCTGACCGGGGCCCTTAACGAAAACTTCAACAGTCTTAAGACCGTGTTCCATTGCTGCCTTTGCTGCAGTTTCTGCTGCGGTCTGTGCTGCAAAAGGAGTAGACTTTCTGGATCCTCTGAAGCCCATTTCGCCTGCAGATGCCCATGAAAGTGTGTTACCGTATACATCGGAGATGGTTACGATAGTATTGTTAAAGGTAGAGCTGATATGTGCTGCACCCTTTTCGATATTCTTGCGTTCGCGGCGCTTTCTTGATACGCCCTTCTTCGCTGCTGCTGCTTTAGCCATTCTGTTGACACTCCTTCCTGTGTGAGGACATATATCCTCATCACAAAATTAATTACTTCTTCTTGTTAGCGATTGTCTTAGCGGGACCCTTACGTGTTCTTGCGTTGGTCTTTGTACGCTGACCTCTTACGGGAAGACCCTTGCGGTGTCTCTGTCCTCTGTAGCAATCGATTTCAACAAGACGCTTGATATTGAGCGCAACTTCACGGCGAAGGTCACCTTCTACTGTGTATTCATGCTCAATAACCTCACGGAGCTTTGCAACATCGTCCTCTGTAAGGTCTTTAACTCTTGTGTCGGGGTTGATTCCTGTCTTTTCAAGAATCTTATTGGAGCTGGTTCTTCCGATACCGTAGACATATGTCAGACCGATCTCTACACGCTTTTCTCTCGGAAGGTCTACACCTGCTATACGTGCCATTAAAATTCACCTCTTTCATAAGATAGCGGAAAATATCCGCAAAGAGAAGCTGTTATCGCACCGAGTGCGGTTTCTCAGCCCTGCTTCTGCTTGTGCTTGGGGTTTTCACAGATAACCATAACGATACCGTGTCTCTTGATTATCTTGCACTTTTCGCAGATTTTTTTCACTGAAGGTCTAACTTTCATTATTCTTTTACCTCCTGTTATAATCTTGCGACCTGCAAATTACTTTGCACGCCATGTTATCCTGCCCTTGGAGAGGTCGTATACCGAAACTTCTACGGTTACCTTGTCTCCGGGGAGGATCTTGATATAATTCATTCTGAGTTTTCCCGAAATGTGAGCGATGATTATATGCTCATTCGAGAGTTTGACTTTAAACTGAGCGTTGGGCAGTGCTTCAAGCACAACACCTTCGAACTCTATAACGTCATCCTTTGCCACAGAACTGTCCCTCCGTTTATATTGGGTTATGGGGGAGTCATGCCTTATGCTCTCACCACTGCCGCGGCGAATACCGTGAGGTAAGCTCTTTTTCGCGCTCCGCACATTCAGCAAACTGCGCGTTGCGTATATCACAGTACCCAGCCATTGGCGACAAGCTCCGGCAAGCGCCCTCGGGTTTTATATTTTTGTGAGTATTTCCGGACCGTTTTCTGTTATTGCCACTGTATTCTCATAATGTGCCGAGAGACTGCCGTCCTTTGTCACCACTGTCCAGTCGTTATCAAGAACGTACACCTCAAAGCCTCCGACGTTTACCATCGGCTCTATTGCAAGTACCATTCCCGGCATGAGACGTACGCCCCTGCCCGCGCGACCGAAGTTGGGCACCTCCGGATCCTCATGAAGCTCCGAGCCTATGCCGTGACCGACATATTCACGCACAACAGAGAAGCCTGCATTTTCAACTACCTGCTGCACCGCCGCAGATATATCTCCGAGGCGATTGCCGACAACAGCCTTTTCAAGTCCCGCAAAGAATGAGAGTCTTGTAACTTCTTCCAGCTTTTTTGCTTCATCCGAAACATTTCCACAGAAGAATGTCCTTGCGCTGTCGCCGTGGAATCCTCCTATATAAGCACCTACATCGACCTTGACAATGTCTCCGTCCTTAAAGGGCTTATCGTTTGGGATTCCGTGTATAACTTCATTATTGAGACTTATGCAGGCACTTCCGGGGAAACCGCCGTAACCGAGGAAAGAGGGCTTTGCGCCTTCCTTCTCGATATAGTGACGGATCGCTCTGTCAACGGCGAGCGGTGTGGTGCCGGGCTTTATGTGTTCCCTTGCGACCTCAAGTGCACCTGCCGTTATCCTGCCCGCCAGTCTCATTTTTTCGAGCTGTTCGGGGTTTTTGAGTTTTATCATAGCAATTTAGTCCTTTATGCCGAGTGCTGCAAGAGTGAGTGCGGTAGTATCCGCAAGCTCCTCCTGCCCCTGGACTTCGCGAAGGATGCCCATGTCGGCATAGTAGTCTTTAAGCGGTTCGGTCTCCTCGTGGTAAACCTTAAGTCTTGACTCAACGACTTCGGGAGCATCGTCCTTGCGTATTGAGAGAGCATCGCCGCACACATCGCATACGCCTTCCTTGGAAGGTCTCTTATACTCTGTGTGGTAAGAAGCACCGCACTTGAGGCATACGCGTCTTCCGCTCATTCTCTTTACTATCTTATCATCCGCGACCTCAAGGTCGAGAACGACGTCGATCTCAATACCCATTTCCGTCAGAGCCTTTGCCTGAGGAACCGTTCTGGGGAAGCCGTCAAGGATAAAACCGTTTGCACAGTCATCCATGGCGAGTCTTTCCTTTATGATACCGATAACGACTTCATCCGGAACAAGTCCGCCGGCTTCGATTTTTGCCTTTGCCGCAAGTCCCATCTCGGTACCTTCTTTTATGGCGCTTCTGATTATCGCGCCTGTTGATATTGTGGGGATACCCAGCTTTTCACTGACTATTTCCGCCTGTGTGCCTTTACCTGCACCGGGTGCTCCGAAAAATATTATCTTCATATTTCTCTTTTCACCAATTCTTAGTCAAGGAAGCCCTTGTAGTGACGCATAGACATCTTAGCTTCCATTTCACGCCAGAGTTCAAGAACTACGCCTACGATAATGATTACGGATGAGCCGCCGAATGTGAACGCCTGGAAGTTCTGGTTTACCGCACCGAGGATAAAGGGAATGATCGCGATTATGCCAACGGAAACAGCACCGATGAGCGTTACCTTGTTAAGGCTTCTCTGGATGTAATCTGAAGTGGGCTTACCGGGACGGATGCCGGGGATCGTACCGCTGTTCTTCTTAAGGTTGTTTGCAACTTCAACGGGGTTGAAGGAGATAGCAACATAGAAGTAAGCGAATGCGATGATGAGGAGGAAGAAGATGATCATGTAGATCGGACCTCTCTGAGAGAGCCAGTTCTGATAGAAGCTCCAATTTGCGAACTTCGGAACGAACATAGCGATCGTAGAGGGAATGGAAACGATAGCACTCGCGAAGATGATGGGCATAACGCCTGTCATGTTGACCTTCAAAGGAAGGAACGAGTTCTGACCGCCGTACATTTTTCTTCCTACCTGACGCTTTGCGTACTGGATCGGGATCCTACGCTCTGCGTTGGAGATATAAACGATGAACCACATTGTAGCAACTGTGATAACTGCTGCAACAACAGGAACTACCCAACCGCTCATAATAAGACCTGCGAACTGTCCGGGGAGGGACGCAACGATGTTAGCAAAGAGGATAACGGAAATACCGTTGCCTATGCCGTGTTCGTTGATCTGTTCGCCAAGCCACATGATTATGGACGCACCTGCTACATAAGATACGATGATTACGAGAGCCGGGAAGAACTGGCTTCTGTATTCACCGAGGAAGCCGTAGCCTGTAGGTGTGGGCGTATTATTAAGGAATGTCCAGTAACCGAATGCTGTTACAAGTGCAAGGATTACTGTTACATATCTTGTAATGGATGCGATCTTCTTTCTGCCTTCTTCGCCCTGCTGAGAGAGTCTCTCAAGTGCGGGAATGGCAATTGTAAGAAGCTGCATAATGATGGATGCGTTGATGTAGGGAGAGATTGAAAGTGCAAACAGGGTAGCTCTTGCGAATGCGTCACCTGAGAGCAAGTTGAAATACTGGAAAAGCATTGTCGCACTCTGCTCTGCGCCTTCAGCTGTCGTAGGATTAAAGAACATCTGGAGTGCGTTTGCGTCTACGAAAGGTACGGGAATTGCCGCGCCGATTCTGTAAACGATGAGGATCATAAGTGTAAAGAGAATACCTTTTCTAAGTTCTTCTACCTTCCATGCGTTTTTCAGTGTCTGCAACATTTCAAATCACCTCAGCCTTTCCGCCGGCAGCTTCGATTTTCTCCTTTGCCGAAGCGGAGAAGACATTAGCCTTTACCGTAAGCTTCTTGGTGATCTCGCCGTTTCCGAGTACCTTTACGCCGTCCTTTGTATCCTTGATGATACCTTCTGCGATAAGTGTCTCTACTGTTACTTCAGCGCCATCTTCAAATCTGTCAAGAGCATCTACGTTGATTACAGCGTATACCTTCTTGAACATGTCGTTTGTAAAGCCTCTCTTGGGGAGTCTTCTGTACATGGGGATCTGTCCGCCTTCAAAGCCGGGACGTACACCGCCGCCGCTTCTTGCGTTCTGACCCTTGTGACCTCTGCCACCTGTCTTGCCGTTACCGGATCCGGGGCCTCTGCCCTTTCTCCATGCCTTTTCGGCAGAACCTGCAGCGGGTGTAAGTTCATGAAGCTTCATAATTTTCAATCCTTTCTTTGAATACATCCGTATTCAGAAATTTGCAATCTCAAACCTCTTCGGTCTCAAGAAGATATCCGATGAGAGCGATCTTGCCTTCTGTTGCTGCGTTCTTTACCTGAACGCTTGTATCGCCGATCTTGCGAAGTCCCATGGATTTCGCAGTTGCAATGTGGTTGTCCTTGCGGCCGATAAGACTCTTCTTGAGAGTTACCTTAATGTTTGCCATTTCTGCGTCCTCCTAATTACTTTCTGAGGTCTTCCGCATTCTTGCCTCTGATCTTTGCAACTTCTTCAGCTGTTCTGAGGCTTGCAAGACCTGCGAAAGTAGCCTTTACTACGTTGATCTTGTTGTTGCTTCTGAGCGACTTTGCACGGATGTCTCTGATACCTGCAAGGTCAAGTACTGCACGGCATGTGCCGCCTGCGATGATACCGGTACCTTCTGCGGCGGGCTTAATGAGTACTCTTGCTGCGCCGTATTCGCCTATTACCTCGTGGGGGATTGATGTTCCCTTGAGGGATACTGTGATCATATTCTTCTTTGCGTCTTCGATAGCCTTCTTGATAGCTTCGGGTACTTCTGCGGATTTACCTGTACCGTAGCCGATGTGGCCGTTGCGGTCGCCTACTACGACAACTGCTGCGAAACGCATGATACGACCGCCCTTTACGGTCTTTGATACTCGTCTTGTGACAACGACTGTCTCTTCAAGATCGAGTGTAGCTGCGTCTATGTTCTTAGCCATTGGTAATCCTCCTTAGAATTTAAGTCCTGCTTCTCTTGCGCCTTCTGCGAGAGCTGCGATTCTACCGTGGTAGAGATAGCCGCCTCTGTCGAAGACTACTTCTTCGATACCCTTGTCGAGTGCTCTCTTTGCTGCGAGCTCTCCAACCTTCTTAGCATCTTCCTTGTTGCCGCCGGCCTTGCCGAATTCCTTTTCAACACTGGATGCTGTTACGAGTGTCTTACCGCAGGTGTCATCAATGATCTGAACATAAATGTTACTGAGCGAGCGGTATACGCAAAGACGGGGGCGAGCTGCTGTGCCGGAGATCTTCGCGCGCACTCTGATGTGTCTCTTTTTTCTCTGAGCGTTTGCATCTTTTCTTGATACCATTGTGCTTTACTCTCCTTCCCGTTATTTGCCTGCCTTACCGGACTTACGTCTGATATGTTCATCAACATACTTGACGCCCTTGCCATGGAAGGGTTCCGGAGGTCTCTTGCTTCTTACTTCCGCTGCGACCTGGCCTACCTGCTGCTTGTCTGCACCGGAAACTGTGATCTTGGATTCCTGAACTTCGAACTTGATGCCAGCGGGCTGTTCCATTTCGATCTTGTGGGAGTAACCGAGCTCAAGTATGAGCTTTGTGCCTGCCATAGATACTCTGTAACCTACGCCTACAACTTCGAGTTCCTTCTTG
The DNA here is from genome assembly GCA_015065225.1 of Oscillospiraceae bacterium. Lineage (GTDB taxonomy): Bacteria > Bacillota > Clostridia > Oscillospirales > CAG-382 > SIG622. The sequence goes on along the minus strand of SVQR01000007.1, from coordinate 9,356 downwards.
TAACCCTCTGTTACGCCTTCGATCATGTTGGCGATGAGAGTTCTTGTAAGACCGTGAAGAGCCTTATGAGCCTTTTCTTCGGAAGGTCTTTCTACTGTGATCACACCTGCATCAACCTTGATGATCATATCAGGGTGGAATGTCTGTGTGAGAGTGCCGTTCTTGCCCTTAACTGTAAGAGTTGCGCCGTCAAGCTTTACTTCTACGCCTGCGGGAACTGTTATGGGCAGTCTACCGATTCTTGACATATTATTTCTCCTATCTGTATTTTTGAGATTACATACACGCCTTTTCTGCCGATTGCAACGTGTACGGGTGATTTCTCACCATTGTTGTTGTTTTAAGAATTACCACACGAATGCAAGAACTTCGCCACCAACGTGTTCTCTTCTTGCCTTCTTGTCTGTCATAATGCCCTTGGAAGTGGAAACGATAGCTGTACCGAGTCCCTTCATTACAGAGGGCATATCCTCGCAGCTTGCATAGATACGAAGACCGGGCTTGGATACACGCTTGAGGCCCTGGATTACGGGCTTCTTTGCGATGTACTTAAGGGTCACTCTGATGATGCCCTGCTTGCCGTCTTCAATGATCTGGTAGCCTGCTACATAGCCTTCCTCGCAGAGGATATCAGCTATTGCCTTCTTTGTACCGGATGCGGGGATGTCAACTGTTTCGTGCTTTGCGGAGCTTGCGTTACGGATTCTTGTAAGCATATCCGCAATTACGTCTGTGATCTGCATTGTTAAGCCTCCTTATAATGCTTTATTTACAGTCCGCGGTATCCTTGCTCTGCACTTCTCACAAGACTTCTGTCTTATGCGGCTGCAGGACCTTTCGGACTTGTTTCTATATTCCGAGAGAACTTTCCCGGAAGCCTTGATCCTTTCGGATTACCAGCTTGCCTTTCTTACTCCGGGGATCTGACCCTTGTAAGCGAGTTCTCTGAAGCAGATACGGCAGATGCCGTACTTTCTCATATAAGCATGGGGGCGGCCGCAAATCTTACATCTGTTGTATTCGCGTGTGGAGAATTTCTGCTCCTTCTGCTGCTTTAATACCATTGATTTCTTTGCCATAATTCCTTACCCCTCTTATTACTTTGCGAACGGAGCGCCCATAAGAGCGAGAAGCTCTCTTGCGTGTTCGTCATTTGTAGCTGTTGTAACGATTGCGATATCCATACCTCTTATAGCATCGATCTTGTCATATTCGATTTCGGGGAATATGAGCTGTTCCTTGAGACCGAGGGAGTAGTTTCCTCTGCCGTCGAAGGAATCGGGATTGATGCCCTTGAAGTCACGAACTCTCGGAAGAGCGAGGTTGAAGAGTCTGTCGAGGAACTCATACATTCTTTCGCCTCTGAGTGTTACCTTTGCGCCGAGCTTCATGCCCTGACGGATCTTGAAGTTAGCTACGGATTTCTTTGCGATTGTAGCAACTGCCTTCTGACCTGTGATGATTCCGAGGTCGTTTATGATGTTGTCGATTACCTTGGAGTTATCCTTTGCTTCACCTGCGCCGACATTGATTACTACCTTGTCGATCTTCGGGATCTGCATTACGCTCTTGTATTCGAACTTCTTCATGAGGGCAGGTGCTGCTTCGTTCTTATAAAGCTCTGTAAGTCTAGCCATTTTACGTTACCTCCCTGATTAAAGTTCTGTGCCGCACTTTTTGCAAACGCGAACCTTTGAGCCGTCCTCAAGGATCTTGTGACCAACTCTTACGCCGTGCTTGCACTTAGAGCATACGACCATTGCCTTGGATGCGTAGAATGCGCCTTCTGCCTGGATTCTGCCGCCTTCTTCGCCTTCACGTCTGGGGCGTACATGCTTTGTGATCATGTTTACGCCTTCTACTATTATCTTGCCTTCTGCGGGAGATACTTCAAGAACCTTACCGGTCTTTCCCTTATCGTCGCCGGAGATGATTACTACGGTGTCGCCTGTACGAACGCCGAGCTTCTTCTGATATTTTGTAAGCTGCTTTGCCATTTTACGCGACCTCCTTAAAGTACTTCGGGAGCAAGAGAAAGGATCTTGAGGTAATCCTTTTCACGGAGCTCTCTAGCGATCGGTCCAAAGATACGTGTACCTCTGGGGTTCTTGTCTTCCTTGATTATTACGGCTGCATTTTCATCAAATCTGATGTAGCTGCCGTCTGCACGACGAAGGGGCTGCTTTGTTCTTACGACTACTGCCTTTACTACGTCACCTTTTTTAACAACACCGCCGGGTGTCGCTTTCTTGACTGCGCAAACGACTACGTCTCCGATTCTAGCGTATCTTCTGCCTGTTCCGCCGAGCACACGAATGCACATCATTTCCTTGGCGCCGGTGTTATCGGCAACCTTCATCATTGACTGCTGTTGTAACATTTCTTGTGTCCTCCATATTTTATACCATACGTGTCTTTGCACGCAGGGCTCTGATTTCGGTTAGATCTGAATCTCGAAATTTTGATTCTGTGAGAAGAATTCGAGGAATTCTTCAATTTTCAACGCAGTTGAAAATTACTTAGCCTTTTCGATGATTCTTACCAGTCTCCAGTTCTTATCCTTGGAGAGAGGTCTTGTTTCCATGATTTCTACCTTGTCGCCGATTCTGCATTCGTTATTTTCATCGTGAGCCTTAAACTTAACGGTTCTCTTGATGACCTTCTTGTAAAGCGGGTGCTTAACGTTATCTTCGATGGCTACAACGATAGTCTTCTGCATCTTATCAGATACAACACGACCAACTCTGGTCTTTCTGAGATTTCTTTCCATCTTGTCTTACTCCTTCCCGCTTACGCCTGCTTTTCCTTTTCGGTGATTACCGTGTGGATCTTGGCGATAGTCTTCTTTGTTTCGACGATCTTCTGGGGATTGTCGAGAGCGTTTATTGCGTGCTGAAAACGGAGGTTGAAGAGTTCAGCTTTCTGCTGCTTCAAAAGCTCCACAAGTTCAGCGGAAGATTTTTCTCTGATTTCCGTTATTTTCATAAAGCCTTATGCCTCCTCTACAGTTTCTTCCTTCTTCACGAACTTACACTTGATGGGAAGCTTGTGAGAAGCAAGACGCATAGCCTCACGAGCAACTTCTTCGGAGATGCCGTCCATCTCGAACATTACTCTGCCGGGCTTAACTACAGCTACCCAGTACTCGGGTGAACCCTTACCTGAACCCATTCGAGTTTCAGCGGGCTTTTCTGTTACGGGCTTGTCGGGGAATATCTTTATCCATACCTGACCGCCACGCTTGATGTATCTTGTCATTGCGATACGGGCAGCTTCTATCTGATTGCTTGTGATCCAGCCGGGTTCTGTTGCCTGAAGACCGAAGGTACCGTTGGTAACTGTGTTACCGCGCATTGCCTTGCCCTTCATTCTGCCTCTGTGAACTCTTCTGAACTTTACTCTCTTCGGCATTAACATTAGTTAGCTCCCCCTTCCTTGTGTTCTCTTCTTGCGGGTCTGTCGCCACGTCTGTCGTCGCGTCTGTCGCGTCTGGGTCTGTCCTTCTTTACTGTGGGAAGAACTTCGCCCTGGTAGATCCATACCTTGATACCGATCTTACCGTAGGTTGTATCAGCTTCTGCAAAACCGTAGTTGATATCGGCTCTGATTGTCTGAAGCGGAATTGTACCTTCATGGTAGGATTCGCTTCTTGCGATTTCAGCACCGTTAAGACGTCCGGAGCACATGATCTTGATACCTCTTGCACCAAGCTTCATTGTTCTGCCGATAGCCTGCTTCATTGCACGTCTGAATGCGATTCTGTTTTCAAGCTGAGAAGCTACGTTTTCTGCAACGAGCTGTGCGTCCAGATCAACGAACTTAACTTCTTCAACCTTGATTGCAACGTGAGAGCCTACAAATGCATCAACTTCCTTGTTGAGCTTTGTGAGTTCTTCGCCGCCCTTACCGATGATCGTGCCGGGCTTTGCGCAGTGGATCACTACCTTTACCTTGCCCTTGCCGTCTCTTTCGATCTCGATCTTCGGAACTCCTGTCTTCTTGAGCTTTTCCTTAAGCCATGTTCTGAGCTTATAGTCAGCTACGAGTGTATCACCGAATGCTTCGTCCTTTACGAACCATCTGGAGTCCCAGTTCTTTATTACGCCCACGCGAAGACCGTGGGGATTGACTTTCTGTCCCATATTTCGTAATTATCCTCCTTGTAGATTTTGCATCTTATCCGATGCACTTTGAGGTTTAAGAGTTTTGATTACTCTTTTTCAGCCACTGCGATAGTGATGTGAGAGCTTCTCTTGAGTATTCTGAAAGCTCTACCCTGTGCACGGGGCATGATTCTCTTGGCTGTTCTGCCGGGTGTTACAAAGCACTGAGAAACGTAGAGCTTAGTTACGTCCATGCTCTGATTGTTCTCGGCATTAGCCACAGCAGACTTGAGGAGCTTAAGTACGGGCTCCGAAGCTGCCTTTCTTGTATTCATGAGGATACCCATAGCTGTTGCTACGTCCTTGCCTCTGATTATATCAAGAACTACTTTAACTTTTCTGGGAGAAATTCTTAAATCATTAAGATAAGCCTTTGCTTCCATTTGTTATTTTCCTCCTTTCGCAAAACTCTTGCGACTCGTTCTTCGCGAACCGCCGTTTGCGCTATATCTGTGTTATCAACAATTTCATGCACACCTTTTATCATGTGCTTGGGGAAGAAATTTGCTAAAGCAAATTTTCTTCAAAGCAATTTCGCTGAAATTGCTTCTTAGCCATTGTTGGATGTCTTTGTACCAGCGTGTCCCTTGAATGTTCTTGTGGGAGCGAATTCGCCGAGCTTGTGTCCGACCATGTCTTCTGTTACATATACCGGAACGTGCTTTCTGCCGTCATGAACAGCGATTGTGTGTCCTACGAACTGAGGGAATATTGTGGAAGATCTGGACCATGTCTTAAGAACTCTCTTTTCGCCCTTAGCGTTCATATCTTCAATTCTTGCGAAAAGCTTTGCTTCGACGAAGGGTCCCTTCTTGATGCTTCTGCTCATTTGTTTGCCTCCTTGTAAGATTTTGGAGAGCGTTTGCGGATGTTTTTGTCACCGCTTTTACGCCGCTATATTACTTGTCGTTTCTTCTCTTAACGATGAACTTGTTGGTTCTTGCCTTCTTATTTCTGGTCTTGTAACCGATAGTAGGCTTGCCCCAAGGTGTAACAGGAGTGGGTCTACCGATAGGTGCACGTCCTTCACCACCACCGTGAGGATGGTCGCAGGGGTTCATTACGGAACCTCTTACTGTAGGACGGATGCCCATGTGACGCTTCTTACCTGCCTTACCGATCTTGATGTTCTCATGTTCGGTGTTGCCTACCTGACCGATAGTTGCCTTACAGTCAAGTCTTACGATTCTTACTTCACCTGAGGGAAGTCTTACCTGTGCAACGCCGTTTTCCTTAGCCATGAGCTGTGCGAAAACACCTGCAGAACGAACGAGCTGAGCGCCCTTACCGGGATAGAGCTCGATGTTGTGGATAACTGTACCTACGGGGATGTTTGCGATAGGAAGTACGTTACCAACCTTGATATCTGCATTTGCGCTGTTGATTACAGTGTCGCCTGCAGTGAGACCTACGGGAGCGATGCTGTATGTCTTTTCGCCTGTTTCGTACTGAAGAAGAGCGATGTAAGCGGATCTGTTGGGATCGTATTCGATTCCGAGAACCTTTGCGGGAACATCCTGAATGTTCTTCTTGAAGTCGATGATTCTGTACTTTATTCTGTTGCCGCCGCCCTGGTGACGAACGGTGATTCTACCTGTATTATTACGTCCGGCATGCTTCTTAAGAACTGTAATAAGGCTTTTTTCGGGAGTCTTCTTTGTAATTTCCTCAAAGCCCGGAACAGTCATATTTCTTCTGGCCGGAGTAGTAGGTTTAAATGTCTTGTTAGCCATGATTACTCCATTTCTCGGCAGTTTCTTTCTTTGCACAAGTTTTTATGTTTGCTGTACCGTCCTGCCGTATCCGATACCCTTGTGCAGTTTCCGTCTTGTTTTGTAAATTACATCATTTCGTCGAAGAACTCGATTGTCTTGGAATCTTCGGTAAGCTTAACTATAGCCTTCTTCCATTCGGAAGTTTCGCCGAAGTGGTATCCGACTCTCTTGCTCTTGGACTTCATATTGATTACTGTAACCTTTTCAACCTTAACGCCGAAAAGCTCTTCGCAAGCCTTCTTGATCTCGATCTTGTTGGAATCAGCCGCTACCTTGAAAGTGTACTTTCTGTCTGCGAGTCTGTCCATACTTGCTTCTGTGATAATCGGGCGGATGATTACGTCATGCATTGTCTTCATTATGCGTATACCTCCTCGATCTTAGCTACTGCATCCTTAGCGAGGATAAGCATATCATACTTGAGGATGTCGTAAGCGTTGAGTGTTCCGGGAATAGCTGTCTTTACTCCGGGAATGTTGGAAGCGGATGCTACAACAAACTTATCAACTTCGGGAAGAACGATGAGAGCCTTCTTTGCGCCGAGAGCCTTGAGCATACCAGCTATTGTCTTTGTCTTGTATTCTGTCATTGCGAGAGCATCGATAACTGCGATCTTTCCTTCTTCAGCCTTGGAGGAGAAAGCAGACTGCATTGCAAGTCTCTTTACCTTCTTGTTGATGGAAACTCTCCAGTCACGGGGCTTAGGTCCGAATGCGATACCGCCGTGTGTCCACTGAGGAGATCTTGTGGATCCCTGTCTTGCACGACCTGTACCCTTCTGCTTCCAGGGCTTGATACCGCCGCCGGAAACTTCAGCTCTTGTCTTGGTACTCTGTGTACCCTGTCTCTGATTCAAAAGATATGCACGGATAACGGAATGAAGAACGGGAACATTTACTTCGATACCGAATATGCCTTCAGCGAGAGTAATTTCGCCCTTTTCGTTTCCTGCCATATCATACATCTTTACGTTAGGCATTTATTCTTCCTCCTTCGATTACTTTACGGCCGAACGGATGAATACGATACCGCCGCGCTTTCCGGGAACTGCGCCCTTGATAGCGATGAGGTTCTTTTCAGCGTCGATCTTAACTACTTCAAGGTTGAGTGTTGTAACCTGTTCATGACCGTACTGACCGGGCATGTGCTTGTTCTTGAAGACTCTTGCAGGGTCGATAACGCCCATTGAACCGATGTGTCTGTGGATAGGACCTACACCGTGAGTCTTTTCCTGAGTGCTGGAGTTCCAACGAACTGTTACGCCGGAGAATCCGTGACCCTTTGTGATACCTGTTACGTCAACCTTTTCACCTGCTGCGAATACGTCAGCCTTAACTTCGTCGCCAACATTCATGTTAGCTGCATCGTCAAGCTTGAATTCCTTGAGGTGCTTCTTGAGGGAGATGTTTGCCTTTGCGAAGTGACCCTTCACAGGCTTTGTTACCTTTCTCTCCGCGATGTCCATGAAGCCGAGCTGAACTGCGTCGTAACCGTCGTTTTCAACTGTCTTCTTCTGAACTACGGGACAGGGACCTGCTTCGATGACTGTTACGGGGATTACGTTTCCGTTTTCGTCAAAGATCTGAGTCATTCCGAGCTTCTTGCCGATAATTGCCTTTTTCATTTTGTTTTCCTCCTTAGGTTATTGGTTGGCGTGCCTTGAATTTGCCTATTGAGGTATGTTCTTTGTCCTCCGGGCAGCTCGCCAACGTGACCGCTGATAAATCAGGGGTTGTCTTACATCGCCGGCAAAAGCGGATGCAGACTATTTAATTTCCATAAACTCAAGTGCCTGTAACGGAGACTCTTTTATTTAAGGAAGTTAAAGCGATGGGTAAATGTTTCGCTTAGAGCTTGATCTCAATTTCAACGCCTGCAGGAAGTTCGAGGCTCATAAGAGCGTCTACTGTCTTCTGTGTGGGCTTGAGAATGTCGATAAGTCTCTTGTGTGTACGGAATTCGAACTGTTCTCTTGCGTCCTTGTACTTGTGTACAGCACGGAGAATTGTTACGATCTCCTTTTCTGTGGGGAGCGGAATAGGACCGGATACCTTAGCGTCGTTTCTCTTTGCTGTTTCAACTATCTTTTCAGCAGCCTGATCGATAAGTGTGTGGTCATACGCCTTAAGTCTGATTCTGATCTTCTCGTTTGCCATTTTCTGTTTTGCCTCCTTTAAAATTTTTGCCGATTCTCAACTTTCGGCTCTGAATAATAAATGTGACACAGAAAATTCTGAACACCCATCCGGGCGTTTCATGTTTTGCCCGAATAAAAACCGAATTCTTCCCAATCCGAAATGGGGGAAAAATCCGGGTAGCTTCTTTGACTTCTTTACTTTTAAACGCACAGATTTCCAACATGAAGATATCTTTGCGCACAATCGTCCCACGGCGTACACGTAAATGCGTGCCGTTCCGTGCCTGAATGTTAAGAAAGAACCAAAAGCCGTAACAAACCGCCTCCCGAAGACACTTCCCTGCTTGAAAGGATTGTTTAGTCGGAGCGCATTTGTTTGTGGCTCAGTATTTGCTGTCGCCCGGTTGTCGGACATACTCCACGGAAATTACCGGCTGTTGCCTTCCTTTCGGTCAGCTCACCGCAACCTCCCGCTTCATCGCACATCAAGCCTTGACAGTATACTATATTTGTCTTTATTTGTCAAGATATTATCACAAGAAAATTGTAACTAAATTGTAAATTCGATATATTGGGTATACTTCGACAAATAATTGCCCATATGTTGTAGTAATATGATAGCGATTCAAGAATAAGTTGAAATTTTCGCCGTCAAAAGCTGTGCCGATACGGCAGGATACGTCGGAAAACGGAGCTTATAACAGGAAAAACGACAAAAAGTGAGGACAGAAAAATGAACAGTACGAAAAAATCAGGCGAAAGTATAACGGAACGGCTGCTGAAAATGTGGGAGAAGTCATCAAAGAGGGTGTCATCCTTTATAAAACGAACGACGGATGCATTTCTGAGCTGTGCACCGATAAAGAAACTGTGCGAAGAAAAGACAGTCACCAATATCATCATGATAAGCAGGTGCATCGGACTTTGCTGTGCAGGCTTCCTTTTCGGAATATGCGGCATCGACAGCATGGCATATCCGTTGGGACTTGCGCTTCTTATTGCATCGGGAAGGCTCTCTTTTTTTGTTTACGCCGGAAGTGCCGCGGCAACTCTTACATATCCTGCGCTGGGATTTGCTTTTTTCGGTGTTAATACTCTTATATATATAATAAGGAAGATTCTTTTGTCGGACAATTTCTCCGAATCGTGGCGTTCACGCGTGATACTTTCTTTTATAACGGCATTTTTTATTTCTTTCGCGCTGTTTGTCGCATCTTCATCGGGAACTCTCCCAGGAATTAAGGGCTTTGATCTCTTTTTGTGCTGTTCCTGTTATATCAT
>SVQR01000153.1 GCA_015065225.1 Oscillospiraceae bacterium | reverse complement strand
GACTTCTTCCGACACAGGCTGCCATCAAGGCTAAGAAAAATATCGCCATAGCCAACAAAGAGACACTTGTTGCGGCAGGTGATATAGTAAACAGATTAATAAGTGAAAATAATGTTGCAATGCTTCCCGTTGACAGTGAGCATTGCGCAATACATCAATGTATAGACGGCAAAAACAAATCGGAAATTTCAAAGCTGATAATTACCGCTTCGGGCGGCTCGATGTTCGGAAAGACCCGTGAACAGCTTCGAAATGTACAGCTTAAAGATGCCCTTACACATCCTAACTGGAGTATGGGAAAAAAGATCACGATAGATTCTTCTACTCTTGTAAATAAGGGCTTGGAACTTATTGAAGCAGTACGCCTTTTCGGAATACCTGAGGATCGTATAGATGTTCTTGTTCACAGAGAGAGCATAGTGCACTCTATGGCAAGCTTTGTTGACGGCTCGGTGATGGCACAGATGGCTGTTCCGGATATGAGATTGTGTATACAGTATGCGTTGACATATCCTAATAAGCTTCCCGGACTTACTCCTACACTTGATCTTGCAAAAACCGCAAAGCTCACGTTCTATGATGTTGATAATAACGCATTTCCTTCTGTTAATCTGGCGAGAAGGGCTGTGCGTGCAGGTGGAGTACTTCCTGCCGTTTTCAACGGAGCAAATGAAGCTTGTGTTGATCTTTTTATGCAGGAAAAGATAAGATTTACCGACATTTTTGATCTTATAGAATATGCCCTCGACAGCTATGATTCGAATAATTCACAGGCGACTCTTGAAGACATTCTTCGTGCTGATGAAACAGCTCGTGAACTTGTTCGTGAAAAAGCCGTTGAATTAGGATAAATGACAAAAGAATTGAATATAATAAAAAGCACAATTCAATCGGAGGAAGCAATTGATGATCCTTACAATAATCGGTGTAATACTTATCTTTGGGTTACTCATATTCATACATGAGTTCGGACATTATATTACGGCAAGACTTTTTAAGATAGGTGTGAATGAATTTGCCCTTGGAATGGGACCTGCGATATTTTCACATACGTCTCGAAAAAGTGGCATTAAATATTCTCTGAGACTTCTGCCGATCGGCGGATATGTCAGCATGGTCGGAGAGGACAGACTTGAGGGAGATGACGATGCTGCTGTAGCCTTGTGCAAAAGACCTGCGTGGCAGAGATTTATTGTCATGTTCGCAGGCGCTGCAATGAATATCATACTCGGTTTTGTGATCATGACTGTTCTGGTGCTTCAGCAGGATGTTTTCTACGGTACTACTGTCGAAGGATTCGTTTATCAGGACGATAACGGCAGAAATTATGCAACGGATTGTAGTTTTGCCGGAAACGGTCTTATGGTCGGTGACAGTATTATAAGGGTAGGTAATGAGGATATACGCATATATGACGATCTTACCTTTGAAATTATGCGTGTCGGAGCAGAGCCTACTGATATTACAGTAATAAGAGACGGCGTCAGAACCGTGATAAAGGATTACAGATTTCCGACTTTCACAGATAACGGGATAGTATTTGCAAATCCAAACTTTATAATTCCCGATACACTTGACAGATCACCCTTGACAATTATTCATCAGATATTTATGCAGACCGTTTCAAAAGTCAGAATGATATATGAGACTTTGATAGATACCATCAGCGGAAGATACGGCATGGAGGCTATTTCCGGACCTGTCGGAACCGTGAAGATCCTTGATGATACGGTTAAACAAACAAAATCGGATTACCGTGTTCAGGTTATACTGTCATTTATCATGCTGCTGACAATAAACCTCGGTATAATGAATCTGCTTCCTTTTCCCGCACTTGATGGCGGAAGGATATTCTTTATCCTGATAGAGCTTATTCGCGGAAAACCGATGAAGACTGAGCATGAAGGATATATTCATTTTGTCGGATTGGTCGTTCTGATGCTGTTCATGGTGTTTGTTACCTTCAATGACATTGTAAGGCTAATAGGAGGATAAGAGCGGATATGAAAAGAAGAAGCACAAAGAAAATAAAGATAGGGAATATATATATAGGTTCCGATTCTCCCATAGCGATCCAATCAATGACTTTTGCCAAAACTCGGGACAGGGAAGCAACGCTTGCACAGATACTTGAGCTTGAGAAAGCGGGATGTGAGATAGTACGTTTTTCGGTTCCGGATGAGGAATCTGCCGCAAGTATCCCGTATCTTAAAGAGAATACAAATATTCCTCTTGTTGCAGATATACATTTTAATCACAAGCTGGCGATCAAAAGTGCAGAATATGGGATAGATAAAGTCAGAATTAATCCCGGAAATATCGGAAGTGATGAGAACGTAAAAGCTGTTGTGGATATTTGTAAGAAGAAGAATATTCCCATAAGAATAGGCGTAAATGCAGGGTCACTCGAAAAGCATATTCTCGCAAAGTATGGAAAGCCTACTCCCGAAGCATTGGTGGAAAGTGCATCTTATCATCTGGAGCTGCTTGAGAGATATGATTTTTATAATACTGTTGTATCAATCAAATCGTCAGATGTTCAGACAACGATAGCTGCAAACAGACTGTTCTCGCAAAAGTATGATTATCCCCTTCATCTCGGACTTACTGAGGCGGGGACAGAGCGTTTCGGAATAATAAAATCAAGCTGTGCGATCGGTTCGCTTCTTTGCGACGGTATAGGCGATACGATAAGGGTATCATTGACTGAAAACTGTGCCAGGGAGGTTTACGCCGCAAGAGACCTCCTCAAATCCATTGGACTTCGCGATGGCGTAAACATTATCTCATGCCCGACCTGCGCAAGATGTGACTATGATGTTATAGGTATTGCCAATAAACTGCATGAACATCTCGATTCCGTAAATAAAAATATAACTGTCGCTGTCATGGGATGTGCGGTAAACGGTCCCGGAGAAGCAAGAGAAGCAGATATCGGGGTAGCGGGCGGTAAAGGCGAGGCATTACTTTTCAAAAAAGGTGAGGCAGTCGGCAAGATACCCGAATCTGAAGTTATAGACAGAATATTGAAGGAAGTAGAAGCAATGTCGTGACAAATGTCATGGCGGAGGATAAATAATGTATAACTCATTCCTTAAGAAATTTTCAAAATACACACCGGATGAAGAACAGGCTAAGATACTTTCCAAAATGACCGATTACAAGCTTCGTGTCGATAAAGCACAAAAGCTGATAGATCTTGTTATCTCATTTCCGGAATACATAGCTTATTCATCTCTCGGTGAAATATGCGAGAGCATAAAAATCGCACATAATGCCGGTGGTGTAAAGATAAATCCTAAATACCCCGAGGAAGTATTTTCCATAGATAAAATGGCGGATATACTTTCCGAATTCAAATCAAGAAGTGCATTCGGAAGGGGCTTTTTTAACGGTGCAACAGCAGAGTTTGCATCAATGCCTGCAGACAACGGTGAGATAAGTATCGTTGATACATCTTCATTTGATGAACTGGCAAGCGTTGTTGAGGATGATACTTCAATTGTAATAAAGCTCCGTAACGGAGGTCTTGGAATACTTACATATGCAGGCTGTGATGAAGATATCTCTAAGATCATTTATGAATGGTTCGGGCTTTCAAAAAAGATAATCTTCTCAGGTAAGACCACCCTTGAATATGATGAATTCAGAGCCATGAATCCTGTACCTGTAATTCATTACGATCCTAATGAAGTCAGAAGAGAGCCGCCACCTGAACAGCCAAATCAGAGCTCAGGTCAAGGACAGGGCGGAGGCTACGGAAAATATCGTCAGAAGGTAGAACTGCCGCCTGATTTTGTCCCGAAGAAAAACTCACTTCTCGATGCAGAACCAAAGTGTGAGGTCAATTATGACGAAGGAATCGCAAAGTCGGGAAATATGGTGTTTGATATTTCCGATCCGGAGCCTTGCCACGGTATAATCAAGAATTTTGATATAACACCGATAAGAAACCTTGATGCGGAATCCAAAAAAGTTACCATCATGGGACGGGTATTCTATACGGAAAAGAAGCTGTTGAAGAGCGGTGAAAAGTATCTTCTGATATTCTACATAACCGATAACGACGCATCTATGGTATGTAAGACCATATACAATGTGGATGAAGACGGCGATTATTCAAAGATAGAAGAGGGCGGAGTATATGCAATGACGGGAAACTGCTCTGTTGATACCTTTGATCAGTCATTCCCGACGGTATTCAAACCCACGGCATTTTCAAAAATAGGTACGAAAGAAAGAAAGGATAATGCCCCCGAAAAGAGAGTAGAACTACATCTTCATACAAATATGTCCGCAATGGATGCGACCGCCGACCCGAAGGATATAATAAAGCAGGTACAGAAATGGGGACAGGGTGCAGTTGCAATAACCGACCACGGAAATCTTCAGGCGTTTCCTCAATCAATGCTTGCCCGCGAAAAGCTCGGAAGCGAAGTAAAAGTCATCTACGGTATAGAAGCATACTTTGTTGATGACAATGCCCGTGCTGTATACGGCGAACAGGATGCACTTTTCGGTTCGGACGAATTTGTAATATTTGACCTTGAAACAACGGGTACATCACCTCAGAACTGTGCCATAACGGAAATAGGTGCTGTAAAATACAGAAACGGTGAGATATACGATGAATTCTGTACATTTGTAAATCCGGAAATGCCGATCCCCGAAAAGATCACGGAGATAACAGGTATCTCGGATGAAATGGTAAAGGATGCCCCGACAATAGGGGAGGTCTACGACAAATTTATGGAATTCTGCGGCGATGCCATTCTTGTAGCTCATAATGCATCCTTTGACGTTAGCTTCCTTCGTGCCGCGGCCGAAAAGCTACAAAGACTTCTTAAGGTAACATATCTTGATACCGTTGCTGTATCACGATATGTAAACAATGACCTTAATCGACATACACTTGATTCCGTTGCAAAGTACTTTGATCTGGGTGACTTCAATCACCACAGAGCAAGTGATGATGCAAGAATGCTCGCAATGATCTTTGACAAGATGGCGAAGAAACTGATTAATGAGGGTATTACCAAGATGTCCGAGCTGTCGGAGGTTATGTCCACCGGAACAGACCCCAAAAAGCTCCGTACCTATCATCAGATAATCCTCGTTAAGAATCTTGTGGGACTTAAGAATCTGTACAGACTTGTATCTATGTCCTATCTTGATTATTTCTTCAGATATCCCAGAATCCCCAAGACTCTGTTGTCACAGTACCGTGAAGGTCTTATAATCGGATCTGCCTGCGAAGCCGGTGAACTGTATTCCGCTATCGTGGCAGGTAAGCCGGAAAATGAATTGATAGAAATTGCGGAATTCTACGACTATCTTGAGATACAGCCTCTTGGCAATAATATGTTCCTTATTGAGAACGGCGATGTCAAGGATGTGGAAGAGCTGAAGAATATTAACCGTAGGGTAATTGAATTGGGCGATAAGCTCGGAAAGCCTGTTGTTGCAACGGGAGACGTTCACTTCCGCAATCCTGAGGATGAGATATACCGTCAGGTGCTTCTTGCTTCAAAGAAGATGAAGGATGCGGATAAGCATATCCCTCTATATATGAGAACGACCGAAGAAATGCTTGCAGAATTCGATTATCTCGGTGACAGGGCATATGAAGTTGTTGTAACCAATACAAGAAAGATTGCCGATATGGTAGAGGTGATACGTCCGATCCCCGAGGGAAACTATCCGCCTCACATGGAAGGTGCGGAAGAAGAACTTAAAAATAACTGTTATACAAAAGCCAAGGATATGTACGGAGATCCGCTTCCGGAAATAGTTGAAAAGAGACTTGATCGTGAACTGACGTCTATTATATCAAACGGTTTTGCACCTTTGTATGTCATTGCAAGGCGACTTATAGCTTTTTCTGAGGAAAGGGGATACCAGGTTGGTTCACGAGGCTCGGTTGGCTCATCATTTGCCGCGACGATGGGCGGCATTACGGAAGTTAACCCACTGCCTCCGCATTATCTTTGCCGTAAGTGTAAGCATTCGGAATTTATTGCAGACGGTTCCGTTGGTTCGGGATTTGACCTTCCCGATAAGGATTGTCCCGTATGCGGTGAACCGATGTATCACGACGGACATGATATTCCGTTTGAAACATTCCTCGGCTTCAAAGGAGATAAATCTCCGGATATAGACCTTAATTTCTCCGGTGATGTTCAGGGATTGGCGCATAAGCATACAGAAGTTCTTTTCGGAGAAGGACAGGTGTTCAGAGCCGGAACTCTCGGCACTCTTGCCGAAAAGACGGCATATGGCTTTGTAAAGAAATACTGCGAAGAAAAGGGTATTCAGCTTAACAAAGCCGAGGAAACAAGGTTATCAAAGGGCTGTGAAGGCGTAAAGCGCACCACGGGACAGCATCCGGGCGGAATCATAGTTATCCCCAGAGAATACAGTGTTTATGATTTTACTCCGGTACAGCATCCTGCTGATGACCCAAATGCAGACACAGTTACAACCCACTTTGCATTCTCATATCTCCACGATACTATTCTCAAACTTGACCTTCTGGGACACGATGTTCCCACCAAGTACAGAGTAATGGAAAAATATACAGGACTTAACTCCCTTGATCTTCCGCTGTTTGACAAACAGGTTATGGAGCTGTTCATTTCCACGAAATCACTTGGTGTATCCCCGGAAGATATTGGCAGTGAGGTAGGTACATTCGGACTTCCCGAATTTGGTACGAAATTCGTTCGAGGTATGATCGTTGAATCAAAACCCAAGAACTTTTCCGACCTTTTACAGATATCGGGACTTTCACACGGAACTGACGTATGGCTCGGAAATGCCCAGGAGCTTATCCACGACGGCATATGTACTATTTCAGAGGTCGTTGGTACGCGTGACAGTATCATGGTCTACCTCATCTATCACGGTCTTGACAGCTCTATGGCGTTCAATATAATGGAAGCCGTAAGAAAAGGAAAGGTTGCAAAGGGCGACTGTGACAAGTGGGAGGGTTGGAAAGAAGAGATGCGTGCCCACGATGTGCCGGAATGGTATATAGGCTCCTGTGAAAAGATAAAGTATATGTTCCCGAAAGCACACGCCGCAGCTTACGTTATGTCGGCACTTCGTCTCGGATGGTTCAAGGTTTACAGACCGCTTGAATTTTATGCGGCGTTCTTTTCTGTAGCACCCGGCGGATTTGAAGCGGGAATATGTATGGGCGGTAAGAAGAACGTTGAAGCGGTAATGCGTGACAGAGATAACAAGGGCAATGAAGCATCACCCAAGGAAAAGGATATGTATCCTACGCTTCAGCTGATGAACGAAGCCTATGCAAGAGGCATCAAGTTCCTTGGCGTTGACCTTTACAAATCCGATGCATC
>SVQR01000152.1 GCA_015065225.1 Oscillospiraceae bacterium | reverse complement strand
CAACAGCGGAATTCCCGTACCTAATTTTGTTATATCCTCAATCGCCTTAGTCATTGGGATCATATTTATATTTGCTTTCATATCATCAATTAAAAGTGCGGTAAAGAACAAAGAATTTGCTGATTTTATGCTTTTGGCGGGGAAAACAGGTAATACGGCAGACATGGAAGATAGTCTTTCAAACACCGAGAAATGCCGTTATGCAAAAGGCGAATTGCGTTGCAACGAAAAGTACTTGTTTTATATGGAGGATACCAATATCTTCATCATCAAGACAATTGTTATCACAGGTATCCGTCCGATAATAGAAAACTCCAAAAACAGCAAAAGCTATTACGTATGTATTTATCACAATGATGTCTGCAACAGCGTTATAAAGATCAAAACATCAAAGAAAAACATAACCTCGCTTGCATCCTTCATAGCAGATCTATGTCCCAAAAAACACGGTTGATCAATTGATCGGTTGCTCGCGAGAGCGAAATTCAAGGTTCATGACCTCTGTATCCGGGTATCCTTGCGGTTGCTGTTGAAGAGTCCGCAAAGTAATCCAAAGGATTACTTCGTAATCCGACACCCCCAAGGATAGTTAAAACTCAAACAAAAAATTAAGATCCGCTTCTCTTATCGGAAGGCGGATCTTTTCGTATATGCCTGTTTTTTTGATATTCTTTACCGCACAAAAAGAAAGGAGACTTCCTCTCTCGGAAAAAGTCTCTCAGTCTTTAAATTCAAACAATTTTTTCAGCGGTATATTCAGCGCATCGGCGATATCAATAAGCGTATCGAGGGTACATGAACAGGCTGCGGTTTCTATCCTTTGCATATGATTCTTGCTGATATTTGCCTTTTCCGCAAGCTGCATCTGCGTCATGCCTTGCTCTTTTCTGTAATGCAAAATGTTCAGACCTATATCAAGCCAGATATCAAAATGTTCATTCTTCACAGCACTCACCTCTTGATTAATATTATACCCTTATCTCTCGTTTTTATCGACACTCCCGCAAGTGGTAAAAACAACAGAATAGATTGACTTTTGTAGTTTATTGTGGTATAATACACTCAAATTGATTGTTTTTACACTCGAACATGGTGTTTTCGTTTGTTCAAATATAAAAAGAGGTGACCTCACTTGGACAAGATATGCTGTTTCGCCGGGCACTCGGATATATACAACAAGGACAATATCTATCAAAAGCTCCTTTCCGCAACGGAAGAACTAATCCTTAAAGAAGGTGTAAACATATTCCGTGTCGGAAACTACGGCGATTTCGATGCCCTTTCAGCAAAAGCCGTAAGAGCCTTGAAGGACAGATATCCCAACATAAAGCTGGAGCTGATCATACCTTATCTTACCGCGAGCATCAATGAATACAGGGAACAGTATTACAACAATTACGACAGCATCATCATCGCAGATATTCCGGAAAAGACACCTAAGAGTCTGCGTATCATCAAAGCCAATCAGTATATGGTACGCAATTCCGACTTTCTTCTGTGCTTTGTGGAACGCTCCTTCGGCGGTGCTGTGAAAGTTCTCGAATATGCACAGAAAAGAGACGGCATCGCAGTGATAAATCTCGGTGCGAAGGTTTAAGGGAATAAAGATACATAAAATAAGGACACACCATGTCGGAGTTTTTCCGTATGATGTGTCTTTTTTCGTAATGATATTTAATACTCAAACTGTCCGTCACATATCTCCCTTTTCAAAATACAGCTTGTTCTTCCTGTATTCCGTCGGGGACATACCCACAGAACGTCTGAATACCCTGCTGAAGTACAGCGGATCTCGGAATCCCACATTCTCCGCAACGCAGGACATTGAAAGAGAGGTGTTTATAAGCATCTCGCGCGCCTTTGATATCCTTATATCCTCGATGAATCTCTGCGGTGTCTTGCCGGTGGCTTCCTTGAATACAACGGAAAACCTCCCCGGACTCATACCGCAGAGCTTTGCATATTCGGAGATCCTTCTCGGCTTTTGGTATTCCCATTCCATCTGTATTATGCCCTGTACTATTCTTTCTGCCTGCGATATACTCAACGGATCTTCTGGCATCATGGTCTCCTCCGAGGAGGCTATCTCCGACAGGAAACGCATGAAAAGCGAATTTATATGTATCTTATTTCTTGCAAGCCTCTGGGCGAGTATCATCTGCTTGAATATGTCCGAGATGACATCCGTCTTTCCGACAGTATATACTCCGCTTTTCGCAAGTCCGCACTGTGACAGCATTTCCGGAATGGCATAGCCGTTGAAGTGTATCCAATAGTTTGCCGGATTGTCGGATTTTCTTTTGACTATCTTCTGCGGAATGTTGGGATAATATATCACAAGATCGCCTTTTTCCGCCTTGTAGTCATTGCCGTCTACACTTACCGTAATGCTTCCGCTTATGACGAAAAGGATATAATAATCTGTCCGTCCGTTCTTTCGCTCTGTCGTGTGCATATCATAATATTGCCGTGGCGGTCGGTGATCCGAGATATCACAGTAGCTTACGGTAATGTATTCTGTAGGCTCACGGCAATAGGGAATATCATTCGAGCCGTCGTAGTAGGTTATATGCATATCGGTTCCCCTTTCCTGCGACAATACTTTTGCTTCATATATACATTATATATCCCGCAAGCACCTATGTCAATACATTTTTTGAAAAATAATCCATATTGCCATAAAATGAATCCATTTACAATTGACGTGTACAAAGATATAATATTTAATATAGAAACTGTTGTTTAAAATGAAATACAGGCAGAATGAAAGGACAGAACATCATGAAAAAGCTGTTTGCATTACTTCTTTCCGGTGCACTTCTTGCACAGAGCATGATACTTACATCCTCGGCACTCACAGAGCAAAACTACGACTTTGCAGGGTATAATCCCCTCGTTTCCGAGAATTTCCCCCTTGCACGCGATGCTGCGGGAGAAGGTATGGTGCTTCTTGAAAATAAGAACAACACACTTCCTCTTGCTTCACAAGCAAATGTGGCTCTTTTCGGCATAGGTCAGATAGACTATGTTGCGGGCGGAACAGGCTCCGGTATCATCAATACAGAATACAAGGTGAATTTCCTTTACGGTATGCTTGATGCCGAGAAAAACGGAAAGCTGACTGTTGATAAGGATATCGCAAAGGTGTATAAGGATATCTACGACGAATGGGAAAAGGCTGTCGCAGATGCGGAAGCCGCAGGAACAACAAAGCCGACACTCACCGAGTATGCACTCACCGATGAGGATGTTGCCACAGCCCGCACAAACAGCGATACCGCCATCTATTTCATCCGCAGAATACAGGGTGAAGGCAGTGACAGACAGGCTGTCAAGGGTGACTATTACATATCCGACATTGAAGCGGCAAATCTTGCAAAAATTGATGCGGCAGGCTTTGACAACTTCATCATTGTAATAAACGCAGGTACGGCTGTTGATACTTCATTCTTCAAGGACTATGCTACGGCAGACTCGCTCATTATGGCTTGGCTTCCGGGTGTTGAGGGCGGTCTTGCCTTTGCGGATATTGTGACCGGTGATGTTAATCCTTCCGGAAAACTTACCGATACATTCCTTAGATCCTACGACGATTATCCTTCGGCGCAGACTTTTGCCGAAGCTCAAGGGTATGTAAATTATACCGAAGACATCTACAACGGCTACAGATACTTTGAGACCTTCGATCCGGAATATACAAAGGTAAACTATGAATTCGGCTACGGTCTTTCATACACCACATTTGAAATGAGTGCGGACAGCGTTACAAATGACGGTGAAGATATCAATGTAAGCGTAAAGGTAAAGAATACCGGCGACATGGCAGGTAAGGAAGTCGTACAGGTATATTTCTCCGCACCTCAAGGACTTCTCGGAAAGCCTGCAAAGGAGCTTGCGGGATATGCAAAAACAAAGCTCCTTGCGCCCGGTGAAAGTCAGACTGTAAATATCAGCTTCCCGATAGCGGATATGTCATCCTTTGATGATCTCGGTAAGACAGGCAACAAGTCCGCATATGTTCTTGAAGCCGGCGACTATAACATTTATATAGGCAACTCGGTGAAGAACGCAGGTGAGCGTGGCGTAAAGGGTACATATACCGTTTCGGAAACCACCGTTACAGAACAGCTCACTTCCCTTCTCTCTCCCAATACTCTTGAAAAGAGACTTACTCCCAAAGCCGATGAGAACGGCAATTTCATCGAGGAATATGAGCGTCTTTCCGTGACAACGGATGCAGACGGAAGCTATCCTCTGGATCCCGATGCCGCTCAGACGGTTATAGATGCGGAAAACTACACAAGCGGTACTGACGGACTTGAAATTCCCGTTCTTCCCGTTCAGGATAACCTTAAATATGTAAAGGGACTGACAAAGGGACAGTATATCTCCTTTGACGTGTCAAACGAGAATGCGGCGATGTTCACCATGTCGCTGAGCATCTCCAACGGTAGCGGTGCGGCTGTTTCTCCTTCCTTCAACATTTATGTAAATGACGAGCTTGTATGTGAGAATATCTCCGTCGCATCAACGGGAAGCGGTACTGCAGACGGTACATTCGTATTTTCCGAGACAGAGTTCGGACTTCTCATATTTGAATCCGGCAAGAGTACTATAAAGATTGAATCCGCAAATGACGGACTTCTTGATATAGATACGCTTATTCTTCGTCCGGCAAAGGATATCCCTACAATACGCGCGGACAAGGCGAATGTCATTGAAGCGGAAAACTATGATGTAGCATACAATGATCCCAACGACGGAAACAACATGAACATCGGCACGGAAAGTGCATTCGGCGAGACACTTGTGTGCAAGATGCAGGGCAAGGGCAACTACATCGAGTACCGTTTCCTTGTTGAAAAAGCGGGTACATATGCGTTCCTTTTCAACTATGCGGCAACGGGAAATCAGAATACACCTTATGCGATATATGTAAACGGTGTCGATCAAAAGGTCTCCTATACTCTTGCAAAAACATCTCCCGAGGGAAGCACCTCCGCTGATGGTAATGTGTTCTACAATACCTGTGCGGACGCGACAGATCCTTTCCATATCACGCTTCCCGAAGGCTTTGTAAGACTCCGCATACAGACTGTTGGCGGATCGCCCAACATCAACAGATTCACTCTTACAAAAACATTCGAGCTTCCGGCAGGCTTTACCCTCATAAACGCCGACCAAGATACCACAATAGAAGCTGAAAATTTCTCCGCAAAAGCAGACGGCATATGGGCAGGTAATGTAACAATTGACGGCGAAACAGAAAGCGTTCTCAACGCCATCAAGGGCGAAGGAAGATACCTTGAATATAAGCTGTATTTTACAAAGGCGGGAAAATATGGTGTCGTATTCAACCAGGCTTCAACTGCGCAAGGCTCGGATCACTTCAATTTCTATGCAAACGGTGAGAAGATAGAGGTCGCATCCTACACATTCGCAAAGACAACTCCCGAAGGTGTTACAAGCTCGGATACAAACGCATATTATCACACATATGCGGATTCCGCACCCATCGTTATGGAATTCCCCGAAGGTGAAGTGGTATTCAGAATCGAGAATGCGAATACAAACAACAAGCCCAATCTCAATAAGTACATCTTCAAGCCTGTAACGGAATTTGAAACTACCGTTCCGACAGGTTATAGAGTTGTCTCCGATACCGAAGCAACTGTTATTCAGGCGGAAAGCTTTGATTCCAACTATTCAAATCCCGAATACACACCTGCGATGAACAAAAAAACTCTCACCGAAGGTACAAGTTCGGGCGAGGTTATAATGGAGAACATCAAGGTAAAATCCTATATGGAATATAACCTGTTCTTCACCTACGGCGGTACATACACAATTACATACAACTATGCATCACAGGGTACATTTACTAATCCTTATGAGCTGTATATAGACGGAGAAAAGCTCACTCACGAAGCTTACACCATGGCAAAGACCTCCGTCGCAGGCTCAACATGGCAGGATACCTACAATTATTACTTCAATTTCACAAACAGCGATCCCATAACATATACATTCCCTCAGGGAAGCACGATCCTGAGAGTATATGCCGAAAACGGCACAAGGGATATGCCTAACATCAATTACTTCACTTTCAACTGCATCGAGGCAGACATCCCGGAGGTAACAGTTCCCGACGGCGGTGAAGATGGAGAAGAACAAGAGCCGACAGAGCCGGAGATACCTGCCGACAGACTTCCCGATTACACGGAAGCCGAGGAAGGTGCAGACCTCATAATGTACGAGGACTGGTATAACGGAGATGCTACTCTTGACGAATTTGTATCTCAGATGACAAACCTTGAGCTTATCCGTCTTGCGGGCGGACATCCTCCCGTTAACGGCTGTTCATCCTCCATGGGCCGAATGATAAAGTATCATATCCCCGCAGTTTCCACAGGTGACGGCGGTGCGGGCATTAGAACCGGTGCCGAGGCTATGACAACATGGTGGCCTTGTTCGACCATGCTTGCGTGCACATGGAATCTCGATCTTATCCACAGAGTCGGAAACGCTGTAGGTGCGGAAGGTCAGAGACTCAGATGGGATACATGGCTTGCTCCCGGTATGAATATCCACAGAAATCCCCTTTGCGGACGTAACTTTGAATACTATTCGGAAGATCCCCTTATCGCAGGTAACTGTGCCGCAGAGATTACAATTGCCGCAAGAGAACAGGGAATGCACACAGTTCCCAAACACTTTGCGGTCAACAATAAAGAAAACGGCAGAAGCATCAGCGACAGCAGACTTTCCGAAAGAGCTCTCCGTGAGATATATCTTCGCGGCTTTGAGATACTTGTAAAGAAAGCAGATCCGAGATATATCATGACTTCCTACAATCTCATCAACGGTACGGAGGCTGCGGAAAGCTACGATCTCCAGACGGCGATACTCCGTGACGAATGGGGTTTTGACGGTATAACCATGACCGACTGGAACAACAATAATTCAAGACCTGCATACGAGATCAAAGCGGGAGGCAACATCAGAAAGCCTTACGGTCAGATAAATGTACTTGTGAAGGAGCTGTACGAAGGCGATATCACAAGAGAGGATCTCAAGAAGAACGCAAAGCAGATACTTCCTGTTCTTGCGGATTCCATGTCCTTCAGTAGAATGCTGACTGTCCCGGATATCGACAGAAGCGGCGAAGTCTATATTTCCGCACTTGACTACAACAGGATAAACGATGACCACTTCGGTGTTGTGAACGAGGATTACACCAAGAGCGACGGAACATTCTATGCCAAGGGTGAATATTATGAGCAGCATCAGTGGGCGCCGAATAACAACTACATAACCGGCGGCGCTGTCGGTATGAACCTTGCGTCTAAGATTAATGTGCCTAAGGTAGACTTTGAGGATGACACAATGTTC
>SVQR01000151.1 GCA_015065225.1 Oscillospiraceae bacterium | reverse complement strand
AGCATTTGCGCAAGTCTTCCCTCCGTAACCTTGCCCTTCGGATAGTCATTTCTTATTGTTTCGTTATTGTCTGCCGAGATTTCACTCCAGAACGCCATGGAATGACCTATTATTTTAAGATTCGGGTATTTTTTGAGCATCGAGGTAATCCTCGGAAGACCAAGCTCATCAACAATTCCGTAACCGCCGCTGAAATCCGGAGAAATATGTATCAGCGCAGGCATATCATTTTCAGCGCAGGCGCGGAAAAGATTCTCCATTTTAGGATCATCCGCATAAAGCTGTGCGGTTATCTCGCCTACACCCTTTGCACCCATCTTCTTATATTCGCCGATAAGCTTTGTAAGATCCGAATTCGGTGTGTTGATAAGCGCACGGGGATCAGCATTGCAGAACCAGAAAAATCTGTCAGGATACTTTTCGTATACATAACGTACCGACTCCGTGGGTATTGCAGAAACCATGCCCTCTCCGGAAGCCAAAGGAAGAAGAACGCCCTTTTCAACGCCTAAATCATCGTACATTTTTATGAGTTCGTCTACAGTTATTAACTTCTGCATTTCTCTCGGAAAGAACTCCGGAAACGCACATACGTGTGCGTGAATATCAATCTTTTTTACCTTTTCCATACTGAGACCTCCTTTTTATACCTCTATAATACGCCTGAAAAAAATAAAAATCAATGTACGACATTGACTTTTACTTGGACAATATTGCTCGTTTTTCTTTCGGAGAAACACCGGTGTGCTTTTTGTAGCACCGACTGAAATATGCCGCATCCTCAAAGCCGCACAGATAGGCAATTTCCGTAATGCTTTTATCGGAATTTTTCAAAAGAATATCCGCAATACCTATGCGGTATACAGTTTGATACTCAATGGGCGAAACGGAAGTTACTGCCTTGAATATACGGCAGAAATGGTATTTGCTGACATTGCAAAGAGAAGCAAGCTCGTCTACACTTATTTTCTCCCTGTAACCGTTTTGGATTTTTTTCAACGCCGGATATACCGTTTCATAAAGCTTTACGCTCTTTTTATCAAGGCGGATGTTTTCCGCATTGCTTCTGTAGTCACGCAGAAGCAAAACAAAAAGCTGTGCGGCAAGACTCTTTACGGCACTTTGGTACATATCTTTCTTTTGATCAAATTCGCTAACAATATTTTCAATAATACGGGCGATGTCCTTATTTCCCGATATAAGGCTGTTTATTCGTGTACGTTCCTTAATAAAGATACGGCGAAGGTCAAAATAGTCGGCATTACTCCCGAAAAAGTCAAGACCTATCATAATAAGATGATACTTTGCCTTTTGGAGATTGTTGACCACATTGGAATGCAGACTGTAAGGATTTATCACAACCACATCACCTTTTTCGGCTATGACAATTTCATTGTCAATCAAAAAAGGAGCTCTGCCGTCAAGAACGAGTTTAATTTCAATTTCTTCGTGAAAAAGGTTAAGATAGTCATCAATACTGTTAAGATACGGAGCTTTATCAGCTTTAACGTCTATGCAGAAATCTTTTTCCGAAAAGAAAATCTTGTTGGCTTTTTCCGACATTTTCTTTCCTCCCAGTTTTGTTATACAATAATTATAACATATTGCAGCTTACATTGCAAGAGGATTGTGCTATTGGTGCAGTTTTTTGCTGTTAGTACCTTTACAAGACTCTTTTTAAAACCTTGCGGTAATTACCTCCGACAACAAAGGTAAGTCGGCATTCTATGTAAAACTGCTGTAAGAGTCTCTATTGCCGACGCTTTTATGAACACGACATGGACGGCGGCAGTTTTCAAGGCACATAAAATGTGCTAAGGTGTCCAAGACCTGTCACTGAAAGAATTGCTGTCTGCGCCTTTGGTGATTTCATTTTAGCACCGGTTTTTCCATTTATCACGGAAAAAAAGCTGCGAACTCACAAAAATACGCTTTTTTTGACTTTTCCCGGTAAGATTTATATCTGCTCTCTATATAACGCTGACAGAGATTTTGACAGCAAATAATAATTTAATAAACAAAAAAGCGGAAAATTTATTTAGTAAACAGTTACAAGTTATATAGACAGCCAGCGTGTTAATTTTGTGTAATATATAGATTTTTGGAACAAATGTTCTTTTTATCTTGGCTTTCGAACAAATGTGTGGTATAATATAGTCAATAGCAGCTGTGAGTAAAACTTATTTGACAAAAGTGAAAATACAAAATATAATAAAGGAGTAAAATGGAAGAGAACATTATAGATAATCTTATTAACAATTTTTTGCAAAGCAGAGAAATAAAAGGAGATAGTAACAAATGGGCTAATTGGATTTCGCAATTAACATTATACACTTGTAAACCTTGTGCAGAAAACCATGGAAAGATTTTCGATATTTCAATTCTGAAAAATCAATATGAGTTTGATGTCAACGCACACGACAAATGCAAATGCAAGTATGCTCCAATGCGAACAAAAATCATAGGTACTGCGACCGATCTTGGATATAGCGGAGCGGATGCACAACTATCCTATTTCGGCAAATTACCTAAATATTACATCACTAAAAATCGTGCCCGGAAACTTGGATGGGTTGAATGGAAAGGTAATTTACATGATGTATTGCCGGACATGATGATCGGCAAAGACGTCTACAAAAACAGGGAAGGTAAGCTTCCCGGTTCACCGAACAGATTATGGTATGAAGCTGATATCAACTATGAAAAAGGTTATCGTAACCGTGAAAGAATCTTATATTCAAACGATGGTCTTATATTTGTCACATACGATCATTATCAAACTTTTTATGAAATAACAGCGTAAGGAGAAGCTATGTATCAATATAAAGAAAAATATATAATTGATTTTACAAACGTAAAAACATACTTGGAAATGCATTTTGAGATACGCAAAGCGTTGGGCTTTCCCGACTATTACGGATGTAATTGGGATGCATTTTGGGATTGTCTGACAAGCATGGTCGGCCGTCCCGTTCACATTGAGATAAAAGGACTTAATGTTATTGAGCGAAAGTTCGGCGATACGGCAAAGACTATGACAGATATACTGAGTGAGTTCAAGCATTATGAAAATGATGAATTTGCAGATGATATTAAAATAGAAATCGTTGACGGAGATACCCGGTTAAGTCTGAGCTAAAGCATTTTTGCCCCGATACCGATCGTTTTTGCGAATATGTATTCTCCCTCAAACCCAAGCCCCACTTGAATTTCAGCCTATGTAACAACAAGGTACAAAGCGGGTCGCCCTCACGTATCCTCATAGTTCTTCTTATCTCCTTGGGGATGACCACTCTTCCGAGGTCGTCTATTCTTCTTACTATTCCTGTTGCTTTCATATATAAAAATCTCCTTTGTCTTTTTTTGTGACGGTTGTAGTTTATGCAGGCAAGGGATTTTTATGTAAGGAAAAAAACGGAACGTGTATTATTTAATTGCGTTCCGTCATATTAACAGTTTATTGTTTTTTTGAAAGTTAATACTCGCTTTCGATAATTCTGTGTATTTTCACAAAATTTCGGTTTTAACAGCAAAAGAAAAAAGCAACCCGAAATTATTCGGATTGCCATTTTCAGTATCATGAAGTGCCGCAAACCCTGTATGATAACCATTCAGAGTCCTACGCACATCACCGATATTCAATCAATGTCGAATACAGATATCTCAACACACCCATACGCCGGTATCACAAGCCTTCCGCCGTCAAGTGTCTCTCCCGTCTTTGCGTATCTGTAAGTGTAATCAAGCCTGTGTATCTCGCAAAATCCCTGAGGGATTCCGACCAAAGTGAGTTCTATTGCAACATCCTCATCTGTGGGATTTGACATGACAATTAATGCTCGTCTGCCACTTCTTGCAGCACCCACAAAAAGATCATTGTCGTCACTTGTCGCATATACCTGATTCTTTAATGTGTAGAGAGAATTAAAGCTCATTAGTGCATAGTATGCACGGTACGGAGTTGCATTATCCGGATTTATCAGCGCACGATAGGGGGAATAACCCAGACCGCCGTCGTAAAAGCACATAATATCCGTCGAGGTGTTCTGCATCATCAGCATAAATGCAAGCGTTTTTGAAGAAGCGATGATGCTGTCCCTCTCTTTGACCTTTGTGTGAAGATTCCACTCGTTAAGATGATGCTCGGCATTTGTGTAGCCGTATTTGTCAAGTATCCTTCTGCAATAATCGGCGTGTTCCGCAATGACCTTGAAGTCCTCGCGTGTGGAGGCATGACAGTTGTCGTATACGTGCCATGAGAAAAAGTCGATGGGTGCCCCCGTTTTTTGTTGATATTTAAAAAAGTCGTGCATGAATGAGATGGTAAAATCGTAGATGTATGTATCCTCGGAAAATCCTTCGAGATCCTTGTCTTTTGCATATTCATATACTCCGCAGTGACCGTAGCCGCCTATCTTTATGCTGTCGCCGAAGCATGACTTCAGATGCTTTGCCGTTACCGAATACAGCTCGTAATACTGTTCGGGAGTACCCTTCCACATTGCCGCCATCTCATTTGTGTAGCAATCATCAGGCTCATTCCATATCTCCCAGTATGTTATATCAAAGCTATATCCGTTCGCCCAGCCTTCTCTGTAATGACGGATAACGTGTTCACATACTTTAGCCCATTTTCCGAAATCCTTTGGCGGGAATATCCTGTGTGCCTTTACCATATGTGCATTTTCAATGGTGACACCGAGTCTGAAATACGGCTCGCATCCGACATTTACAAGTCCCTCGATGATCTTGTCGGTATATGCAAAATCATATGATGCGGGATCATCCTCGTCGGCATCGAAATCCGGGAAGAGATTGGGAATATCAACGTAAAGACCGCTTCCCATCCAGCCGCCTACGTCATGCAGACGTGAATAAGGGATGCCCGCCTCTTTAAGATAGTGGAACATTGAATTTGAAAGTCCTGTGATAGGCGGCTGACCTATTCCGTGCATCGGCTTTATTCTTCCGATGACCTTTTCCGCATCGACTTTTACATTTACGGTTTTCATATTGCATTTTGTCCTTTCGTCAAGGTTTGAAGATACGTAAGGGTATTATCTCCGATGTTACGATGATTATAACAAAGTAATATCGTAAAGTCAAGATTTTCGGCAACGAATTTAATTCGAATTTACGCCGCAGGTCTTCTCCGAACACTTTATTTTACGAAAAAAGTAAAATTATTTTATAATAAAATATTGACAAAACATATATTTTAATGTATGATTTATACATGGAATACCAAACCGCACAAGGAGTCATTTCCGCGGTTTCGGCAATATATAAGAATAGAGGTTTATCATGATCTGTCCAAGATGTAATACGGTTATAAATGACAATATCGCGGTCTGCCCTTCCTGCGGAGCCGAACTTGCGAGGAACAACGGATATAATAATGGATATAACAGCGGATATAACAATGGGTACTACAAACAGAACGCGAACTATAATGCCCCTGTTCCGCCTTACGGAAACAACTTTCAGTATCAGCAGAATATGATGCCGGATCAGCCGAAAAAGAAAAGCCGTAAATGGGTGGTATTTCTTATCATCGGCATCCTTGCACTGCTTGTTACCGCCGTGGTTGTATTCCTCCTTTGGATCAAAGGCAATTCCGACAAGAACAACCAGAATCATCAGCTTCCTCAAGGCGTGGAGATAATAGATCCCGCACAGCTCGAACGCGAAAAGCAAGCCGAAGAAGAAGCAAAGAGACAGGCCGAAGAAGAGGCAAAGCGTGAAGCTGAAGAGCAGGCAAGACGCGAAGAGGAAGAAAGAGAAGCTGAAGAAGAGGCAAGAAGAAAAGCCGAGGAAAGAGAAGCGGAAGAAAAGGCAAGAAGAGAAGCAGAAGAACGAGAAGCCAAGGAAAGAGCGAGAAGAGAAGAGGAAGAAAGAGCAAAAAGAGAAGAAGAAGCTCGGAAGAATAAACGACTTGTTATCGCGACCAATGGTCTCAATCTGCGCTCTCAGCCCACAGTAAACAGCGACTCGAAGCTGATCATTCCCGACGGAAGCATCATCACGGTCAACTCTGAGTACGACGGTTGGGTATATACGACATATGACGGTATATCAGGCTGGTGTTCGGCAGAATTCCTGTTTATCCCGAAAGAATATGACTATGAGATACTTTACAGCGCAAGAGTGACAGCAGAAAAGGGCGTAGTGCTTACCGTACAGGATCACATGGTCGGCTCAAGAAACGCAATAACGACCATTCCCTACGACCATGTTGTATATGTATACATAGAAAACGACAACAAAGCGTTCGTTTCCTACAACAACATCTACGGCTGGTGTGATACATACGATCTTCAGAGAAGATATTAAACACAGCATAACTACAGATATTTACAATACAAAAGACTCCCCCGACACAGCAGCGATGATGCTATGTCGGGGAATTTCTGTTTTTTGTCTGTGTGTTGCTCTATGTTCTCCCATTTAACCAAAACGGCACAAAAGCGTACTGCCTTCGCACCGTTCGGGTATTGTTATGGTGTTGTCCTGTCAGGATTCGTAAAACTCGCAAAGCTTATCTATTTTAAGCTGCCATGCATCCTTATGAGCCTCAACAAAGGAGGAAATGGTATTGCCCTGTTTTTTCATAACAATATTTGAGCCGGTAAAGCCTATTATCTGTTCCATAAATCTTGCGGAATCCTTGATAATCGGAATCATTTCTTCGGACTCTATGTCTCTTGTTGACTGGATGGTAAGAATTATGTCGAAATATGTGTCAATTATGGTATCACCGGAATAATATGCCATTGTTTCAAGAACCGCCCCTGTCATATCAAGGTTATTATTTGTTACGGGAATGTATGTCATACCCGCTGTTGTTGCTGTTCTCGAATAGTATTCCTCCTGAGCCTCGTCAAGCTTCGGATAAGGTACAAATCCCACATCCACATTCTCATATCCTCTCATTCCGGGAACGTGCGAAAGGAAGGAATCGTTAAACATGAGCCTTCCCTCGGAAAACATTGTGTCATCAAGTCCGTATGTAGTGCCTTCGACATACGCCCCTTCAAGGTTGAACAGTTCTATCATCTTGTCAATTACCGTTACCATTCTTTCGCTGCCTATGGTAAGTATCGGCATATTATTATCGTCCTTGCCTATAGCATTTCCGCCATATCCGCAGTAAAGATCACCGTAGATTTCAGGCTGCCAGCCCATATAACCGTATCTGTCATGCTCTGTGGTGATTGTGCCGTCACCGTTAAGATCCTTTGTAGACTTCTTTATGTATTCCACCATCATGTCATGTGTCCATGTACCGTCAAATACAGCTTGATAAGGATACTCAAGTCCAAGCTCGTCGCAAAGTGTCTTGTTGAAAGCTACACACGCAGTACTCGCAAAAGACTTGAAGTTGTAATCGCCTGTCATGCAGTATATCTTATTACCGAAGCAG
>SVQR01000150.1 GCA_015065225.1 Oscillospiraceae bacterium | reverse complement strand
CTATGAGCTCGGCAGAGAAACAGGACTTATGGCGGCAGATGTTCTCCTTGGCAACAAGCACGTTTCCGAGATCGACGTAAAGACTCTTACTCCTACAGTTACCTATAACGAAGAGCTTTGCGCACAGCTCGGTATCACAGTTCCCGAAAACTGATTTTTTAAATTGATCTCTTGAGGTAAAAAATGTCACTGACCGTATTTTTGAATTCATTGCCGGGAGCTGTTGCCCAGGGACTTATATGGGGGCTTATGGCGATAGGCGTATATATATCCTACAAGATCCTTGATATTGCGGATCTTACCGTTGACGGCTCGCTTTGTACGGGAGGCTGCGTATGTGCAATACTTCTTGTAAACGGTGTTCCGGCATGGATCAGCCTTATCATCGCATTTCTTGCAGGTGCGCTGACAGGGGTTGTTACAGGATTTCTGCATACGGCTCTCGGTATTCCCTCTATTCTTGCGGGTATACTTACTCAGCTGATGCTGTATTCGGTAAATCTTCTTATAAACGAGGGTAAGGCACTCCGACCTGTAAACAGATTCTCAAGCAAGGAGATACTGTTCAGCTCCAATGATAAATTGATGTCCATCGTTATTCCGCTTGCGATAATAGTCATGGTCATAATAGGGCTTTGGCTGTTCTTCTACACAGAATTCGGACTGACACTAAAGTCCACGGGCGATAATCCGGATATGAGCCGTGCCCAGGGCGTAAATGTCAACTTCAATAAGGTTCTCGGACTTGCCATTTCCAACGGTATAGTTGCACTTGCGGGATCACTTTGGGTACAGTTTAAGGGGGCAGCGGATATAAATGACGGAAAAGGTGCGATAGTCGTGGGACTTGCGGCGATATTCATCGGACTTTCCGTATCTCTCAAGATAAAACCCAATTTTGTTGTAAGCCTTATAGGTGTTGTATGCGGCGGTGTCGTTTATTACATAATCTATAATCTCGTAATACTCCTCGGTGTTAAAACAGACTATCTGAAGATGCTCTCAGCGGTGATAGTTGCTCTGTTCCTTGCGGTCCCTTATATTAAGAGTGAATACTTCGGCAAGAAAAAGCATATCACCAAAGTGTCGGGCAATAACCGTTCCGGAGGTAATGAAAATGCTTAAGATAACAAACATTGTAAAGACCTTCAATCCCGGTACGGTAAATGCAAAGACTGCTCTCAATGGTCTTAATCTCGAATTGAAAGACGGCGATTTCGTAACAGTCATAGGCGGAAACGGTGCCGGAAAATCCACCATGCTCAATGCTATCGCAGGTGTATGGAAGCCCGATGAAGGAAAGATAGAGATAGGCGGCGTCGATGTCACAAATATGCCGGAGCATAAAAGAGCAAAATTCCTCGGACGTGTCTTTCAGGATCCTATGAAAGGAACCGCACCGGATATGGAGATAGCCGAAAACCTATCCATTGCGGCAAGACGAGGAAAAAAGAGAAAGCTCGTCTGGGGTATAAAGCGTTCGGAACGTGAAGAATATAAAAAACTTCTCGCAACTCTTGAGCTGGGACTTGAGGACAGACTTTCAAGCAAGGTCGGACTTCTGTCCGGCGGACAAAGGCAAGCGGTCACTCTCCTTATGGCAACGCTTCAAAAACCAAAGCTGCTTCTTCTTGACGAGCATACCGCGGCACTTGATCCCAAGACCGCCGCAAAGGTGCTTGAGCTTACAGACAGGATAGTAAACGAAAATAAGCTCACAACGGTAATGATAACCCATAACATGAGAGATGCACTCACCCACGGCAACAGACTTATAATGATGCATGAGGGAAGGGTAGTGGTCGATGTTGAGGGCGAAGAAAAGAAAAAACTCACGGTAGAGGATCTTCTCGGTCTTTTTGCAAAGGCAAGCGGCAAGGAATTCTCAAGTGACAGAGCAATGCTTTCATAACAATCGGAAACAGGTGTATGCTTTAAGTATACATCTGTTTTTTTGAAAAATTTACGGCAACTTTATACATAGATGTCAAAAAGGGGTTTATTATTGTGTCGAAGTGTGATATAATAAATCATGGAATGATAGGAAAGGAGCGTAGATCATGTTTAAAGGATCGTTCAAGTCATTTTTGCGTAAGGCTTTTCCGTTCTCGATAAGAGATACTATAGTTACTATCCTTATAATTATGGGGTGTACACTTGTGTGTTCGCTGTTCAGAAATATACCTGCGGTTGTAAATACATATGCATCTATGCTGTTTCTTCTTGCTGTTTTCCTTGTATCGCTGTTCACAAAGGGATATCTTTTTGGTACGCTCGCATCGCTTACAAGTGTGTTTATCGTAAACTTCTTTTTTACATACCCGTATCTGCGTTTTAATTTTCTGCTTCAGGGATATCCGCTGACTATTTTTTGCAGTCTGGTGGTATCTATAGTCACAAGCACTCTTGTTACAAAGATAAAAAAAGGAAATGAGCTTAGAATGCTTGCGGAAAAGGAGAAAACGCGAAGCAATCTTCTGCGTGCCGTTTCCCACGACCTGCGTACTCCGCTTACGACCATTCTCGGCTCGACAGGGGCTATAATCGACAATCATGATGTTATAGATGATAATCAGAAGCTCAGACTGCTGTCAGAAATAAAAGAAGAATCGGAATGGCTTATACGAATGGTGGAAAATCTTCTGACCGTAACCAGAATAGAAGACGGAAGCGAGGCAAGTCTTGCCAAAACACCGGAGGCGGCAGAAGAGATAATATTTGAATCGGTGAGAAAATTCAAAAAGCGTTTCCCCGATTTTAAAGTTAACGTAAAGGTACCGCAGGAGCTTGTAATGGTACCTATGGACGCAATGCTGATACAACAGGTAATGGTGAATCTTCTTGAAAATGTTGTCCTTCACGCAAAGGGAGCAACCGTTGCGAATGTGATTCTTTCTCAAAGCTCGGAAGGCGCAGTATTCGAGGTATCCGACAACGGATGCGGTATAGACGACGATATACTTAATCGCATCTTTGATATCTACCGCGATTCAAAAAGCGAGGTCGGCAGTGATTCCAAAAAGAACATGGGGATAGGGCTTCCCGTTTGCAAGACGATAATCAAAGCTCATAACGGCAGAATGCATGCATTCAATAATCCTGGCGGCGGTGCAATGTTCAGATTTATACTGCCGATGCATACTGATTAAAGAGAGGGATAAATATGGAACTGAAGTACACTGTTCTCGTCGTGGAAGACGAAAAAAATATTGCAAGCTTTATAAAGACCGTATTTGAGGCGAATAACTTCAATGTTCTTGTGGCGCATACGGGTAACGAAGCCGAATTGATGATAAATTCCCATTGTCCCGATGTTATAATCCTTGATCTCGGACTTCCGGATATGGACGGCATGACCATAATAAAGCAGGTGCGTCAGTGGTCGGCAACGCCTATTGTGGTGGTATCCGCAAGAACGGATGAAAACGACAAGATATCTGCTCTGGATTCCGGTGCGGATGATTATGTCACAAAGCCTTTCGGCACAGGGGAGCTTCTTGCAAGGGTAAGAACAGCCCTTCGCCATGCAAGGAACGCAGATGTGGGAATAATTGCCAATGAGGGCAAGTTTGTTTCCGGTAATCTTACCGTTGACTACGACAAAAGACGTGTCTATATTTCCGGAAATGATATCCATCTTACGCAGAACGAGTATAAGATAGTGTCCCTTCTTGCAAGATATGCGGGAAAGGTACTTACATACGATAATATCATGAAGCAGATATGGGGACCGAATTTCCAGTCTGACAATCAGATCCTTCGCGTGAATATGGCGAATATAAGACGCAAAATGGAGGAGAATCCCGCAGAACCGAAGTATATTTACACCGAGCTTGGTGTCGGGTACAGAATGCTTGAATCCGAATGATAAAGCAGCCGACGCTTTAACAGCATTATCCCCGTGACATTTTTGTGCTTGCGGGGATGTTTGTTTTTATACTGCTAAAAAGATGTAAAATCCAATAATAGTATCGGAATATCTATTGCAAAAGTGGCGAAACAGTTGTATACTTAAGAATATCGGGTGTGTTTTGACATTAACCGGAAAAGCCTATTTAACGTGAGCAAGCCACTTGTTGAATAACAGCACAATCGCACATATTTTCAGCAATATTGTTCTAACGTATGCCGTAAAATTGTTGTATAATAAAAGTACCATGTAAAAATATTTGCAAAAAGAAAAGGAGTTAAAACAATGCATTACAATGAAATCCCGAAATCCGAGCTCGGCAAGGGCTGCGGTATAGTACTTGAAAAATGTGACACGGAGCATGACCTCTATTGGAAGATGGCGATAGATGTTCTTGAGACCATAGAGGAAAACAATAAAAAGGGTGAACCTACCGTTATGGTAGTTCCCTACGGACCTCTCGGACCTTATTCAAGACTTGTATACCTTGTAAACAAATACAGGGTGAGTCTTAAGAACTGCGTATTCATAAATATGGATGAGTATCTTACGGATGATCTTAAATATATCGACATTGAAAGCCCTCTTTCCTTCAGAGGCGGTATGAACAGAATATTCTACTCACTTATTGATGAGGAGCTCAACGTACTTCCCGAAAACAGATTCTTCCCCGAACCCGGCAACGAAGGCAAGGTAATGGAGATAATCGAAAAGTACGGCAAACTCGATATGGCATGGGGCGGTGTCGGCATCAACGGACACTTCGCCTTCAACGAGCCGCCGGAACCCGGTGAGGAATGCACAAATGAAGAATTCAGAAACAGACCTACAAGATGTCTTCCCATCTCCCGCGAAACAAAGACCATCAATTGCTTCATGAATTGCGGCGGCGATCTTGACGGTATTCCAAAGTATTGTATTACTGTCGGCATGAAGGAGATGTTCATGGCAAAGAAGGTAAGAATGTGTATGCCCAGAGACTGGAATGCAGGTGCACTCCGTAAAATCCTTCACGGCGGTGAAACAGCGGCAGTTCCTTGTTCGCTTTTCAACAGCCATCCGGATGCAAAGCTTTATGCGGCAGACGTTGCACTTACAAGTCCCATTCCCGAAATACGTATATACAATAAGTAAGGTGACATCATGCGTATAGATTCAATAACCACTATACCTCTTTCGTCAATGTCCACTGTGTTCACCGATGAAAAGCCAAAAAAAACGGAAAAATGCTCCAAACTCACTATGCTGTCAAACGAAACAGCCTCATTTCAGCTTGCTTTCCGCATAAAGGAAACAGGCGATACCGGAGCAAAAATGAAGCTTACGGTCGAGTCGGAGATAAGCAGGTATATAACTGCCTATGTTGTCGGTAACGTAGCTGTGACAAAGGTCGGGTACGGATTTTCCGATGAATGGTTTTTGAGAAAGACTCCGGGATTATATCCGGATTATCTCAGAAAGCTCGGCAAGAATGAGAATGTATATTCCGCCAACAATTTGTGGCAGGCGTTATTGTTTAACATAAACGAAGATGCGGCTGATATCCCGAAGGGAACATATAAAGTTAAGGTAACTCTTGAAAGCTGTCATGAAGATAAGCTCGCTGTATCGGAGACCTTTACGGTAAAAGTGCTCGGTGCTAAGCTCCCGAAGCAGACTCTGAGCGTTACCAACTGGATACACTACGACTGTATGAGCTATTTTGCTTCATGTAAGCCTTTTTCCGTAAAGTTCTGGAAGGTATTCAGAAGTTATATAACTCTTGCTGTGAAAAACGGTCAGAATATGATACTTACACCCGCATTTACGCCTCCGCTTGATACTGCTGTCGGCAAGGAGCGTCCGACGGTACAGCTTGTCGGAGTTGACAAAACGGATAAAGGCTATAAATTTGATTTCTCTATGATGGAGAAGTTTATAAATATCGCCCTTGAGTGCGGCGTCGAAAAGTTCGAACATTCCCATATGTTTACACAGTGGGGAGCATATCACGCACCGAAGATAGTTGTCCGTGAAAACGGAAAGAATATCAAAAAATTCGGTTGGCACACGGATGCTCACGGTGAAGAATATACCGAATTTGTATCGGCATATATCCCTGCCGTCACAGCGTTTTTGAAAAGTAAAGGCTGGCTTGAAAGATTTTTCTTCCATGTGTCGGACGAGCCTGTGCCTGAGAATCGTGTATCATACTCCAAGGCAAGTGAGCTCATGCATGAGCTTCTCGGCTCTCTTCCTTCGGGCGATGCTCTTTCAAAATACGAATTTTATAGAGACGGCATAGTAAACATCCCGATTGCAAAGTCAAGGGATATAGAGGACTTCATCGGCAAGTGTGACGATCTCTGGCTTTATTTTACCGGCGCTGAAAGCAAAAACTATCTTTCAAACCGTCTCATCGGTATGTCCGCCGAGAGAAACCTGATACTCGGACTTCAGCTCTACTATTACGATATCAAGGGTTTTCTGCAGTGGGCGTTTAATGCACATCATACTACACTCTGCGAAAGCTTTGTAAATCCGTACAGATCTTCCGATAACAATATGCACTTCGTCGGAGGTACATCTTACCTTGTATATCCCGAAACGGACGGTGCGACTCCTTCGATACGTCTGTTATATTTCAGGGATATCATGCAGATCGTCAGAGCCTGTCAGCTTTTGGAGAGCCTTACAAGCAGGGGTTTTGTAACATCTATAATTGATGAGATAATTCCCGATTTCGGCATAAAGTGCAGGATAACAAGAGAGCAGATGGTTACCGTTCGTGACATGATAAACAACGAAATAGAAAAACATACAAAATAACAGGTGAGAACATGAAAAAACAGTTCGTAACAAATGCAAGGATACTTATAAAGAACAGCTTTTCCGACGATCTCGGAATGGTAATACAGAACGGAAAGATAGTGGGTTTTGCAAAAAATGCTCCCGCTGACTGTGAGATGATAGATTGCGGCGGAAAGACAGTAATACCGGGATTTGTGGATATCCACATTCACGGAGGCGGAGGATCGGAATTTATAGACGGCACTCCGGAAGCATTTGAAGCTGTCGCAAGGACTCATTGCCTTCACGGAACGACTTCGCTTTGTCCGACACCTGCTTCCTGCTCACTCGAATCTTTGTACAAACTGTTTGATGTCTACAGAGATGCTGCAAAAAACGGTAAATACAGCGATTTTCTCGGCATCCATCTTGAAGGTCCGTTCCTCTCGCTTGAAAACAAGGGTGCGCAGAATGCCAACTATATCATTTCTCCCACAAAAGAGCTGAT
Source organism: Oscillospiraceae bacterium (assembly GCA_015065225.1). Classification (GTDB taxonomy): domain Bacteria; phylum Bacillota; class Clostridia; order Oscillospirales; family CAG-382; genus SIG622. Next base: position 260 of record SVQR01000150.1, on the reverse strand, counting down.
GCGAGAGCTTCTGGAACGCGGAGAGGGTGTTGTCAAAAGGATAAGCTTCGCACCTGAAAACGAAGGAATGTACAACTGCATTGATATGGCAAAGGAAGCGGGGATACTTCTCGCTATCGCTCATTCCAATATCCAGTATGAGGAAACAGAGGATGTTTACAATAAGGGCGTAAGGCTTATAACACATCTTTTTAATGCCACTACCACAATAAGAAAGGTAAACCAAATAGTTCGTGCAGGTATAGTGGAAGCCTTCTACA
>SVQR01000149.1 GCA_015065225.1 Oscillospiraceae bacterium | reverse complement strand
CAGGATCCGCAGTGGGGGACAGGGTCGCATATAAGCATCTTCCGTACAGACCGTACAAGGAAATATTCCTTGAGGAGAATAAAAAAGGTATAGCTGAAATAATGGAATTCCTATCGGATGAAGAAAACTATCCCGTATACATCCATTGCCTCGGCGGTGCGGACCGAACCGGAATGATAGCAATATATTTGCGCGCTCTCGCGGGAGAAAGTGACGATATCATACATCTCGACTATGAGCTCACAAGTCTTTCAACCTATGCCGGCGGTCTTGCCGAGGGGGCGGAAGCAAACGGCTTCAGAAGCAGAAACTATGACTATTATACGGAGTTTCTGAGTATGCTTAACGAGTATGCTCCCGGTGAGCCTCTTTCCGTTCAGGTGCGTGCTTTCCTTAAGGATTGCGGCGTGACAGATGAGTGTATGGATAAGATAGTTGATATCATAAAGAAATAAATCATCAAAATGGCAGTATTCCGCAAAGGATATTGTCATTTTTTATTTTTTTCGGGACAAAAAAGGCATTGAATAAAAATCAAAATCTGGCTATATATCGGGCAATAAGTGTCTTGCATTAACGACTGCGTGATGATATAATCAAAAAAAAACGCAAGGAGGTTGGATATGGGTATTACCGAAACTTCAAACAGTATAATTTTTGAAAACAAATATACCATAATCGAGGTATCAAAGACAGACGCATCCGTTATTGCCGTGACAGATAAGGTGAACGGAAAAAGTATAAAGGGCGAGGACTGTCACTTCTTTTCCGCACTTGAAAACGATAAGGAAACGGATATAATTCCGACACGTCTTAAGCTTAGCGCAGATGTTATAACCGTGTCGACAAAATACGGAAGCTTTGATGTAAGAGTGAAAAGTGAAGACGAGTATTTTACATTCGAGCTTATAACCGAGCTTCCGAAAGATGTTTTCCTTGCAAGAATCGCTCACGCCAAGTATTCCTATGATTTTAACGACAAAAACAACACGGGAGCCTGCGGTATCGCAATGACATATTGGGCAAACCCCTGCTTTTTCCCGGATTCCAAGGATATGGAAACAAAAGCGGAGATTGTGCGACACCTTAAGGATATCGGTGCAAAATATGCCCTTATTATCGCTCCGATAAATCAGCAAAAGGACATAATCAAATCGGTATGCAAAAATATAAATCCCGAATACGGACTTGTATCGGAAATCGGCGGTGCATACGGCAGGGACTCACGTCTTAATTTCGGAAATTACATAATGGTTTATCATATGTATGATCAATATCTCGAGGAAAATCTTGAGCTTCTGAAAAGTATGGGCGTTGACCAGGTGGATGTCCATAAACGCCCCGAATCAACCTTCAGAAGCGGTGACTTCAAATATGCCCACTACAAGGACGGTGCAGACTTCAAAAAGCGTGTTTCGGATGTGCTTGAAAAGCATGGTATGACCACGGGACTTCATACATATGCCTGCTTTATAGACTACCTCTGCGAGGATATTGTGACAGATCCCGAATGCCAGAAGGATCTTATGACTCTTGAAACCTTCACACTTTCGGAGGATATAGACGAAAACTGCAGCTTAATTCCCACGTTGGAATCAACGGCTGACGTATCCATGGACTATGCGTTTTTCTGCAAGAACAGCCCCTATCTTATTGTAGATAATGAGCTTATAAGATACGACAAAAACGAAAATGGCTTCACGGCATTGACAAGAGGCTCGCTCAAAACAAAGCCCGCTCCTCACAAAAAAGGAACACCAATCTATCACCTTAACGGAATGTTCAACTGCTTTGCCCCGAAAATCGGATCGGAGCTGTTTTACAGAATCGCACGCAATACCGCCAAGGCATACAACGAGGGCGGCTACAAAATGATATACCTCGACGGTCTTGACGGAATATGGCAATTCAAGGACAGAGAATACGAAACCTGGTTTTACGCCGCTGCCTTTGTTCACGAGGTGCTTAAATACTGCAATACAACTCCCGTTTTTGAGTATTCCGCATTTACTCCGTCCCTGTGGCTCGCAAGAGGCAGAGCCGGGGCGTGGGATGCACCCTTCCGTGAATATAAGGCGTGGAATAAATATCACGCAAATTATGTAAAGAACTATACAGACTGCTATCTTGCCTCAACTCTCGGCTGGTATCTCTTTTATCCGCTTACGGATGCATATCCCGGAAACGAGCACACAAAGTATCAGCACACCGATGCGGCAGAGCATATAGGCTCGCTTGCGCTGATGCACGATTTCGGTATAGTCTATACGGGCAATACCTTTGAGGACTACAAAAGAGTCCCCGCACTTCGCAGAAACATAGATATCTTCAAAAGGTACGACAACCTCCGAAAGCAGGGCTACTTCACAAAGGAATACCGTGAAAAGCTCCTGAATGGCGAATACGAGTACCACCTGAAGGAAAACAGCGACGGAAGCTTTTGCTTTGTGGAAAAGGACTACAAAACAAAAAGACTTTGCAATCTCGGAATCGACCGTGAAAACAGAGGCACATTTACGAATCCCTTCGGAGAGCAGACTCCCTTTATAAGAATAGAGGCACTTCTGTCCTCCAAGAGCGAAAACCCGATTGTGCTTTTACCGCTTGACATAAATATGCCTCTTACCTCTCAGACTCTGTCCGCAGAATTCGAAAAGGAAACAGACCTTTCTGCACATATTGCGAAAAAGGTCACCGTCAGAGGCAACGGAAAAGAGGGTGGCGCAATAGCAATCATTATGCGCTGCGGAACAAACAGCGAAAAGGGCTATGCAATATACATCATAGACACGGATTTTGTCGGTGAGAGGGAATTCCTCCTTATAGAAGCGGACAACGGCAACAGAAAAGAACTCGGCTTTGAGGAAGATTTCCATATCTATGCTGTGTACCGCTCAGGCTTCAAGCACGAGCGTGCAAGCAAGATTTACGTTGAAACAAGAGGCGATATGACGGGCGTTGCCATGTCGGATGTGGTCGCAGTAAATCATACCTACGATGTTCTGAAAAATCCTACAGTAAAGATAGGCGACACAAGTGTTGTATTCGACTGCGAGCTTATGAGTACGGATTTTATAGAATATGACGGAAAAAGTGCAAAGGTAATTGACCGCTACGGCAACGAAAAGACGGTGACATTCAGCGGAGATATAATTGCACCAAGCGGAGAATTTGCGGCAGAGCTTACGGCAAAATCACTTAACGGCATGATTCCGAGAGCACAGCTCACCTTCGGATTTTGCGGCAAAGAGATAAAATAACAGGTGAAAATGACAGTATCCGTTAAAATGGGTATTGCCATTTTTGATTTTATAGGGTATAATGATAATATTGTAAATACCTAAGATTTTATTCAGAATTGCGATAAAAGCACAAAACCTGAAAGGAGAAAGAAGACCATGAATACACAGATAACAAAAATAATAAGCAAGCTCATACTTCCGAAAAAGACAATAAAAATAAAGCTTCTCGGTGACTCCATAACACACGGAGTGGGCGGTACCGGCTTTGCACAGAATGGTGAGCATATACTATACAACTATTCCAGAAACCCTGACGGCTATTGCTGGGCAAAGATGTTCAAGGAATATATGGAATCCGGGTACGATTGTACAGTTACAAACAACGCCTGCACGGGAACAACAATAGAGTATATCATAGATAACTTCGACAAGCTTGTGGATACCGACGACGATATCATCATATGTACTATCGGTACAAATAACCGTCATCAGTATTTTGCGGATGCTCCGATGCATACAAAGCGTGAACATATGGAAAACTTCTATGACAATATCCTGAAACTCAACGGGCTTTTCAAGAGAGCCGAAAAGGATGTGATATTTGTTGCAAATATCCCTGCCTCGTCACAGAACGAAAAGGACGGCGATAACTTCAGAAGATTGTTCCATATGAACGACGTGAACGATCTTTATCTCAAAGCTTCTGCCGAATGCGGATTCCCCCTTATCAGTATGTATAATCTCTTCTACAATTATTGCGAGGAAAACGGCATAACCGTTGATTCGCTTCTTTGTGACGGACTTCATCCCAACGACAGGGGGTATGATGTCATGTACTCACTTATCATGAAAGCACTTGGTATCGCAAGAAGCGTCAAGTAACTATCCTAAACATAAAATAAGCTGTAAAAATGGCAGTATTCCGAAAAAAAGAGTATTGCCATTTTCGCTTTTATATGATATAATGATACCGTGAATATTAAATATCACGATTAGGATATCGTGCAAAGCACAAAGATAAAACAGGAGGAATAAATATGAGCTCAAGGATAATGGCAATTCTTGCGGTGTCGGCTGTTTTGCTGACATCATGTGTGGGGATAGGAGATATGCCACATGAAAAAAAGTATGAGACGGCAGTACCGGAACAGGGATGGGAGACAGTTGAGGATCTTCCCTTTGAAGCAGTTACGAACGACGTGCCGGGCGAAGTGACGGAGGAAGTCACCGCTGAAGAGCAGGAAAACGCGGAAGAAGACAAAGATATTCCGACAGAAGATCACTTTGAAGAAAAAGACGAAGCTGAGAATGAAGAAAAAAAAGAGTACAAAGAGGAAAAGGAGGCTGTTCCGAAAAAAACACCCGAAGGAAACCTTGTTGACAGCATGAGTGATGAAGAACGTATGAATGTCAGCATCTTTCTCAGCAATTTGAGCGAAGCGGAATTTACATTCGATTCCGATATATACGGTGAGACGGAGAATCTCATCAATTTTGCATATATTCATGCAAATATCAACTCGCAGTCCATGATAATCACAGACGGTGAATATGAAGGGTTATCTGCGGCAAATGTAGATAATATCCTTGACCGCTTTTTCGGATACACCGTTCCCCATAAGACTCCGGAAAACAGCAAACGATGGATATATCGTAACGGGAATTTCCTGGTTCCCGCAGCTGCGGGAGCATCATTTGCGGATTTCTCCATAGTAACGGGCATGACAAAGCGTGATGACGGCAATTTCAATGTCAGATTCAATGTGTACACAGACCCGACGATCGGCGGAGGAAATTTCATTACAGACAAGAACATCTATTATCTTACCGACAGCGAAGCGGCTGAAAGATTCGAGTATTCTCATTCGGGCAGAGCTGTCCTGAGAGTGAAGAAGCGCAACGGCAAGGATGCATACGAGATAGTTTCATATACGCTCGACAACGGCACAAGCAGTAAGAATTGAGAGAAATTACGGATCTTTTCATCAATGCCGTGATATATGATCTTGAATGAATAAGTTTAAAATGGCAGTATCTTTCAAATAGGTATTGCCATTTTCTTTTTGGTATGATATAATAAAGTCTGACGGTTTAATGTATTAACTTTTTAATAAGTAAGGAACACTATCATGCAAAATATTGAGCTTATCCAATTACAAAACAGCAGTATAACAGAAGTCAAAACAATTGAAAACGGAATTTTCAAAGACAAAAACTGCACCTATGGTGATTTGCCGAAAATATGTCGTGTGGTCATAGAATCAAAGCCCTCAAAAGATTCTCTTATCATATCCGAATTATGGCTTCCGGAAAACTGGAACGGAATATTTGTCGGGCTCGGCAACGGCGGTATGGCAGGTACTGTTTGTTATGATGTTCTGACACAGTATGCACGTCTCGGATATGCTGCCGCAAATACGGATATGGGAACATCAAGAGGAGTAAAAAGCGGAATAGATAACCCGGATGTATGGAAGGACTTCGGCTGGAGAGCCACACATATAATGACCGAGGTCAGTAAAACCATATTGCGTGCTTATTACGGAAAAAAAGAAGCCTACTCATATTTTATAGGTGCATCGACCGGCGGACAGCAGGCACATTCCGAGGCTCAGCGATTTCCGGAGGATTATGACGGTATAATATCCGGCGTTCCCGCAAATAACAGAGTGTTTCTGCACACCTATTTTCTGTGGAATCACAATCACCTTCGCACAAAGGACGGCAAGGTAATGTTTTCGGCGGAGGAAGTAAACCTGATAACCGATTGTGCCGTAAAATTCTTCAATGCCAATGGTGACGGCGAGCCGGGTGATAATTTTATTACATTTCCATACATAGATGAGTTTACTGTTGATAATTTCCTTTCATTTTTAAAATCCAAGCATCCGGAATTTACGGCGGAACAGCTGAACTCCCTTGATGCGGTATACCGAGGTCCCGTAAATCCAAAAACAAAAAAGCAGATATATAACGGTATGCCGATAGGCTCGGAAATATATCCCTGTGGTATTTTATCCTGTCAGTCTTTGAAAAGCCCCGAGTTTTATCCTTTTATATGGGCATTCGGTGAAAATTACAACGGATATGATTTTGATTTTGCCGAAGACCTTGACAGAATAAGTGAAAGGTTGTCCTGCGAGCTTAATGCAAACAATGCCGATTTAACAGACTTTTATAACCGTGGCGGAAAGCTGATCGTCTATTCCGGCAGTGCTGACCCTTGTGTACCGTTCCCGGACTCTGTCGGTTATTACAACAGAGTTTGCGAAAAAATGGGCGGATACGATAAAGTCAAGTCATTCTTTAAGTTTTTCATTATTCCCGGTAAAGACCACAATATCGGTGGTAAGGGCGCAAACGCGACTTGGAGTGACGAAGAAAGAAACGATATATTCTGTGCTTTGAGAGATTGGTGTGAAAAGGGAAAAGAGCCGGAGTATCTTGTTGCGGGGCATATAAAAATCAAAGAGAACGATACAAACCCGGAATTTGTCAGAAAGGTGTATCCTTACCGTGCGGATAAGGAGAACGGAGTAAGCTTCCCGAAGTCCTGCGATGAGGGATATTTGAATTGAGCGGAATTCAAAACACATATGGTGATGAATTCGGCAATATAAGTATTTGCTTCAGATAAGAATTAAAGAATGGAGTTTGAACTATGAAATACACATTTATGCGCTATCCCGGCGGCAAGGCAAAAGCCTTTACACTCAGCTACGATGACGGTGCAAAGTCCGATGAAAGAATGCTTGAGGTCTTTGAAAGGTACGGTCTGAAATGCACATTCAACCTTGTTGCAAGTTCGCTTGAGAACGGATACGGCATTACACCGGAATTTGTAAAGGAGAATATCCTTGCCAAAGGTCACGAGGTCGCAAATCACGGATATAACCACCGTTCACTCAGAAACGTAACGCCGATACAGGGTATACGTGATACTCTTGATTCAAGGCTTTCTCTTGAACGGATCTTCGGAAGAATAATCAGAGGTATGGCGTTCCCCGATACCTCCGTCTATCGTTCCAAACTTCCGGACCTTTATGCTACCGTAAAAAACTACCTTACGGACCTTGATATAGCATATACCCGTAACGCAGGTCCGGACAATGACACCATGGAGCTTCCCGATGACTGGCACAACTGGAATCCCACGGCTCACCACAACAATCCGAAAGTCTTTGAATATATAGATAAATTCGTCGAACTTGACGTTTCAAAACTTTATATCGCCGC
>SVQR01000148.1 GCA_015065225.1 Oscillospiraceae bacterium | reverse complement strand
TGCTGTTTCAGGTGAGGTCGGCGGCATAAAGCTTACAATGGGAAGCCTTGTGTCGGATGTGGAGTTCGGCGGTGTGCTTCTTGAAAGGATGCCTGCAGATACCGATCATTTCTATCTTCCCGCAGGGTATTTCCTCTGCGAGCCTTATACAAGACTTGTTATTGACTACAGTGAGGATAAATTTATAGAAAAGAGCAAGATACAGAAGTGCAACGATATAGAGATACACGGAGACTATCTTTATGCTATCGGAAGCGGTAATCTTTATATCATAGACACAAAGACGAATACCGTTACAGGCATGGTATCGGGTATGGGCGAGACACGTCAGCTTGCGATAAACGAAGATGCGACAACCGCTGTTGTAACTTCGAGAGTAGACGGTGCGTTTGTGATCGCACTTGACGACAAGGCTGATCCTCAGATAGTCGGAAGATGCGACACAATAGAATATGCAACAGGCGTTGCAATGGCAAATGACCGTTGCTATATTACCAACAGAATGTTCGGCACGGAGATAATAGACCTTTCCGACAGAACACTTCCAAAGAATATTGCACTTGTGCGTACAGGCGAGGCACAGTCCTGCGAGATAGTGGGAACAACCCTTTATGCAGGCTGCTGGGGAGAACGCAGAGTTGAGGTCTGGGATGTTTCACAGCCTTCCGAGCCTGTACTTCTCAACAAGAATATCCCGGCAAACGGCAAGGGCGACGGTCTTTGTGTGATGGGCAACTATCTGTATATCTCCACGGGACATATGGACACATATCAGTCTACAAAAGGAATGCACAACATAGGCTACGGTCACGGCAACGGTATGGATATCTATGATATATCCGATATAAAGAACCCGGTATTTCTTTCAACGGTAAGAATAGACGACCATTTTTACACCAACGGTCAGGATTTCTGGACAGTAAAGGTGGCAAAGAACGGTGATAAGATTTATGCATACATGGTAAACACCTTCAACGGTGTGTATATCTTTGATGTAACCGATCCCAAAGCTCCCGTAAGACTTGCGGCGATAGAGCTTACCGTATCAAAAGCAAAGAATTCATCAAAGTTTACTTCTCTCGAAAATGCCTTCGGACATAACGGTGAGTCAAGAAAGAGCTACTTTCCATATGATGCTTATGAAAGACAGAATTCACCCATCGGCGGTGTGGCTGTCACAGACGGAAAACTTTATATCGGCGGCGTAAGCGTAGGTATTGCGGAAATAGATACAGCTGATGTCGGAAATATCCTTTTTGCGGAAAACAGAGAAGCGGGAAATGCCGTTCCCGAAGCCGATGAGGGGACATTCTATGACATAGACTTTGAAGCACTCAAAAATGCGGGCTTCTCGGATATTTGCTATAATCTTCCCGGCGGTCAGGTATATTCCGTTGACGAAAAGGACGGACTTATATATGCCTCCTGCGGAAATCAGGGTATAAAGATACTTGACAGCTCACTTGAGGTTATAAAGGAATTCCCCGCAAGAAGCGATGCGATAGTCAGTGAAGCTGTAGTTCTCGGAAACAGACTTTATACGGCGGAAGGACTTGCCGGCGTTGCCATATACGAGATCTCGGACGACGGTCTGGGACTTCGCGAAATATCAAGATACATCTCCGCATATTCACCGGGACATTCTTCCATATACTCGGTAAAGTTTCTGAGACTTTCTCCCGACGGAAACTTTGTTCTTTGCGATTCCGGCTCCGCAAACTGCGAGATAGTTGATTTCACGGATCTTTCGGCACCGGTAAGATGGAACGGAGAGGGTTCGACATCGAATAACGGCAGATTCCACGGAAGCGGACTTATGTACTACAGACATATCTGTACGGCACTTGTCGGAAACAGATACCTTTGCGGATACGGCTACGGGCGTAATACATACTGGTTTGACTTCGGAGACGATCCGCAAAACAGCACTCCGAGACTTATGTATATGAATCCGAAATCGGGACTTGGTATGAGCGGAGGCTTTACGTCTCTCGGCGGTAAGAACAGCAATTATGCAATAGGTGTTACAGGCGGCAAGTTCTTTGTATTCGATCCCGGTAAGACGGATGCGTCAACCGATTACACACAGCTTCCTCATTACAGCTTCGTCGGTAATCCCTCAAGTACGGATGTCGAAGGAAAACCGACCGTGTTCGGCGACATCATGCTGATAAACGGCAGGATAAAGGGTGAAACATGGATCGCCGACATATCAAAGCTCGACGTTGATGCAGGCGTATTCGATGTGGAGATACTCGCACACTTCAAATTCTCCGGAAACCCCGATCTCGGAAAGGTGTTCGGTACAAGGATAGTTTATCCTCTCGGAAACCAGGGCGTGCTGTCCTTCTCGCTTGATGATGTATATGAGAATCACAGTGTATCTGTAAACCTTAAAACGGCAAGAGAGGAAGGAAAAGCACCCGCAAACGGAAAAGCGGGAAAGCTCACACTTCGTGATGTTTCCGGAAAGGTAGCGGCAGTATTCTATGAAAAAGATACCGGCTCAAACATTGTCGATATTGCTGCATATGTGCCTGTCGGTGAATACACTCTCACCTTTGAAAAGACCGGTTATCTTACAACAACAGAAAATATCACCGTTGAAGGCGAAACAGAACTTCCCGAGATAACGGTCATCCCGGGTGACATTCCCGAAAGTGCGGACAAAACATATGGTGACGGCATTATAGATATCAATGACATAATAAGAGTCCTTTGCGGCTTCTCACACAAAAACGATGCGGACATTGTGAAAAACATTGATATAAACGAGGACGGTATCGTCAATGTCATAGATCTTGCGCTGGCGATCAGAGGAATGAGGATGGCATCTTAAAGAATTTCCGTATATAAATGAAAATTGCGTGTATCGGTCATGACGATCGGTACACGCTTTATGTTTTTTGCGTAATGCTCAGTGATTGTTCATGTGGATGCGGTTGAATCTGTTGCGAAAAGCCGAGGGAGATATGCCCTCGTGGTATTTGAAGAAGGACACGAACGCTTTGTCGGTCGAAAAGGAAAGGTCGGCACTTATCTCTTTTACATATTTTACCGTATTGCAAAGAAGCTCCTTTGCCTTTGACATTATGAATTTGTCACAAAGCTCCTTTGTGCCCATGCCGAAGCTGCTTTTTAAAAGTCGTGTGATGTGATCCGAGGAAAAGCCGAATCTCTGTGCAACAATCTCGCAGGTGAGCTTTGCCGAGGCGTTGATGCGTATAAATTCATATATCTCCTCAGAAAGACGTGAGGTTGCATTTATATTTTTCTCATGCTCGAGAAGAAACAGCGAAAGGATGTGCACAAGGACTGCGTTTATGGCGTAGTCGGGAGAATTCGGAAGATTTGCAAGATGAAGAAGCTCTTTAAAAAGTGATCTGTTTTCTATCTCGGTATAGAGTCCGGCAGGAATGGGAAAGTCATCGGTGCTTGCATGAAAATGCACCCAGTAGAAGCTCACATCCGAGCTCTGCCTGTATCCGAAGTGACGTGTGCCCGGATACATCAGAAGACATTGACCTTTTGAGAGACAGTATTCTTTGCCGCAGTCATTGAGATATACCTCGCCTTTCGTGACGCAGATTATCTCAAAAGTGGTCTCTGTTCTGTCGGGATGTATCCAATCAAGGTCTGTTTTGAAAAGTCCCGCATAATTGTAGATGACATTGGAGCTTGTAAGTGTATTCATATCGGATTTTCTTACCTCATATCGGTTTTTGTGTATTGATTTTCGCTTGTATTTATTATACAATAGATACAGTAAAAAGTCAATAACAACCTAAAACAAGGAGATTCTAATATGAGAAATTACAGTTTTGCAGACGTCACGCTTACAAACGGATATCTTTACGACAAGTATGAGCTCAATCGGAAAATAACGATTAATGCCGTATACGACAGGTTTTACGAGACAGGCAGGATAGAAGCCTTCAAGTTCGGATGGAAGCCGGAAATGGGAGAGGAAAAGAAACCGCATTTCTTCTGGGACAGCGACGTTGCAAAATGGATGGAAGGTGCAGCATATCTTCTCAGAAAAGCACCGGACAAGGAGCTTGAAGCAAAGATAGACGAGATTGTTTCGGATATAAAGGAAAATCAAGGTGATGACGGATATTTTAATATTTATTTCACGGTAGTAAAGCCGGAAGACCGCTGGACAGACAGAAATCTTCACGAGCTTTACTGTGCGGGACATCTTTTTGAAGCGGCGGTGGCACTTCGCGATATCGGCAAGAACGAGCTTTTCGAGTGTATGGATAAGTATGTTGATTATATACACAAGGTATTTGTGGAGGAAAAGAGCGCAGCTTTTGCAACTCCCGGTCATGAGGAGATAGAGATCGCACTTATAAGGATGTACAAAGCAAGCGGCAACAGAAAGTATCTTGATCTTGCAAAGCATTTCCTTGATCAGAGAGGTGTTGCAAATGAAGCTTACAAGGACGAGCAATTCCAGACACATTTGCCTGTAAGACAGCAGAAGGAAGCTCTGGGACACTCTGTAAGAGCGATGTATCTTTATACAAGTATGGCTATGCTTGCAAGGGAGATCGGAGACGATGAGTTGCTCGATGCCTGCAATGCACTTTGGGAAGACGTCACGGAAAGAAAGATGTATGTTACAGGCGGCATCGGCTCGGAAGCTATGGGTGAATGTTTCACGGTTCCCTTTGACCTTTCAAACGACAGAGCATATACGGAAACTTGTGCAGGTATCGGACTTATGTTCTTTGCCAAGGCGATGAGCGAGCATTACAATGATGCGAAATATGCGGATGTCATTGAGAGGGTGTTTTACAACGGAGTAATGTCGGGACTTTCCGTTGATGGTGAGAGATTCTTCTACGAAAATCCCCTTGAGATAAATCTATTTGAGCATTTTGAATCAAGATACGGCAAAAGAAGACTTCCCATAACGCAGAGGCCCAAAGTGTTCGGTTGCTCATGCTGTCCCCCAAATATAAACAGACTGCTTGCATCAATAGGAGATTATATCTTCTCAAAGGACGGCGATACTCTGTTTGTGAATCAGTATACCGGTGCAAGGCTGGATGACGGTGAAGTGACCTGCGATATCACTACGGAATATCCCTGTGACGGAAAGGTCACATTATGTGCAAAAGGAGTAAAAAGGGTTGCTGTAAGGATTCCGTTCTGGTGTGACAGCTACAGCATAAACAAGGAATATGTTATAGACCGCGGCTATGCATATATAAACAACGACGGAAGCGACATCGTTATAAACTTTGATATGCCGGTCGTTCCCGTGTTTGCCGATTCAAGAATGATACATTGTTCGGGAAAGCTATGCGTTATGAGAGGACCTGTAGTCTACTGTGCGGAGGCACTCGACAATGGCGAAAATCTCCACGGTATATTTGTTCCGTCGGAATTCACCGGCGTTACCGAAGAAAAATGTGACAGATGCGGACTTGTTAAGTTATCCATGGATGTGTACAGGATAAAGACATCTGACGGCATATATTCAAGAAAAGCTCCCACATTTGAAAATACTACACTCAGACTTATTCCCTACAGCATTTTTGCAAACAGGGGAGAAACGGATATGACGATCTGGCTTCGCATGAAATAAGTAGTGTTATTACAAGCTGTGCATCCTTTTTTGTGGGGATGCACCGTTTTTTTATTGCAGTTTATACCTTTGATGTATAAAGTACGGGATATACTTCGGCAAAACGACAAAATAGTATAGAAAGTGTCGGAAAATGAAATAAATATGTTGACAAAGAGATCATTCGGTGATATAATTATGGTTAATAGACTATTATCTTATCCGATGCATCAGATTGGATATGTTTTTTTTGGAGGTATACCTTGAAGGCACTTGAAGAAAAGATTCGTGAAGAAGGCAAAGTCCTTCCCGGCAATATCCTTAAGGTCGGAAATTTTCTCAATCACAGGCTTGACGTGCAGTTTTTATGCGAGATGGGTAAGGAGATAGCAAGGCTCTATGAGGGTTGCGGTATAAATAAGATCCTCACCATTGAGACCTCCGGCATAGCCATTGCAATGGGTGCGGCTATACATATGGGTGTACCCGTTGTTTTTGCGAAAAAGAATAAATCCAAGAATGTTTCCGGTGAAGTTTACTGTACGGATGTAGTATCATTCACACACAAGAATGTGAGCCAGGTCATAGTCGAAAAGCAATTCCTTAGCGAAAAAGACAGAGTACTTCTTGTGGATGATTTCCTCGCAAACGGTATGGCACTTAAAGGACTTATCGGCATCTGCCGCGAAGCGGGAGTGGATATCGCAGGGGCGGCAATAGCCATAGAAAAAGGCTTCCAGGCGGGCGGTGATGAGATCCGCGCAATGGGAATAAGAGTTGAATCCCTGGCGATAGTGGAAAGTATGACGGACGACAGCATTACTTTCAGAGAGCAATAAAATAACATAATTAAAATATATAGATAAAATCGGTGTAAATTATATTTACATAAATTAAATTTTGCCAAAAGGCAGGAGGAACAGAAAAATGAAAAAGATTTTTGCACTTCTCATGGCAGCGGTTCTCACAGCAGGAATGCTGTTCGCGTGCGGTGACAAGGAAGAAGGCACCAAGGAAGGCGGCGAAGCTAAGGAAGACTTCAAGCTCGGCGTTATCCTTCTCCACGACGAAGCATCCACCTACGACCTCAACTTCATCCAGGCTGTAGAGAAAGCTAAGGAAGAACTCGGTCTTACAGATGCACAGGTAATCATGAAGAAGAACATTCCCGAAGGCAACGAATGCTACGAAGCAGCAGCTGACCTTGTTGACCTCGGATGTGATGTTATCTTCGCAGACAGCTTCGGTCATGAAGACTACATGATCAAGGCTGCAAAGGAATTCAAGGACGTTGAGTTCTGCCACGCTACAGGTACAAAGGCTCACACAGAAAAGCTTGACAACTACCACAACGCATTCGCTTCCATCTACGAAGGCAGATACCTCGCAGGTGTTGCTGCAGGTCTTAAGCTCAACGAAATCATGGCAGCAGGCAACCTCAAGGGCGAACAGCCCAAGATGGGTTATGTAGGTGCATTCACATATGCAGAGGTTATGTCCGGATACACATCCTTCTACCTCGGTGCAAAGTCCGTATGCCCCACAGTTATCATGGACGTTCAGTTCACAGGCTCATGGTATGACGAAAACGAAGAAAAGAACGCAGCTATAGCTCTTATCGAGAACGGCTGTGACCTTATCAGCCAGCACGCTGACTCCATGGGTGCTCCCTCCGCTTGCGAAGAGAGAAAGATCCCCAATGTTTCCTACAACGGAAGCACAATCGCATCCTGCCCCGAAACATTTATCGTTTCCTCCAAGATCAACTGGACACCTTACATCAAGCTCATCTGCGAATCCAAGATGGCAGGCGAGGCTATTCCCGCTGACTGGACAGGTACAATCGAAACAGGCTCTGTTGAACTTACAGATGTAAACACAAAGGTAGCTGCAGCAGGTACTGTTGAAAAGCTCGAAGAAGTTAAGGCTAAGCTCGTTTCCGGCGAAACAAAGGTATTTGACACAGCTGCAGAAGGCTTCATCACAGTAGGCGGCGAAGCTCTCACATCCTACATGGCTGACGTTGATACAGACGAAGCATTCGCAGGCGATACAGAAGCAGTTTCCGATGGCTACTTCCACGAATCC
>SVQR01000147.1 GCA_015065225.1 Oscillospiraceae bacterium | reverse complement strand
CTGAAATGCGAAAGTGCACTCGGCAGTATAGAGCTTTGCGGAGAGAGAGGGTATGATCTGAAAAACATTTATTTGTCGGATATAGATATCACAGCGGAAAATCAAGCAACTATTGAAAATGTGTCGGGCGTTCATATGGATAACGTAAATATAAACTTTGGCAGAGTTCCGGAAGAATACAAATAAGAGCTGCAATATGAGTTTTACTCCGAAGGGCAGTTAAACAAAAGGGCTGAACGAAAACAATCGTTCAGCCTTTTATCGTGGGGCGATTTGCTCACTTATACAAATATTTTAGTTGTCGGATATTGAGTTATTCTTATTGTGCATCTCTCGGTAATCGGAAGGTGTCATTCCTTCCGTTTTGTAAAACATCTTTGAAAAGTACAGCGGGTCATTAAAACCGATTGTAATTGAAATATCTTTGATATGATGGTCGGTGTTTTTTAACAGATCCTTTGCTTTCGCCATACGGGTTTGTAAAATAAATTTTTTGGGAGATGTCCCCACTTTATTCTTAAACAGCCGTGAAAAATAAGCGTTGTCCAAAAATAAACTGTCGGCTATGGATCTTATGTTCAAATTGTTGTTATAATTGTATTTAATAATCTGTAATGCCGAATCAACAGGGTCAACAGATGCTTTTTCGCAGCCTTCCTCAAGCAAGAATGAAAAGAAGCTGTATAACAATGATTGAACTCTGCATTTTGAAAACATTGAACTGTCGCACTTTGTATCATATAACTGTGACATAATGCTTGAAATTTCTTTGTATTTTTTTGGCGTAAATATCGGTTTTTCTTTCGTTACACCTATCGTTTGAAGAATATCATAAACCTGATTCCCGCTGACGCCGATCCACTTTATATACCAATCGGTTTGTGCCACATAATATACTCTTTCACCGGGAAACATAACAAGAATGTCCCCGTCTTTAAATATGATATTTTTTTCGTCTCTGTAAAGAACGGCAGTTCCTTTTTCAACCAAAACAAATAAAAAATGCGAGCGTATTTCGGGACCGTAAACATGATTCTTCGTGCCTATTCTTTTCCCGCAATAATACATTCCTATATCTCCCTTGAATATTTCGGTGTGTTTTTCAAACATTGTGTTGTCGTACATATCAGCACCTCCCTGTCAATTATAACACAGAATGTCAAAAATGTCCATATCATTGTCAAAAAAACATATTTTAAAAATAGCTTATTAACGCTATAATAGTCAAAAATATCAAGCAACGGAGGATTTATAATGAATCTGCTTAAAAACAAAAACGGCTTTTGCTTGGATTCGGATAATGTATGTTTTGATTTTGTCGGCGACCTGTTCCCGAAAGAGCGTGATTCGGTGTTTAAATTGGATGTTATCGGAAGCGTACCTGTTCCGGTCATAAAATCCGGGGACAGACTTTTACTGCCCGTTGACGAAGGAATCGCCATAACTGCCGAAAAGGAGTATGCCTCCGGAGAATTTGACTGTAATTGTATTCGCTGTTCATTTTGCAATCGCAACGGAACAATGAGTATGATAATCATCCAAAGAGAGAACAAGTACCTTCTTATCGGTCTTGATAACGGAATAAATTCCGAATATAAAGCGGAGCGTAAAAACGGGCTTTATACTTTGGAAATAACCTGTCATAAAGAGTGCGGTGTGACATACGGGATATATGATTCTTTGGTCGATGCCTGCAAGAGCTACCGTAATATAAAGAAAGATGAGTTTATAACGCTTCGTGAAAAGATCCGAAAAAATCCCGAAGCACTGAAGCTTATCGGCGGCGGAATATTCTGGGTATGGAACAATAATTATGATGAGGTCATGTACTCGGACAAGGATACGGATATTTCTCCCGCCGTAGGTAAGGAGCTGCTTTCGGTTGCAGATGAACTGCATAATAGCGGTGTGGATAATGCAATGTTCGGATTGTTTTTTAACGAGGATTCACCTCTTTCGGAAGAACTGTATAAGAGATACGGTTATATAAGCACGCAGTACGATAACTATAATGATGTGCTTAATCCGGAGCTGCTGAAGATAGTGCCCAACAACAGAGTGAAAAACTGTGATTATACGTTCAGACGAATGAAGGATTATTCCGACGGCGTACAAGTACAAAAAGACGGCAGACTTTCTCCCGCATGGGAGCTTCGAGGCTTTGACGGAAAAATGTACAGTCAGAACACGCTTTGCCCTTTGATTGCATCAGGAAGAATGAAAGAGGAAATTCCGGAAGTTTTGAAAGAGTTTCCGTTTTATAAAGGTCGTTTCATAGATGTATACGGAGGCGGTTTATCCGAATGCTACAGTAAAGACCACCCTCTTAGTCGCGAAGAATGTCTGAACGTAAAGAATGAAGCATTTAAATCTGTAGGCGATATGGGATTGATAGTGGGCACCGAAGACGGTTTCGAGGATATAATAAACAATTTGGTATATACGGAGGGGCTTCACAGCCCGGTTCATTTCCGTAATCCCAATTCCGGCAGAAACCATGCACACATCTATAATAAAGAGCAGACAGAACACATTTTGAAAAATATGTTGAATCCCGAATGTCGTGTGCCGCTTTGGCATCTTGTATATCACGAGAATATGCTTGCATTTCCATATTGGGGCGACAGCACGGAGATGTCACCTGAATTTCTTAAGAAAAAAATACTGTTTGCTTGTCTTTACGGATGTCCGCCTCTATATTCATTCTTTGTAAAGGATTTTGAGAAGCTCAAGGACAGCATAGCTTCAAGCTATAAAACAATAAATGCCATTCACAAAAAAGTTGCGGAGCTGCCGATGACAGACTTCCAAGTATTAAGAGACGATTATAAAGTGCAAAGATCTGTTTTCGGAGATAAATATGAGGTTATAGTGAATTTCTCCGAAGAAAGCTACACTTATAAAAACAAATTGATTTTGCCCGACGATTTATTGTTTGAGGAGATATAAAATGGCATACCTGCTTATTCCGCTGTTGTGTGTGCTTGCGTCATTAAAAATCACACTTCAATCAAGGTTTTCAAAAACATCAAACAAAGGCATAGCCGACAATATTTTTTTCAACGGTATTATGTTTTTAACTGCGGCACTGCTGCTTTGTTCCTCGATCTTAAAAAACGGCGTAACGTATACAACCTGTATTTTCGGCATTATTATGGGAGTATTAAGCGTTGCATTCCAAGTTTTTTATATCTGTGCATTTTCAAAGGGCAAAATGACTCTGACGGTAATTATAAACAATTTCAGTATGCTGCTGCCGATGATGGTATCTTTTACTCTTTTTAACGAAGAATTCGGTATGTTTAAAATAACAGGTACGATACTTGCACTTATCTCGTTTGTTTTTAGCGTAGGACGAGAAAAAAAGGACATCGAATACGAAGCATCGGCAAAGATCAATTTTCAATGGTTTATATTTACCGTGTTGGTGTTTTTCAGTAACGGACTTATTTCGGTAAATCAGAAGATTTACTCTATGTTCGCTCCAAAGCTTCAGGTTTTTGAATTTGTTGCGGTTGCGTATATTACAGCCGCAGTACTGTCATTTATTATATTGGGATTTATTTGTATGAAAAACAAGAACGCCAAATATTCAAAACAACCCGGCGTAATAGTTTCGGGTTGCCTTGTAGGTGTATTGCTGGGCGTATTCCAATGTCTTAACACATACGCAGCATCCGTAATAGAAGGAACGATTCTTTATTCTACGTATAATTGCGGTGCTTCTTTGCTCTCCATTGTAACGGGACGAATTCTTTTCAAAGAAAAACTGTCTGCGAAACAATACATAGGGGTATCGGTCGGGATCGTTGCTATATCTTTCTTGTGTTTATGATCATAATAGGGGGTGTATTTTGTTGAAAGTACGCCCCTTATTCTTTGTATTATTTCTATAATTCTCCGATTAGTTTACGGAATATTAATTGAAATCCGTACTAATGAATGATATAATTAAAATGTTATACTGCATACTTTTTTATTTGTGAAAGGGTCTTATATGAAAAAATTGCTATGTTTTATCCTGACGGTAATTATTATTTCAACAGGATCTGTATTTACCGCAAGTGTATCTGCTGCGGGCGGAAAACCCGATATAATGGCTGTATTCCCCGGTAAATGGCCGTCCACGACTGTTCCTGTTCATGACGGACTTGTCTATACTTCTGCAGCTACGCTGAATAACAGCGCATCTGTGGGAGCCTTTACCACAACGCTTATAACTCCGAAAAGCTCGAACTATCCTGTCGTAATATCACATAAGTCGATACCAAAAGCAAAGATACCCATGGATACTCTCAGATACATAAGATATTACTGCTATTTCGGAGAATACGGTTTCCCCGGACATACAACATATGACGGAAGAGCAAAGCTTGTCCTCAAGGCATCCGAATTCAATCTTACACAGGATTGTACAGTATATTCCACAGATTCCATAACTCCGAACGGTTGGACATACATCACCTTTGATGTCGGAGAAGTCATAAACAGCCATCGTCTTTCGGGAAGTGTCATACCGGAAATGGAATTCTACCCTTACGGTGATACTCCGTCAAAGGAACTCTCGGAAAAGGATCAGATAGCATTCCTTCAGATGTTTGCTCTTGCGGAAAACAGCAGTACTGCAGAAGCAGCTGTACTTGCCGGAAACCTTGTGCCTAAGTACCCTGTATACTTCGTTCCCGGAAGAGCCGATACGGAAGGTTCGATGGAAACAATGTATGCTGCGGATGGCGAAACGATAATTCTTCCCGAATGTGAGTTCACAAGAGAAGGCTACGAGTTTGTCAACTGGATATGCTCCTACGGTGCCGAGTATTACGAGCCTGGCGATGAATATACCATATCCACATTCACATATAATTCCCCGACAGGTATTAAAACAGGACACAGATATTTCTTTGCCAACTGGAAAAAGATCGGCTCGGATGAAGAAGAGGAAGAGGAAACTTTACCCGAGATCACCTTTGCAAGCTATTCCGATCGTTGGGGCGGACTTGTAAAACCTGCGGCACAGACATTTCAGTATACCTACGCAACACCATATAAGAACTATGAATTTGACGGTATAAATACGCTTCGTCTTACATTCAATCCCGATGATGAATCTGCAAACCGTCTTGTTCAGCTTGACGGACACACATACAATAAGATCCCTCTTGATATCGGACACTACAAATATCTTGTAATTCCATACTATTTCAAGACCACAAGAGAAAAATCACCGTTCAATTCACCGAGATGGGCATTCCTTATCGGTAATACAAAGGCTTTGAAATCAAGTACTACCGTGGTTGCTTCCTCCGGACAGCTCAAGACAAATCAGTGGGCGTTCATGGTATTCAAATTCGATTTCATGAATACTGCATCTCTTAAGAAGAATCTCAATCCCGACAGCGGTACTACCGTTATAAATCAGTGTCATTTCTTCCCCTTCGGAAACAATACAACCGTCAGCTCAACAGCCTGCGGATATGCTTCAAAAATGCTTCCGGACGACGAGATCTATTTCGGAAACTTTATCTTCATGTCCGAGATACCGTCTGTCGATCCGAGCTTTGAAAGAGGCTTTATAAGCGGTTATGAGGACGGTACATTCAGACCGAACAATATCCTTTCCAAAGCCGAGGCCGCAGTGCTTCTTGCAAAGGCTATGGGAGTATCGGAACTTTCTGCGGATGCATATTTCTCGTCCTATTCGGATATTGCTTCTTCGGATTATGACTGGTGCAGACCGTATGTCGGTTATCTTGAAGACTGCGATATTATTCCCGCATCCGACGGTGAGGATTTTGATCCTTCAAAGGCTATGACTGTATCGGCTTTTCTGGAGCTTGCGGCAAAGTCAAGAGCAGGTGGTGCGAAAGCCGATGGTATGGGAACATTCTCCGTAAAGGCTGATGAACCTCTTACAAGAGGAAAAGCGGTTTCGCTCGTATATACTGTACTCAAAGACGATTCGAGTACAGATGGAGCTTCTTTTGCAGCGTCATTTACCGATGTGTCGGAAGCTGTCTGGAACTATTCGGATATAGCAAGAGCCTCACAAACACATATAATTTATAAAAAAGCGGACGGAAATATCGATACACTTGATGCTTTTGTAAATGCGGAAGCGGGAAGTGTTGTAAAGACTCACGGCGTCACAGCAGAGCAAGTAGCGCAGGGTGATGCTTATCTTGCAAGCCTTGAGACCATATCCGCATCGAGAATAGCCGAGATCCGTTCAACAGAATCGCAGTACAGTGTAAAGAATGGCGGAAAGATATACTATGTTTCTTCCACCGAAGGATCGGCAAGCGGCGGTAACAGCGAATATGATCCTCTTTTAGTTGATGTGCTTGATGATGTAAACACTATTTCGACAAATCCCGGAGATGTTATCCTCTTCAAGCGCGGAGATACATTCCGAGGCAAGATGACCGCAAGACCCGGTGTAACATACTCCGCATACGGCTACGGCGACAAGCCGATACTTACACGTTCTCCGGAGAACGGAAGCGGCAAGAGAAAATGGACTCTTGACTATTCCGATTCAACGGGCAAAAAGATCTGGAAGTATTACGATGAATCATACGTTGATGTGGGTGGCATAAATCTCTTTGATTTAACCGGAAACAATATAGTGGCATATAAGGAAGTACCCAGCACACTCAATCAGCAGTTCTGGGTGCGAGGCTATAAGCCGGGCGAAAATTCCGCTTATCCGGATGGTCGCAAGTTTGATTATGTCGAACAGCTTGATCAGGATCTTGAGTTCTTCCACAAAGCTGACTCTGAATACAGCAAATACTCACATAAGCTCCTGAAAACCGAGTACGATGAAACAACCGGTTTAGGCTATAACTACGCTCCGGATCTTAATAAGGCAACAGGTCCGATCTATCTCAGATGCGACAAGGGAAATCCGGGCGAGATCTATTCAAGAATAGAATTCAATCTGCGCACGAACTGTATTGGTGTCGGAAACAACAACAATGTAACGGTTGATAATCTTTGCATCCTGTTCTTTGGCTCACACGGTATCGGTGCAGGCAACGTAAACAATCTCAAGGTCACAAACTGTGAGATAGGCTGGGGCGGCGGTGCTATACAGAACTACCAGGCATCTGCAAACTACACAAATCCCGGTCATGTTGTAAGATACGGTAACGGCATCGAGATATACGGCGGATGCGGAAACTATACTATAGACAATTGCTATGTATATCAGATCTATGACGCAGGTATAACACATCAGGTATCGGGACACTCCAACGGCAATTATTATATGCAGAATGTTCTCTACACCAATAATGTGCTAACAGACTGTATCTACAACATAGAATACTTCCTTACACAGAACAACACCAAAAATGCCGACGGTACACTTCCCACATACGAAAGAATAATGGATAACGTGGTGTTCCGCGGAAATATCTGCCGCAGAGCAGGCTACGGTTGGGGCGTACAGAGACCTGACGGAAATGTTCCTTCCAATATCCGTGGTTGGGGTACACACAACCTTACAAACAACTATGTGATAGAAGGTAACATCTTTGACAGATGCGTGGACTTCAAGAACAGCACAAACGATTTCCTCACCTCAACAGGCTCTGCCTTTGAGACCGCACTTCCGTTCTTTAAGAACAACATCTTCGTGCAGGTTCCCGGAAGAACGCTTCTCGGTTACGGCA
>SVQR01000146.1 GCA_015065225.1 Oscillospiraceae bacterium | reverse complement strand
GCGGCACAGGCAACAGCGTAGTTAAGAACAATACAACACTTACAGTTGACGGCGCCAAGATGCTTCTTATCGGTCTCGGTAAGGGTAACTACGCCACATCCGGACAC
Organism: Oscillospiraceae bacterium; assembly: GCA_015065225.1. Taxonomy (GTDB): domain Bacteria; phylum Bacillota; class Clostridia; order Oscillospirales; family CAG-382; genus SIG622. The sequence goes on along the minus strand of SVQR01000146.1, from coordinate 7,580 downwards.
AACGGCAGATTTGACGTTGTTATCAACAGCGGTGAAGTTACAAACATCTCGATGAACAGTGACGGTACAGGTGCCGCAAACTCATATAAGGGCGTAAGATACTTCGTTCTTAACGGTGGTAAGGTATACGGCATCACAACAACCGGCAGTGCATCCAGACTCAACAACTCCACCGAAAAGGCAGAGGTTGCGGTTGCAGACCGTACAGGTGTTACGGTATTCGAGATCAACAAGGCAGGCATTCTTGACGGTAACATCAACCTTGGTCAGAACAAGAAGGACACAACAAAGTACGACGTTGACGATGCAAAGAGAATCATTCTCTTCAACAACAACTCTTACGAATCCTACACATACAAACACAACGATACAACAGCTATCACAATCGCGGTAACAAATGGTGCACTCAAAGCAGACGTAACCATGAACGCCGATTACACAACAGTACTCAATGGCTATAGCTACACAACAGACTCGGCTAACAAGTACATCAACATCAACGGCACAAACTATAGCCTTTCCGACTTTACAAATGTTGATGACGTAACACTTGCAGAAGAAATAACGGTACTCATCCCTGCAACCCTTTTTGAGGCAGGTGAAAACACAGCAGTATTCTCGGAAACACCTCTCTATGAGATCAAGTGGGTAGACGGCGAAGAAACAGTAAGAACAGACGGCGTTGAGAGCGGTGTACTTCCCACAGCTCCCGAACTTACAAAGACAGGCTATACTCTCAGCTGGGATCCCGAAGTTGTTGAAGCATCCGCCGATGCAACATATACGGCAGTATGGACAGTAAACAAGCACAACGTAATCTACACTCTCGACGGAACAGAATACAACAAGACAGAAGTAGCATACGGCGAAACAGTGAATATTCTTCCTGCTCCCGAAGCAAGAGAAGGTTACACCTTCAGCGGCTGGAGCAAGACGGAATCCTTCACAATGCCGGATGAAGATGTAACAATCACAGGAACATACGTCCTCAACAACTACACAATCACATTCGTAGACGGCGAAGACACATACGAAGTACCCACAAAGCACGGTGAAACACCGGTAGCTCCCGTTCTCACAAAGACAGGTCATACACTCGATTGGGATAAGGAGATCGTTGCAGCTACAGAGGCTACCACATACACGGCAGTATGGACAGCCAATAACTACACCGTAACCTACAAGGTAGACGGCGAAGCATACGGCGATCACGACACTTATGCATACGGAGCAAATGTAACAATGAGAGAAGCTCCCGCAAAGACAGGCTACACCTTCAGCGGTTGGGACAAGACTCTCACAACAATGCCGTCAGAAAACGTAGAGATCAACGGTACATTTACAGCAAATGAATACACCGTAACCTACAAGGTAGACGGCGAAGTATACGGAAATGTTGAGACCTACGCATACGGAGCAGATGTAACAATGAGAGACGAACCCACGAAGGACGGCTACACATTCAGCGGATGGGATAAGACTCTCACAACAATGCCCGCGGAAAATGTTGTAATCAGCGGTACATTCACAAAGAATTTCGCAACAACTCCCATATATAACACTTACGGTTACTACGACGCTCTCGCAGGTACATACAAGGTAGAGCTCAAGTTCAGCGGCGCAAAGGTCAACCAGGGTTCCTTCGGTTTCGTATTCCCCGCAGAACAGATGACATTCAAGAGTGTTACAGCAAACTCCGAAGCAGGTATCGAATTCCTTAAAGACGGTGATTCACCCATATATGCAAATGGCGAAGGCTACTACGCAAATACATGGGCAGTAGGTACTGTTGAAAACGCAGGTCATATTGACGCAACGACAGCGGAAGTTCTCGTTGCAACCCTTGAATTCACAATGTCCGAAGCACAGAGAACAGCATTTGAACAAGGAATCCTTGCAAACGGAAAGCTCGAAGAGTACAAGGCGACAACAAGCATCAAGTACTATAACGGCACAAACTACATCGTAACTATCCACGCAGGCGACTTCTCCTTCGACAGACAGGCAGTAGTATACGAAGCTCACCATGACGAAGTTGTAGCATCCGGCGTCAAGTACTACACATACGGTAAATACGATACTCTCAGAGAAGAATACGCCATCGAGATCAAGGTAAAGGGCGCAAAGATCAACCTCGGTGCATTCGGTATTGCATTCAACGAAAGCTATATGACATTTGATCCGGACGCACAGGACAGCGTAACAATGGCAGACGGTATAGCAAACTATCTTGATATCGTTATCAATAATACCAAGGAAGGCTACGCGTTCGGCTGGGACGGCTCAAGCACAAGCGAAGGCTATGTTGACGCAAGTGAAAATGAAGTTCTCATCGCGACCATCAAGACAAAGATGACAGCAGAGCAGAGAGTAGCATTTGAAAATGCAGGCAAGACAATGAGCCTCTATGATGCTTCCAATATAGAAGAGGATATCTCCAAGTACTACGACGGTGAAAACTACCTCGTAAGCGTATATGTAGGCGGACTTGCAACACCTAAGCTTGCTACAAAGTACGAAGGTCACAGCGATGAAGTGCTTGAAGTAACCGAAGCAAACGTAGAAGTAACGGTCAACTTTACAAGTAAGCTTGGCGAAACAAAGGCAAACATCGCATACATCAAGCTTGGCGATGAAGTAACAGCCCTTGAAACAGCAGGCAATGCAGAGACAAGCGCAACAAAGACTTACGAATACCTTAAGGTAGGTCAGAGCTACAAGATCAGAGTAGAAAAGAACGGCTACCTTGCAGCGGAAGTAGACTACACCGTAGCGGCAGGTGACAACAAGATAGTCATCAATCTTATCGCCGGCGATATCAAGGGCGCAGAAACAGCAACTTGCGGCGACGGCACTATCGACCTTTCCGACTTCGTAAGACTCATAAGAGCATTTGATGTTGATTCGACTCAGACATTCAAGGATGCTGTTGACATCGACGAAAACGGAGCTGTAAACGTATCCGACCTTGCAATTATCAAGGCTAACTACAATAAGACATCGGCAAAAACCGTCATCACTTACAACGGTGAAGAAGCGGCAGGCTGATGCAAGAAAAAACAGAATAGTCTGATCATCTCCCCATACATTTCGGTGTGTGGGGAGTTTTTTGATGAGAAATAAGGGATGATGCATGAGAACAGAGAGGGGAGAGAATCAGAAATTCTAAAACACCGGAGAACTTATTGTTTTACATTTTAAGATAAATGGTGGAAAATACGTAAGATTTACTTTATAGAAATATTTTTTTAATCACAAAAGCCAAATGATGTATTATAATATACTATGAATAACTTTTTCAAGATCGCGGAGGAATATATAAATGAGCAGTAATTCCGTAAATAAAGATAATACAGAGAATATAAAGGATACAGGTAAAAATAATATCCCAAAAAAGAGCGGTGACTTTGTGGCAGATGTTGTCGAATGGGTGGAGACCTTTGCAATGGCTCTTTGTGTGGTGGTGCTTCTGTTCACTTTCGGCTTCAGAATAGTTACGGTCGACGGCGACTCCATGCTCAATACACTGCATCACGGTGAAAGGCTTATTATTTCCGATATAATGTACGAGCCGAAAATAGGCGATGTAGTCATTACAGCTGTTCCCGATTATTATGGAGACAATCCTCTTGTAAAAAGAGTCATAGCGGTCGGCGGACAGACTGTAGATATAGATTTTGATAAGTGGGTTGTTACGGTTGACGGAAAACCGCTTGCAACAGATGAATTCGGCAATCCCACAAACGAACCTTATGTAAACTACATTGCAGGCTACCCGATGTATGAGCTTAAAAATGTACAGAATCCTATTTCCTATCCTTACAAGGTGCCGGAAGGATATGTATTCGTAATGGGTGATAACAGGAATAACTCCAGCGATTCAAGAAAATTCGGTGCTGTTGCAGAGAGAAACATCATCGGTAAGGTGTTGTTCAGAATTACCCCCTTTGATAAGATCGGTGCAATAGAGTCGGTGAGACCTGCTTGGGCAGAATAAGCTTTTGAGTTTTAAAATACCGCCGTGGCATTATACAGTATTTTTTACATGAGACGCTGTTGATTTTTGAAAGGAAAACAAATGAAGAATAAAAAAGTAAAAGATGAAACAACGGTCAGAACCTCGGCAATTGAAGCGATAATTGTTTTACTTGTATGTCTTATCGCTTTTTTCGGTCTTGTCTACATAAAGCTCGCTCCGTACATTGGTGAGAGTATAAGTGACAGTCAACCGAAAAAAGAAGAGGTTGAGACACAAGATATCTTCTCTGAGGACGTTAAGGTTATCCAACTTGACGAAGAAGGAAATGTTATAAATGACGATGCAGAGGTAGAAGATAAAGAATTGAACGAAGCTCCGTCGGAAAGCGGCAACGACGAAACAAAAGATCCTTCCGGGGAGTAAGTGTCAGAGAAAAGGCAGTTAATCAAAGCTCAGGATTATTATGGAAAGGTAAGGTAAAGAAATGCCTTCAAAGAATGGATGGAAACCCTATAAAAAGAAGAAAAAGCCACAGGAGCAGGAGGAGATAAAGCTCACTCCCGAAAGAAAAGTCGGCAAAGTGATACAGTGGTTTCCGGGTCACATGGCAAAGGCTAAAAGGGAGATACTTGAAGATCTGAAGTCTGTGGATATCGCAATTGAATTGTGCGATGCAAGAATTCCCGTGTCAAGCAGAAACCCTCAGATAAAGACACTTCTTAACGGCAAGCCTTCGATACTTCTTATGAACAAGTCAAGCCTTGCGGATCCTGTGGCGAGTGAAAAGTGGAAGAATCGTTTTGAACGTGAAGGACAGAGTGTTATATTCACAGATGCTCTTACGGGAAAAGGTGTAAATGAGATAGTACCTACGATTCGTGAGGTCCTTGCGGAAAAACTTGCACGATTTGAAGAAAAAGGAATGCAGGGCAGACTTCCCCGTGCCATGATAATAGGCGTTACAAATGCGGGAAAGTCTACACTTGTCAATAAGCTCTACGGAGCAAAAAAGGTCAAAGCCGAAGACAGACCCGGTGTTACACGTCAGAATCAGTGGATAACCGTCAAGGACAGCATAGATCTTCTTGACACTCCGGGTATACTTTGGCCTAAATTCGACGATGAAGAAACCGGTCTTGTCCTTGCATACACAGGTGCGATAAGAGACGAGATACTTGACAAGGAGGAGATAGCGATACAGCTTTGTGACAAGCTCAGAAGTATGTATCCGGAGCTTCTCTGTGCAAGATACAAGATAACAGAGGACATCTCAGACCTTATGCCCTACGAGCTGTTTGAGCTTATAGGCAGGAAAAGAGGTTTCCTCATTGCGGGCGGAGAGATAGATTACGCAAGATGTGCGGCTATGCTGCTTGATGAATTCCGTGACGGTACTATCGGAAGGATCACGCTTGAGCATCCGCAGTGATGAAAGGTTAAAATTTATGAAAACCGTTGTATCCGCTATTGTAAAGCTCATTGTTGGCGTAATTATAATTATGGTGCTGCTGTTTGTGCCTGCGGGAACGATTAATTATGCAGGCGGTCTGTTATTTATGGCGGTGCTTTTTGTCCCAATGATAATATGCGGTTTATACCTTGCTGTAAGATGTCCCGCACTTCTTGAAAAAAGAATGCGTACAAAGGAGACTCAAAGCGGGCAGAGAACGGTTATAATCTTAAGTGCTTTGATGTTTATTGCAGGATTTATATCCGCAGGCCTTTCCTTCAGATATGACTTTCTGATGTTGCCTTTGTGGGTGTCGGTTTGTGCAGGTGCGGTTTTTCTTGCGGGATACATCCTGTATTTTGTTGTACTGTGTCAAAATGAATATCTTTCAAGAGTTATAGAGGTCTCTGAAGGGCAAAAGGTGATAGATACGGGAATGTATTCTGTGGTACGTCATCCCATGTATCTTGCAACGGTTATGATGTTCACCCTTATCGGACTTATACTTGCATCTTTTGTTTCTGCAATTATCTTCTTCACATATCCCTTCATAATTGCAGCTCGCATAAAGCACGAGGAGATATTCCTAAAAAAAGAGCTTGACGGTTACAGCGAATACATACAAAAGGTAAAGTACAGACTCATACCAAAAATCTATTGAAAGAAAGGCATTCTGATATGCTGACGGATAAATACGAAAAGGAACTGGGCGGCATTGTCTGCGGAGTTGATGAAGCGGGTAGAGGACCTCTTGTGGGCAGAGTTTATGCCGCAGCGGTGATACTTCCCGAGCTTGACGAAGAAAATGAAGTTTTCATGGCTCTCAATGATTCCAAAAAACTTACAGAAAAGAAAAGATTCGAGCTTGCACCAAAGATAAAGGAGCTTGCCCTTTCTTGGTGCGTTGCATATTCGGAGGTTTCCGAAATAGAGGAGATAAACATCCTTGAAGCATCTCTTCTTGCGATGAGAAGATCCATCGCAGGACTTTCCGTAAAGCCGGATAATGCACTTATAGACGGCAATATATCGAGAGATTTTGAAAAGGTCGGAGTACACGCAAAGGCTCTTATCGGCGGTGACGGGATATCTCTTTCCGTTGCGGCGGCATCAATCCTTGCAAAGACGGAGAGAGATCTTTATTGCATGGATTACCTTGAGAATACATATCCGCAATACGGTTTTGCAAAGCACAAGGGCTATGGTACAAAAGCTCATTACGAGGCTATAGACAAATACGGTCCATGTCCCGAACACAGAATGAGCTTCCTTAAAAAATACTTTGAAAAGAAGAACGGTCAATGACAAACAGGGAAAAAGGAGATCTCGGCGAGGACATTGCCGCAGAGTATCTTGCAAGGCTCGGCTATGAAATATTGGAAAGAAATTACACCGTCAAAGGCGGGGAGATAGACATTATCGCAAAGGATGGAGACACACTCGTCTTTGTGGAGGTCAAGACCAGAATAGGCTCGGATGAACCGGGAGCGCAGGCTGTAGATGAACGTAAGTGTGCATTCCTTGTAAATGCCGCGGAAAGGTTTGTTCTTGAAAAGGATGAGACAGCCGCGGAAATGAAAGCTCGGTTTGATCTTGTGGATATAAGCTTTCCGAAAAGGACTTTGCCGCCGGATGTAAGGTATTGTAAGAACATTATATTTTGATGCGGGGGGAGCATGATGAATATATTTGATACGCACAGCGATACTCCCTATGATCTTTTCAGGGGAAAGTTGGAGCTATATAACGATACCACTCATGTGTCGCTCGGTAAAGTTGAAAAGTATGAAAGAAAGATATTCGTCAGTGCTTTTTTCAGTGACAAGACAAAAAAAGATGCTGATTGCTGGGATGAATTCCTTGAGAGTTCGGCATATTACGACAGTCTTATGCAAAAGCATCCCGACAAAGCAATGATATGTACAAATGCAGAAGACATAAAGAAATGTGCATCCGAAGGCAAGTTCGGGGCGATAAAAGCCATTGAGGACGTAAGGCTCATCGACGGTCACCTTGAAAGACTTGAAATACTTTACAATATGGGAGTGCGTCATATCCTTCCTGTATGGGGATCGACAAGCCATATCGGCGGAGCATGGGATTCGGATGAAGGCCTTACCGATTTCGGAAAAGAGGTCATTAGAGAATGTG
>SVQR01000145.1 GCA_015065225.1 Oscillospiraceae bacterium | reverse complement strand
ATATATGATAAATACAATTACGATCACGATATCCTGAAAGCAAATTCAGATATTTATATCGCCGAGGGCGAGACTGTAATGAAAGCAGCGATTGAGATAAAATGATCAATGTACAGCAAATATTGAAGAAAAAACGAAAGGATACAAATACAATGATAACAAACAAATTCGGCTACAAGCCCGAAATAAGACAGAACCCATACACAGGCTTCATGAGCTTCCAGCATTTCAGAGGGGAGCCTATCTATTCCGATTGCATCGTAAAGCCCGAGAACAATATGTGTGAAACGGAAAACTACGAGCCTTATCCTATTCCCGAAGGTGTTGAGGAAAAAGGCTATGAGGAAGGCTACTATCCGGAGGATGTTCCGATAGCATACATAAGATTCCTCTGGAAGGAGTTTGAGCCGGAGAGGGGTGTATACAACTACGAATTTGTTGAGGATATCTTCAAAAAGGCAAAGGAAAAGGATCAGCAGGTAATACTGCGTATCATGGCACATTCCACAAGATGGCAGGACGATGTTCCGGAATGGCTGAAGTCTGTTGTGGAATGTCCCGAAAGACCTACGGGAAAGCGTGTGAAGGATTCACCCACAGATCCGAAATTCGTTGAGCTGTTCCTTGAGGCAGTAAAAAAGCTGGGTGAACGCTTTGACGGTCATGACAATTTCTACGCCATAGATATCTCGCTTCCCGGTGCATGGGGAGAGGGACACAAGCTTGAGCTTTATGCGGACAATATCCTTGAAGTAATAGTTGACGTATATACATCCGTATTCAAAAAGACAAGACTTTTCGGTCAGGTGGGACGTCCGGAGCTTTTGAAATATGCAAATAAAAAAATTATGACAGGCTGGCGAGGCGACGGCTTCGGTGATCCTTTCCACATTGATGAGAGCTATCCTCCGAAGATAGAAAAGGTAAAGGATATGTGGGAAACGGTTCCCGTTTCCTTCGAATCATACTGGTGGCTGGGTGAATGGAAACGTCAGGGTTGGGATATAGATATTCTTATAGACAGAAGCCTTCAGTGGCATCTTTCTTCTTTTAATGCGAAATCACTTCCCGTACCGTTTGAATGGCAGGAAAAGGTGGAAGCATGGCTTCGCAAGATGGGATATCATTATCTTATAAACAGCGTATCATATCCCGAAAAGATCGCATCGGGCGAAAAAGCACAGTTTACCGTGTGCATTGAGAATGTCGGTGTCGCACCGATGTATATGCTCATTCCTCTCCATCTGAAGCTCAAAGGCGAGGGGGCGGAATACATCTTCAGCTGTGATGTCGATCTTACAAAGTGGCTTCCCGGAAAGCACAAGGGTGAAATTATAGCGGATATTCCTTCAGACATTATTCCCGGTGAGTACGATGTCGAGCTTGGACTTTTGCGAGATGATGGGATGTGTGCCTACTTCTGTACGGATGCCGAGTACGATGAAGGCTTCTATAAAGTCGGCAAGATCGTTGTTGAATAAAACAATGTTTTAAACTGAATAATTACCCGATTTCGGATGATACTGCGGTATTGTCCGATTTTTTTATCTTTTTATCATAAAAAACGGAATTTGCGGCACTATAAACACAGCAATGCTTTTTTTGATTCTATTTTTTTGAAAGGATATATGCTATGAGTATAAAAAACAATGCATTCGGTGTGCTGCAAAGAGTGGGACGTTCATTTATGCTTCCCATTGCACTTTTGCCTGTTGCGGGACTTCTTCTCGGCGTGGGTAGTTCTTTTACAAATCCCACAACACTTGAGACATACAGGCTTACAAATATTATTTATGAAGGAGGATTCCTGTATACCCTTCTTGATATCATGAGCAAGACAGGAAGTGTGGTTTTTGATAATCTTGCGCTTCTTTTTGCCATGGGTGTTGCTATAGGTATGGCTAAGAAAGAAAAAGAGGTCGCAGCTCTTTCTGGAGCTATTGCATATCTTGTTATGAATGCCGCGATAAGCACTCTTATTTCAGCCAAAGGCGGAGTTGAGGCTATGGCTGTCAATTCCACAACAACATCGCTTGGTATCACTACATTGCAGATGGGTGTTTTCGGCGGTATTATTACGGGACTGGGTGTTGCGGCACTGCATAACAGGTTTTACAAGATACAGCTTCCGCAGGTGCTTTCTTTCTTCGGCGGTACGAGATTTGTGCCGATAATAAGCAGTATAGTTTTTCTTGCTGTGGGCGTATTGATGTTTTATATTTGGCCTGTTGTACAGGGCTGGATAGCGAGCCTCGGAAATCTTGTTCTTGCATCCGGATATGCGGGAACGTGGATATACGGTATCATTGAACGTGCACTTATACCCTTTGGGCTTCACCATGTGTTCTATATGCCTTTCTGGCAGACTGAGCTCGGCGGTGCGATGATGATAGACGGTGTAATGGTGCAGGGTGCACAGAACATCTTTTTCGCAGAGCTTGCGTCAAAGGCTACAGAACAGTTCTCCGTTTCCGCAACAAGATTTATGTCGGGTAAGTTCCCGTTTATGATATTCGGACTTCCTGCGGCGGCATATGCCATGTACAGGGCGGCAAAGCCGGAAAAACGCAAGGTGGTGGGAGGACTTCTTTTATCTGCGGCTCTTACGGCTATGCTAACCGGTATTACAGAGCCTATCGAGTTCACCTTTCTTTTCGTTGCACCTGTAATGTATATAGTGCACTGTATACTTGCGGGACTTTCCTATATGCTGATGCATATCTTCAATGTAGGCGTCGGTATGACATTTTCGGGTGGTGTCATTGACCTGACATTGTTCGGTATACTTCAGGGAAATGAGAAGACCAACTGGCTGTGGGTAGTAATAATAGGACTTATATATGCTGTTATTTATTACGTTGTATTCAGCTTTATGATAAAGAAGTTCAACTTCAAAACTCCCGGTAGGGAAGATGACGATGAAGAGACGAAGCTTTATACAAGAGCCGATTATAACCGTAAAAAAGACGGAAGCGGCAAAGGGGTTGCAAAGGATACTGCCAGTGCGATGATACTTTCGGGACTTGGCGGAAGATCCAATATTTCGGATATAGATTGTTGTGCCACAAGGTTGAGGGTTACCGTAAAGGACGAGAAAAAAGTCAATGACGGACTTCTTAAACAGAGCGGTGCATCCGGTGTTATACGAAAAGGTAAGGGTATACAGGTAGTATACGGTCCGCAGGTATCCGTCGTTAAATCAAGGCTTGAGGATTATATGGAGCATAACGGAGATGACGACATGACTGTTCTCGCGGAAGACTTGGATGTGAAGGGTGAACAAAATCGTGGGAGTACAGGATCTTTTACGATGTATTCGCCGATCAAGGGACAGATAGTACGTCTGGAGGATGTTCCGGATGAGGCCTTTGCAAGCGGTATCCTCGGTAAGGGGGCGGCTGTGAGACCTTACGACGGCAAAGTGTATTCTCCCTGTGACGGCGTTATCGCAAATGTTTTTGAGACGGGCCACGCAGTGAATATTGTTTCCGATGAAGGACGTGAGATCCTTATCCATGTGGGACTTGATACTGTGAAGCTTGAAGGTAAGTTTTTCAGAAGTCATGTGGAGAACGGGGACAAGGTCAAAAAAGGCGATCCTCTGCTGTCCTTTGATAAGGCGGGGATAGAAAAGGAAGGCTATGATACCGTCACGCCTGTTGTTGTGCTGGGATGTGACGATGATTGCACAGTTATTCTTGAGTCAAAGGGCAAGGTCGAGCCCGGAGAACGGATTTTTGAGATAAGGTAAAGGTGACGCTATGAAGACATTCGAATATAAGATAAAAGACAAGGTCGGTATCCATGCAAGACCTGCGGGGATGCTTGCGAAGGAAGCGAAGAATTTCAAAAGCGAGATAATAATAGAAAAGGACGGAAAAAGTGTCAATGCCGAAAGACTCATGCAGATAATGGGCATGGGAATAAAGTGCGGAGACGTTATTACCGTAACGGTTGACGGTGAAGATGAGGAAGAGGCTACAAAGAGCATTGAGAAGTTCTTTTGCGACAATCTCTGAGAAAGGCAAACGGGAAAGGAGCGGTGTATATGCGTAAGTTCTGCGGGAAGGGAGTATACGGTGCGCTGGCTGTGGGAAAGGCAACCTTTGTAAAGTGCAGAGAGACGGAGATATGCCGCTGTGAGGTGTCGGATATCGGCGAAGAGCTTTCAAGGCTAGAAAAAGGAAAGGCAAAAGCGGCAAAACAGCTTGCGCAGATATATGAGAGGGCTCTTCGCGAGGTAGGCGAGGACAACGCCAGAATATTCGAAACACACATGATGATGCTTGAGGACGAGGACTACAACGAATCCATCCGCAATATCATAAGGACACAGAGCGTAAATGCCGAATATGCGGTGTTTGTTACCGGAGAGAATTTTGCTTCCATGTTCTCATCCATGGACGACAGTTATATGAAGGCAAGGGCGGCTGACGTTAAAGATATCTCACAAAGGCTTTGCGAATGCATGGCATCAAGGCATAAAAGAGGTACTGTACCGAAGGAGCCGTGTATCATATGTGCCGACGATCTTGCTCCCAGCGAGACGGTGCTGTTTGACAAGGATAATGTGCTTGCATTTGTAACGGGCAAGGGCTCGGAGAATTCTCATACGGCGATACTTGCAAGAAACATGAACATTCCCGCTGTGGTGGGTGCGGGCAAGGAATTCTGTGAGTTTGCAAAGGACGGAGATATTGTTGCGGTGGACGGATATACAGGTGAAGTCTTTGTCTGTCCCGATAAGGCTACTCTTGAAATGATAGAAAAAAAGCAGAAGGCTGATATGGAGAAGAAGGAGCTTTTGAAAAATCTTAAAGGCAAGGAAAATGTTACTCTTGACGGCAGAAGAATAAATATTTATGCCAACATCGGAAGCGTGGATCATGTGGGTGCGGCTCTTTTTAACGATGCGGAGGGTATAGGACTTTTCAGAAGCGAATTTCTGTATCTTGAAAGCAGTGATTACCCTGATGAGGAACGGCAGTTTTCCGTCTATAAGCGTGTACTTGAATGTATGGGCGGCAAAAAAGTGATAATAAGGACTCTTGATATCGGTGCGGACAAGAGAGCGGACTATTTCGGGCTTGAAAACGAAGAGAATCCTGCATTGGGACTTCGTGCGATAAGGCTCTGCCTTGAGAGGGAGGATGTTTTCAGAACTCAGCTCAGAGCTCTTTTTCGTGCATCGGTGTACGGAAGTCTTGGGATAATGTTTCCCATGATAGCCAATGAATGGGAGCTGGACAAGGTGCTTGATATATGTGATTCCGTTAAATCCGGACTGAAAAAGGAAGGAACGGAGTACAGCACTTCGACTGAGATCGGCATAATGATAGAGACTCCGGCTGCGGCACTTATTTCGGAGAAGCTATCACCTAAGGTTGATTTCTTCAGTATCGGTACTAACGATCTTACTCAATATACCCTTGCTGTTGACAGGCAGAATCCGCTTCTCGAAAGATTTTGTGACACACACCATGAGGCTGTTCTTGAGCTTATACGCATGACGGCACAGAATGCACACAAGCATGGGGCATGGGTTGGTATCTGCGGCGAATTGGCAGCTGATACATCACTTACGGAAGTATTTCTGAGAATGGGCATAGATGAGCTTTCTGTTTCACCGTCGTATATACTGAAGGTCAGGGAAGCGGTGAGGAGCATTGATCTCGGAAGCCCGGAATAGAGATTAGGATATAGGGGATAGGATTTAGGATATAGGTTTTGAACAAATAGAATCAAAACGAAGATTTCAAAGAAATCAATACTCCCTAAATCCTATATCCTAAATCCTATATCCTAAATCCTCCTATACCTCCCGTGTTTGTCATTATATAAACGATCTTTTTGCGAAAACATCCAAAAATCTACTCATTATGTTATTTTTTGCTACACTTTCATAAAATGCGTTGACTTTTTCGGATTTCTTATGCTATAATGATGACAACAATATTAAAAGGGATGGTATTTTTAAAATGTTTGAAAAGAAGCAGAGATGCAACAAGATCATTCAGTTCGGTGAGGGCGGATTCCTCAGAGGCTTTGTTGACTGGATAGTTCAGCTTACAAACGAAAACAGCGATTTCAATGCGGGCGTGGTGGTTGTACAGCCTATCGAAAAGGGTATGTGCGATATGCTTGAAAAGCAGAACTGCGTTTATACTCATATCATGAGAGGTATGAAGGATGGCGTTCCCACGGTCGAAAAGAAGGTTATAGACGTTATCGACCATACTGTTCAGCCGTATAAGGATTTTGAAGAGTATCTTGCACTTGCGGATGACAAGAACTTCAGATTTATCGTTTCCAACACAACCGAATCCGGTATCGCTTTTGTTGCCGATGATAAGGCGGAGAACGCTCCTGCTGTATCCTTCCCCGGAAAGCTCACTCTCCTTCTCAAGAGAAGATTTGACAAGAAGCTCCCCGGATTTATATTCCTTCCCTGTGAGCTTATAGACAGAAACGGTGAGAACCTCAAGAAGTGCGTTCTCAAGTACATAGAGCTCTGGAATCTCGGAGATGATTTCGCTGCATGGATAGAAAACGAGAATTATTTCTGCAATACTCTTGTTGACAGAATAGTTACAGGCTATCCGAGAGACGAAAAGATAGATCTCGGTTATGAGGACAATATGCTCAACACAAGTGAGCTGTTCCACCTTTGGGTAATTGAAGGCCCCGACTTCCTTGTCAAGGAGTTCCCCTTCGATAAGGCAAACCTCAACATCATTGTTACAAACGATCTTGAACGCTACAGAACAAGAAAGGTACGCATCCTCAACGGTGCACATACTTCCATGATACCTTATGCTATGCTCTGCAATATCGAGAGCGTTGGTGACTGCATGAAGGACGAAAAGATGTCTGCATTCGTAAAGAAGTGCGTATACGAGGAGATAATCCCCACACTTGATCTTCCCGAAGAAGAGCTTCTCGATTATGCAAACAATGTATTTGAAAGATTCGAAAATCCTTACATCAAGCACCTTTGCGCATCCATATCCCTTAACTCCGTTTCAAAGTTTAAGGTAAGAGTACTTCCTTCTCTCCTTGAATATATAAAGAGAAAGAACGCAATGCCGGAGACACTTCTCTTCTCCTTCGCAAAGCTCATAGAATTTTATAAGGTCGGCACTCCCAATGATGACGAAAAGATCATGGCTTATATGAAGGAAGCATCCGTAAAAGACATCCTTTCCAACAAGGATCTTTGGGATGAGGATCTCGGATATTTAACTGCGGAGGTTGAAAAGTACATTGGAAAATAAGACGCTTGTTATCCACGAAAACGATAACGTATACATAAACCTTGAAGAAGGACACAAATACGCAAGACGTGACATAAAAAAAGGCGAAAATATTATAAAATACGGCTTTCCCATCGGTCACGCAACGGAGGATATAAAGAAGGACGAGCACGTTCACTCCCATAACGTAAAGACTAATCTTTCTGATATCTCCGATTACAAGTATAGCTTTGTCGATCACGGTATAAAGATCGGCTCTACCGACAAGACTTTTATGGCATATGTTCGTAAGAACGGTGATGTAGGTATCAGAAATGATATCTGGGTAGTAAATACTGTAGGTTGTATTAACAAGACTGCTCAGATAATTGCGGAAAAGGTGGGAGCAAAGTACTTCCCCCATCCCTTCGGCTGTTCTCAGCTGGGCGGTGACATGGAGATCACACAGAAGGTGCTTGCAGGTCTTGTAAAGAATC
>SVQR01000144.1 GCA_015065225.1 Oscillospiraceae bacterium | reverse complement strand
GGATATCATTGCATATCTTTGCTTTATTTCAAATCCCTCGGATATGGTGCGTTTGCGAAGGATCATCAATTGTCCCAGACGTGGTATCGGTGAGACTACCGTCAATGCCATAGATGCTGTTTCCACGAAATACGGAATAACACCGTATCAGGCAATGAAGGATGCAAGAAACTATGCGGAGCTGTCAAAAAGTGCACCCAAGCTCATGATGTTCTGCGATATGATAGACGATATGAAGAAGACCGCATCCGTCATGACCATTCCGATACTTATCGAAAAGGTCATAGATAAGTCCGGTTACCGTCAGATGCTGCTTGATATGGGTGAAGAAGGTACGGATGATCTTCAGAACATAGAGGAACTTATATCAAATGCCGTGACATATTCCGAGACCACGGATGAGCCTACACTTGCAGGGTTCCTTGAAGAAGTCGCACTTGTTGCGGATATTGACAATTACGACAAGGATGCTGCTGCGGTTACTCTTATGACCATTCACAGTGCAAAGGGGCTTGAGTTCCCTGTCGTATTTCTTCCGGGCATGGAAGAAAATGTATTCCCCGGCTCCCAGTCTGTAGGCGAGGAAGCCGAGCTTGAGGAGGAAAGACGACTCGCCTATGTTGCCGTCACAAGAGCAAAGACAAAGCTGTTTATAACCCATGCTCATTCAAGACTTCTTTTCGGTCGCACCAATTTTAATCAGATATCAAGATTTGCAAGCGAGATTCCTGAGGAGATAATACAGCATGACGGTGAAAGAGGTATAAGCTATCTTCGCGGATTTGACGATGAATTCATCGGGGAAAGACAGAGATTTGCCGGAACAGGCTTTAACAGGAGTGCAAGAACTCCCGTTTCCGATTCTCCTCGTATATCCATCGGTACGCAGAGACCTTCTCCCAATTCGGCATCTGTTCTGAAGCCGAAAACAGCTCAGGTCGCTTCCGTCATATTCTCCCCCGGAGATTATGTTGAGCATGCGGCTTTCGGTAAAGGCTTCATTCTTTCCGCAAAGACCGTCGGTGCTGATACTCTTTACGAGATCGCATTTGATAATGTCGGCACAAAGAAGATAATGGCAAGTTTTGCAAAGCTGAAAAAATGTGAGGAATAAGAAAATGGCAGTGACGCCGTATCGGAGGTCACTGCCTTGTTTTTTATTTGATTATAAAGCCGAAAGGGAGATACCACGAGGAATTTGCCGTGTAGAAGGTTACACTGGGCATAAGATACTCACCCTCATAATACATACAGGATGAGCTTCCGCCGTCAAGGTTTGCCGCATTGACGGCTCCGTATTCCTGCATGATACCTATAAGGTCGGATGCCGAAGCTCCGAGATGTCCCGATGCTCCCCTTCCGTCTGTTACAAGAAGCAACAGCGCACCGTCAGCTCTTTGACCGATAGCGGTTCTCGGATTAAGTCCGCTGCCTGAGCCCTTCATATCACGAGCCTCTCCGTTGATTATAAGTTGAACAAAGTGATTGTTTTTGTCGCTGCTTTCCTCCTGGAAGGTAACGGCATCTCTTATTTTCTTTTCGGTTACAAGAGTCTTTATATCCTTCTTATTCATCTTGCTTATATCAACGATCTGAAGTATATTATCTTCCGTAAGACCTATAAGAACAAGTCCCTTGAACTGCTGCGGCTCGTTATACTGAAGCTCACCGTTTGATACAACAACACCGTAGGGGCTTCCGCCTGTATTGTTTGAGGAGTTATAAAGACCTGCGTTTATTCCGCCGACAGCACCGTTGTTATTGACAAGCTCATCAAGCGTTACGCCCTTTTCTCTCCACGGGTATATTGTGGCAAGAGAAACTCTTGAGGGATCGCTTACTGTTATCATTGTCGCATAGAAGGTCCTTCCGTGGATAGGGGTGACTTCAATGTCCTTTTGCCCTTCTGCCCCGCCTTCGGAGCTGTCTTCCTCTATTATCGTTTCCGGTGTCTTTATCGTAATAAGATTTGAATCCACCTGTTCGGAGAAGGCTTCCATTGAGTTTTCATCAACGACCGCCTGTATATCCTCCGGTGAAAGAACGATGGAAGCGAGAAACTTCATCTGTCCCGATTCAAGTACCGTTGTTACAAACATCTTTCTTGCGGAAGGTGAAGTTGATCCGCATATGAGAGCAAGTGTCATGTAGCATACGATGACTGCCGTGATGAGAGTAAGGATCACAGGTATAAATATCATTGACAGAACGGTGAAAAACTTTTTGATGCCGTTATGCATTGCCCTCACCTCCGTTATGCTTTGCTTGGTCCTCTGTGCCGATCATATCCGCGACGACCCATTTCGGATCATCCTTGCCGTTGTTTGTTCCATCATATCTTACAAAGAACAAACGCTTGGAAAGAACGTCATCAACATCAAGTCCGTTGGCTATACGCATCTTCTTGACAAGATGAACATCGCATGAGAAAAGGTCATCCGAATAGCGGACATAGTTATATATCCTCTCATCCTCAAAGGGCGGATCGTAGAGTCTGTGGATACTGGTAAATGTTCTGTCAACGCCCGTTGCCCATTTGTAAGCCACTTCATAAAGATATGAATCCTTGATAAGATCGCCCGAAATGCTTCCCAGTCCTCCCTGAAGGTCGTTTGTCATAAAGAGGCTCCAGTTTTCCGCAAATTCGAGCACTCCCGCTTCCGAAAGAAGCTCATCCGGAACAGTAGGAAGTGCGGATTGTTCGCGTATCTCGAGCTTACCTGTTGTGGGCAGCTGTATCTGTTCTCCCAGATTGTCTATGACTGTTACGGGAGGCTTGGAATCATCCTGTCTCGGTATGTACACTATGGAATATTCGCACAATGTCGGCACTTCCGTATATTCGGAAACATAGGACAGCTGTGAGATGGGAGCTGTGCCTGTCTTTATCCTTTCCGGATCATCAACGCCGTCTATTGCCACTTTAAAGTTGGACGGTACTGTAAAGGTAAGTGATGCAAATGTATTTCTGATGCTTCCGATCTGTTTTTCCGTATATCCGAATGCATCTGTAAATTCTATCGCTGTATCGGAAAAAACATTGAGGGAATACTTTACGTTTCCGCTCTCGTCGGGAGTGCCGGAGAGCTTATTGCCGTTGATACTTACGGATATACTTTCCGGGACTGCAAATTCGCTGACCGTCATGTTGGCACTTGCACTTTCAAGACTCCAGTCGGCGCAGGTAAAAACTATCATCTCGGTTCTCGTGTTGGTACTGCGTAGTTTCAGCGTTACAAGGTCTTTTTTTGAGTTTTTGACGGTATACGCCGTCTCACCCGCTCCGTAGCTTCCTATTTTTTGCTCAAATGTAAGATCTCCGCCCAGGAATTCCTTTGTGAAATCATCGGGATATTTGTCCGTTCCGAGGATAGCCTGCATCTCGGAAGGTATCGGAAGAACTTTTTCAAGCTCACCTTTCTTTGCACTCTCCCGGATAAGCTCTATCTGTCGTTCAACAATACGCTCCGGCTGTGAAGCCTCGAAGCCCTTCAGAAGAAAATACACTCTCACAAGAAAGAATGCGGAAACAGCGAATAGAAAGACCATATATGCAAGAAGGAAAATTAGATATTTTGATCCGATCGTCTTTTTCATGTCTACCTCACAGTGCGATATTCTTTTTGTTGCAGAACCAATTCACAGCCTTTACCGCGATAATTCCGGAAATGCTGCCGAGAATTATCCCACCAATTATGTCCGTGGGATAATGGACATGGAGATAGAGTCTTGACATGGCTATAAGTATTGCAAGCACAAGGAACGGTATTCCTGCACGTCTGTCCCGAAGCATAAATACTGTTGCCGCCTCAAATGCAGCTACTGTATGTCCCGATGGAAAGGAAAAATCCGTCGGACGTTCAATGAGCGGTGTAAGTCCCGTGAAAACATCCGGTCTCGGACGTGCTATTATGGGCTTCAATGTCATATTGCATACCACAAGACCTATGATAAGGGATATCGACAGCATGATCCCGGTCTTTCTTGTCTTTTTGAAGAACAGCATGACAAGCGCGATGCATATATAAAAGATCCCGGATTCGCCGAAAAGCGTGATAAATTTCATGAATCCGTCAAGGAAGGCACATCTGAGATTTTCATAAATAAAAGTCAACACCGAAATGTCGAAAGAAATGATACTCTCCACTTTAAATCTCCTTAAATATCTGCGTGTGTTTTTTTATTCTTGCTTGCAAACACCCAATCCTTCTGAATACGGAAGCTGAGTATCGCGATCACGGTCTTTACACAGACGGTAATAAGCGTATATAAAAGATCGCTGTTTATATTGAAAAGCACCCCTGTAAAGAGGACATCAAGAGCCATTGTTACACCTGCCTGTATAAACCACAGTATATAATATCGGATCAGAGTCCCTCGTGCCTTTTCATCCGTCTCAAATACCAGATTTTTGTTGATGATATAATTGGCGACGGAAGAGATGATCCGTGCGGGAAGGAATGCTGTCAGCTCCGAAAGGATATCGGTAAGTCGGTCCTTTATAAAATGAAATACCGTCGACTGTATTATCTGCTCTATCGCAAAGCACAGAAGCGAGCTGAGCGTATATTTGAAAAAATGTGCGAAAATGAGCTTATATATACGCCATGAATCCCTTATCGGGTTAAAGTGAGATGTCTCGTTTTCACATATGTATACGGTCTCGATAGTAAGCTCGGAATATGGTATGGAATGCTTCTTCATATAGAGCAGCATATTTGTCTCATATTCGTATCTGTCGCCGGCTATATTGCACATATCCTCTATGTGACACATCGGAAAAGCGCGAAGTCCCGTCTGTGTATCCGAGATCTTCATGCCAACGAATACTTTAAATATAAAAGATGTTATCCTGTTGCCCGTTCTGCTTCTTGCGGGGACATCAGGCTTTGAAAAATCACGAACTCCGAGGATGATGCTGTCCTTCTTCCCTATCATTTCTTCGGCGCACCTTACGATGTCACACGGCTTGTGCTGAGCATCGCCGTCGGCAGTGACGCATCCTGCGCGATCCTTCCTGTTTTCAAGGAAATACTTAAATGCTGTTTTCAGTGCCGCACCTTTTCCCCTGTTTTTTTCATGAGTGATAAGAGTAACAGAAGGTCTTTCGGATACTTCATCAAAATATCTGATACATTCTTTTTTTGAGCCGTCATTCACAACAATAATATCATCAACGCCCAGCTCTTCAAGTCCCGTAACGACACATAGGAGCTTTTCATCCGGATCGTACGACGGTATTATGACAGAAAATTTCTTGTCCGACATATATCTGCCCCTTTCGCCAACACATATTTCAACATAGAATGCCTGTAATTCTTATTATACTACTTACAATAATTTTGTAAAGAGCCAAATGACAACAATTTACATTTATTTACATAATATTCAATAATCTCTCGCAATTCTTACTGCAGATGTAGTCCTTTTCATAGTCCTTTATCAGAAAATCACTGACAACGGCATGAACAAACATAGCAGGATTGCAGGTGGGATAATCCGATCCGAGAAGTATTCTTTCAACACCGACAGCATCTATTGCATGGCGAAGCATACCGTGTCTGAATACGCCGGTACCGGAAATATCAAGGTGATAGTTTTCGCTCATCTTCATTCTTTCGAGATGACGCATAAACTCCTTATACTCTCCCGGATGTGCGGCAACAAAGGTAACATCCTTGTTATCGTTTACCATCTTATCCATGCTGTCCTCGTTCATGGAGTGGAAGCTCACCACCATGTTATAAGATTTCGCAGTATCAAGTATCTCGTAAAAGCCTTTATCGGAATAATCGTTCCAATGATGATGATAAGGAACAAGCTCACCGATGAGCTTTACTCCCAGCTTTGACATTCTTTCTATCTCCTCGCAGGATTCTCTGACAAAGTCGGGATGTACATGAAAGCCCGGAATGTAAAAGCCGTTATACCTTTTTGCCATTTCAAGTGCCTTGTCGTTAAGAGAGCGTATATCCGACCATTCGGTCTTTTCCTTGCGTTTTGCGATCACAGAGCCGCATATGCGCGATATTCCGAGCTTTTTAAGGTCTCTCTGTGTATTTTCGAAGGACATATCCGAATATGCCGAATGTGAGCAGATATTGTACTCATCCGAATCAAAAGGATGGGTATGAAAATCTATTATCTTAATATCCATTATATTTTCTCCTAAAACGAACCAAAAGCCGACGTTCTGAGCATCGGCTTTACGGTTATTATTTCATTAGCTGATAATTATCATAGCTTCTTTTTATCTCTTTAAGACGTCTTTTGGGAATGGATATACTCTCGCCGTTATCAAGAATAAACATATCGTCGGTAATACTTCTTACATGATCCATATTGACGATACAGTTTTTATAACTGCGAAGAAAATTACGGTGCTTCAAGAGTCTGTCGGCAACATCGGAAAAGGATACGCTGAAAAAGCTCGATCTTCCGTTGACGGTATGCATCTCAACACTGTGATTGCCGTAATCGACATAGAAAATATCCGCAAGATTTATATTGACTGTATGCTTTTTGAACATAAGCGAGATAACATTATCCGTAAGCTCGTAGTCAACAACAGTCATATATATCTTTCCCTCTCGTCTGTCGGGATACAGAGCTATTGTATATTTATCGTATATATTGTGCTTGGGTTGTACGGTAAAGCATATCTTTTTGACCGCACCGGAATTATAGACCTCGGAAAGCGATGCTGCGGAGAGCAGCTCAGACAGCTTCTCTCTCGCCTCGGCATCAAGCTCATCAAAATTATCGGCAAAGCCTTCAAGACTCAGCTCTCTTCCAACTATTGAGTCATCTTCACGATAGGATACTACCAGTGCTTTACGGTCTGCAACATTGATGTTAACGGTTATCTTGTATAAATGGTCAAGCATTTGTTTGCAGAAATAGTATTCGCTTACGGCAATATCTCTCATAAAGATTCCTCCTTGTGTAATATCAGCCCTGTGCTTTCTGTGCGTCCTTTTCGCGAAGCTCACTTCTTCTGATCTTACCGTTGAAGGTCTTGGGAAGTGTAGCAACATATTCAACTACTCTTGGGTACTTGTAGGGCGCAGTATTGTCTTTAACGTATTTCTGAAGCTCCTTTGTGAGTGCTTCCGTACCTTCAAAGCCTTCGTTAAGAACGATGGTAGCCTTGACCGCGAAGCCTCTGACAGGATCAGGTACGCCTGTTACGGCTACTTCCTTTACAGCGTCATGCTCAAGAAGTACGCTTTCTATCTCAAACGGTCCTATGCGGTAGCCGGAGGACTTGATGACATCGTCATTTCTTCCGACATATCTGAACATACCCTTTTCATCTCTGTATGCGGTATCACCTGTATGATAGAAGCCGTTATGCATGGCTCTTGCGGTGTCCTCATCGCTGAAGTTGTATGTATCCATAAGACCGCAGGATTTTCTTTTCTTTGAAAGAACTCTGCAGCAGATCTCGCCCGTAGCACCTCTTACGACGGGATTGCCGTCATTATCAAGAAGCTGCATATCAAATCCGGGAACGGGATAACCCAGTGTTCCGGGAACGGGCTTTGTCCAGGGATATAATGTTGCGATACAAAGGCAGGTCTCTGTCTGACCGAAGCCTTCGTAGATCTCAAGTCCCGTTGCCGCCTTCCACTTGTTGAATATTTCGGGGTTAAGTGCTTCACCTGCACTGCAGCAATGGGTAAGGGATGAAAGATCGTACTTTGAAACATCCTGTTCAAGCATCATTCTGTACATTGTGGGAGGAACGCAGAAGGTTGTAACTCTGTGCTT
>SVQR01000143.1 GCA_015065225.1 Oscillospiraceae bacterium | reverse complement strand
CATCGGACATCATATCTATCTTGTTTGCCGCAATGATCCTGGGACGGCTTGCAAGTTCGGGACTGTAAAGCTCAAGCTCCTCGTTTATCTTCTCTATATCTTCTACAGGGTCTCTGCCCTCAAAGCCGGATGCATCAACAACATTGATAAGAAGTCTGCATCTGTCAATATGACGAAGGAACTGATGTCCCAGACCGTCGCCGTTGTGTGCGCCTTCGATAAGACCGGGAAGATCCGCAAGCACAAACTGACCTGCCTTTGCATTAACAACACCCAGCATGGGAGCGAGCGTTGTAAAATGATAATCGGCGATCTTTGGCTTTGCCGCAGAAACAACGGAGAGAATAGTGGATTTACCCGCACTGGGCATACCCACAAGTCCCGCATCAGCAAGCATCTTAAGCTCAAGCACGACTTCTCTTTCCTGACCTTGAATACCTGCCTTTGCAAAATTCGGAGTCTGACGTGTGGGGGTTGAGAAGTGGGTATTGCCGAAACCGCCCTTACCGCCTCTGAGGAATACAAACCTGCCGCTTTCGACAACATCCTCGTCAGACATATCCTTTATGACCTTCTCTGTTTCCGGGTCTTTAAGTACGGTTCCGGGAGGAACGGGTATCTCAAGATCGGCACCGTTCTTGCCGTGGAACTTCGCACCTTTACCGCCTTCGCCGTTCTCCGCAACGAATTTTCTTCTGTATTTGAAGTTGAGAAGGGTGTTGTTACCCTCATCTATTACAAAGACAATGCTACCTCCGTGACCGCCGTCACCGCCGTCGGGACCTCCGTGAGAAACGTATTTCTCTCTCCTGAAGGATACCGCACCGTTGCCGCCGTTTCCGGATCTTACATATATCTTAACTTTATCTATAAACATTATGTCCCACTCCTTTCATGTGTATCGGTATGTGGTTTCATAAATAAAAAGGCTGCCGGAAAAATGCGCCGACAGCCCGTTTGCCGATGTGTAGTTTTACTTACGCTTCCTTAGCATAAACGCTTACGCGCTTCTTGCCGCCAGCGATGTGTTCAAACTTAACAACACCTGCTTCGAGAGCAAAAAGTGTGTCATCTGTGCCGATACCAACGTTAACACCGGGACGAATGTGAGTTCCGCGCTGTCTAACGATGATGTTACCTGCAACAACCGACTGTCCGTCAGCTTTCTTTACGCCAAGTCTCTTGGATTCGGAATCTCTGCCGTTCTTAGTAGAACCAACACCCTTTTTATGAGCGAAAAACTGAATACTGAGTCTCATCATGATTCTTTCCTTTCCTGCATTATTCATGCAAACGTGATACTAACAAATTTCGGGAATTGTTTTGAGACCTCTTTCATCTGATTTGCAAACCCCGAAAGACAATATGCGATATTCTCACTCATTTTGTCGTTTCTTTGGGAATGGGGAATGGCAAACTCGACCAAAGGTATCTCCGGATCAATGTTCGTTTCGGCATCTATTCCCATCTCATCAATGAGTATACTCATAATAAGATCGCTTGCCGAGGAGATATATGCACAAACGATATCACTGCCCTCATCGGAATATCCGGAATGACCGCTTATCGAAAAACTGCGTATACCGAACAAAGTATCCTTTTCAAAGTGAATTTTCGTCATTAAATCAGAAAACTACCTTGTCGATCGAAATCTTTGAATAGGGCTGTCTGTGACCCATCTTCTTCTTTTCGTTCTTCTTGGACTTGTACTTAATGATTGTGATCTTCTTAGCCTTATCGTTCTTGATAATGCTTGCTTCGATCTTTGCACCTTCAACGTAAGGAGCACCAACCTTAATACCGTCATCCCCGGCAATTGCAAGTACTGTGTCGAAAGAAACCTTTTCTCCGGCTTCTACTGCGAGCTTTTCAACGTAAATTACGTCGCCTTCCTGGACCTTGTACTGCTTTCCGCCTGTAGTAAATACTGCGTACACGAAAAGCACCTCTCTTTCATTATGAACTCGCTGAGCTCGGGTTTTGCGAAAAAACGGACATAAAAATACCCGCCGCAAAAATTATACCCTTATCAAGCGGCAAACAATTCTACCACATACTTTTTTAAAAGTCAAGGGGTAAAATATATATTTCATAAAAGTTTTTATATTGTTTACAAAAATGGGGCGTATATGTGTTATAATCGGTACAGTAAATATCGGGAAGTGAAAGAAATGGCAAGAGGAGCAAATCAAAAGCTCAAGCTGCTGTATTTATATAAGATCCTCAATGAGCAGACGGACGAGAATGTCACTCTGAACGCCGCCGAGCTTATAGAGGAGCTTTCCAAATACGGTGTAAGTGCCGAGCGAAAAAGTATTTACGATGATATTGAAGCTTTGCGTCTTTTCGGACTGGATGTAAATATCAGCTCGGATCACGGCAGGGGATATTATGTCGGTGAACGTCTTTTTCAGCTGTCCGAGATCAAAATGCTTGTTGATATAATTCAGGCCGCAAAGTTTATCTCCGAAAACAAAAGTGTCGATCTTATCGAGAAGATAAGCACTCTCGTTCCGGTTACGGACAGAAAAGCACTCAAGCGTCAGATAGTTATCGCCAACAGGTTAAAGAGCGTAAATGAGACGGTCTACTACAGCATCGACAATCTGTATCGTGCCATTGAGGAGAAAAAACAGGTAAGATTCAGATATTATACCTGGGATGTACGAAAGAATAAGCTCTATAAAAACAAGGGGCAGTTCTACTATGTAAATCCCATCTCACTTATGTGGGCTGACGAAAAGTATTACCTTGTCGCCTATGACGATCTTGCCGCCAAGATAAAGCATTACAGAGTTGATAAGATGGAAAGTGTCGAGGTCTGCGATGAATACATATCCAGAAGTGTCCGTTCCATGAAATTCAATGCTGCCGATTATGCCAAAAGGAGCTTTAATATGTTCGGCGGTGAGGTGCGTGAGGTAACTTTACGCGGCAACAGCGAATCCATAGGGATAATATATGACAGATTCGGACGTGATGTTTTTGTCGTTCAGCGTGACAACGATACCTTCAGCGTAACGGTAAAGGTTGCAATAAGTCCGCAGTTCTATTCCTGGATATTCGGTCTTAGTGACCTGTTGACAATAGAAGGACCTTCGGATATCGTCGATGCATATTGTCAGATGTGCAGAAAAGCCGAAAACAACTGTAAAACAGCAAAAAAATAAGAAAGGATACCACAAAAATGAAAAAAAGTACTTTTAAAGGGATCACAGCAGGAATTCTTGCAGGTGCTGTAACGGTATGCTCTATTCCCGCGATCGCAAAAAGCATTGATGCCGTAATGAATTCGGTGAACATAAGACTTGACGGAGAAAAAGTTGCCTCCATCGACCAGAGCTATGAGCTTCAGAACGGTACAAAAGTTCCATACAGTATTCTTTACGAGGGAACGACCTACCTTCCTATAAGAAAAGTGTCCGAGCTTCTGGATATCTCCATAGATTGGGAAAATGAATCAAGAACAGTTCTCATAGAATCGGGTAAAAACGATGAAGACACAGCCGAAAACACCGATACCTATGACAGCTGGTACGGTGTTCCGGATTTCGGTGAATTTTACGGTATAAAGGAGTTTACGCAGTCTCCCAATATCCGTTCAACCACACACTGGTATGATATCAAAAGTGTAAGCAAGGTGACAGGATATACCGACCTTCTTGAAGAGGAAGGCTATGAAAGAGTTACCGACGGTGGAGTAAAGTCCAAATTCAAGGTGTACAAAAAAGATAATATCGAGGTGTGGATGGATGTCGGAATGTACACAAAGCTCGCATACGGCGTAACTGTCGTTGATACATCAAGACCTATCACAGGCAGAGATTACGGCTATTCCGGATCTAACGAGGAGATACCGAATTTCGCATCCGCATTCGGCTATGAACCCAAGATAGTAGGCGGTCTCCATTGTCACCTGGGGGACTTCCACCTCTGGTCATGTATTCCCGATTATCTCACGTTACTCGAACAGGAAGGCTTCAGCGTTATAAATTCGGACAGCAGCTTTTACGGTAAAAACATCACGCTCAGAAAGAATCGTTCTACAGTGCTGATATATTTTGACGGAACCGAATACTCGGATATTCCCGCGTTTATCATTGATTATTGATACCGCTGTTTCTACGGGGCACATCGTTGTCCCGTTTTTCTTTATCTACAAAAGACTTTTCCTGAGATTTTCCATTATTTTCTTTTCCGTTCTTGACACCTTTACCTGAGTTATGCCCAGCCTCTTTGCTGTTTCCTGCTGAGTAAGACACAGCTCATATCTGAGATGTATAAGTATCCGTTCTTCTTTCTCAAGGCAGGCTACGGCTTCTTTCAGAGCGTACTTTTCCGTAAATTCCTCCATAAAATCGAAGCCTATGATATCCTCGATTTTTCTTTCGTCATCACAGGCATTGTTCAATGATCCCACAGGTGATAACGCCCCGATATAGTAAAACACCTCATCATCCGGTATGCCGCAGCATTCCGCAAGATACGACATTGACGGTTCTTCGCCGTGTATTACAAAATATTCTTCACGAAGCTTCAGTATCTTTGCGCAAACAGATTTAACCGTTCTTGATATCTTCAGCATTCCGTCATCTCTGAAATGTCTCCTCAGCTCACCGACTATCATTGAAAAAGCGTAGGTTGAAAATTCATACCCCAATGACGGATCAAAAGCATTTGCGGCCTTGATAAGACCGACAGAGCCGATCTGTATAAGATCGTCGATATCCGTTCCTCGTCCCATGAATCTTTTCGCACTGCTCCTGACAAGTCCCATATTGTTCATTATAAGCTGATCGAACGCCTCGGTATCTCCGTTTCTGTACCTTTCAAGAAGTACGGAATTTCCGGGGCTATTTTTCATTCCTTCCGCCTATCCTTTTAACAAATGTGACGGTAGTACCTTTGCCCGGCGATGAGGTTATTTTCAGCTTATCGGAAAAAGCCTGCATTATGGGAAGTCCCATGCCTGAGCGTTCATTTTCCGCATCTGTGGTAAATAGCGGCTGCATTGCCTGTTTTATATCGCTTATCCCACAGCCCTTGTCCTTGACTGTAAACTTGAATGTGTTATCCTCTAACTGTACTCCCGTTATGTAAATGACTCTGTTTTTCAGCAAAGGCTCATCCTTGTATGCATGTACGATACAATTGGTAACCGCCTCCGACATTATTGTTTTTATATCCGCGATCTCCTCAATGGTCGGATCTGCCTGTGCCGCAAATGCTATGGCGGTGCTTCGGCAGAAGGCTTCGTTACGGCTGAGCGCAGGCACTGTCAGCCTGAACATATTAAGTTTATTCATTTATACTTGATCCTTTCTTTTTATGTTATAGAAGTATCTCAGTTTATTTCAGTTTATCTCAACGATTTTATCCACACCGGACATTTTAAATATTCTCGCAATTTCTTTTGAGCTTCCGTTGACAATGACTTTTCCTCCGAGAGTCGCCATCAGCCTGTACCGTCCGAGTACAAGTCCGATGCCTGAGGAATCCATAAATCGTACATTTGAAAAATCAAATATCAGTACCTGAGGTCTTTCCTCAAGGATCATTCCGTCAAGCTCATGTCTTATTTTTACCGCACAATGATGGTCTATTTCTCCACCAAGCGCATATATAAATGTATTGTCTTTATTCATATTCAGCCTTCTTTCCGATTGTCTATATATGCTAATATAACAGATTTATACCGAAAATAATGTCAGATACCGTCGCTGCAGTCATATTTATTTTTTCCTCGCATATATTGAAAGATAAGGGACTGCGATAAATGAGACGGCGTTCAATATTGCCTGTACGGTAATGAGAACGGAGATATCGTTTTTTTCGGTGAAAAAAGCACCGGAAAGAGCCGCACAGGAAGTAATGATAAAAGTAACGGTCATACATTTCGTGCCTTTGAGAAAATATTCCCTCAGCCTTTTGGATATAAATATCATTTTCATACCAAGTCTCAAAATAAGACAGAAGGAAAAGATTATAAGCAGTATCTCATCGGTACCGCTGCTTCCCGCAGCATCCGCACAGGACATTAAAGCGGAAGAAAGCTCCGATGCTATATTCTTACCGAAAAGAAGTGTCAGCATCAGCGAGCAAAGGATAATATAGACCGTTGCCGCTCTTGTCCAAAGGGATGCGTTTGTCGGATCACAGGATCGTTCGGATGCAAAACTTGAATGTACAATTCCTATATCCGATACAAGAAGGAGAAACGCCGCCGTTCCTTTGAGTATGTCACCGCCAAGATCGCCTATAACCATTATATCCATGATATTTCCCATACCGTATTTAAAAAAACATGAAACTATCGGCACAAGTATGAGGAACGGAATAATACCGCCAAAACAGGCAACTCTACCCAAAGCGTTAATACCGTATACAGCCGCCAAAAGTGCCGTAACGCATATAATCGCCGCAAAGACCGAAAGCTCAGCCTTCCCTGAATCCGCATCCGATGCAAGATTGAATATCTTTACCGCAATACCGATCTCAGCGAATACCGAAATGACCATAGACGATGATGCAAGGATATTGAAAACAGCTTTTGATGTCTCATTTTGCTTATTTTCGGCTCTGCGATTGCCGTGTTTTGTCGTAAGATACAGAACAGACAGCAGAAGAAATATCGAACAAGAATAAATATTTCCGCACAGCACCGTAAAATAGCCGGTCGTGACAAAAAGCGAAATATAATAGATAAAAAACGGGAATCCATCCCCATAAGCATAAAAGAATTTCTTCATATCACATCACCGTACCGTTATTTATATCCGCAGATACGTCTGAAATAAACGAGCGTATCGGAATACTTATCTCTGTGTGTCTTTTTGATCTCTTCGTTTTTGCAAACCTCCGAAGCTTCCGCATGGAGCTTATGCACGGGAGCATTGTCATTGTTGTATGTCTTGTTGGCAGTACCGAATCTTGTATTATCAAAAAGTATAAGCATTATATCGTTGATGTCATCCCTGTTTATACCGGGAGCTGTATAATATGCCCGTATACTTCCGAAATATATATCGTATTCACCTTTATCGGCATTTTCAACAGCCTTGTGAAAATCCTCACCCTTGAAGCTCAGAGTGATGTTCTTCATGTCGCCGTTACCCTCGCTGTCTGCCGTTCTGCAATATGCCGTTACTGTACATTCGTCGGATGACCTTTCAAAGACCATAGAAAAGCAGTAAGCTGTTTTTGTATCTTCCTTCGAGCATGATGTAAGAAGCATAAGGCTTAAAGTCATAGAAAGCACAGCTGCCGTAATGTTCTTCATCTTAATTCATCACTTTCCTTTTTTATTGCAGCTTTCGGATCCATCACCACAGTATCCCTGAGCATTCCCGTTCCGGGCGGTGCAAAGGGCGTCATATACGGCACACCGAAGGATTCTTTTCCGCATAATATACATGAGGTGACAAGAAAAAGAGCCGTTATTCCGAAGAATCCCAGTACCTTTCCGAGAATAAGACATATAAATCTCAGAATGACGTTTGCATTCATATAAGTCGGATTCATAAAATTACATATTCCCGTCAGTGCGGCAATAACAATAACCGTCTCGCTGGCTATGCCTGCTTTGATTGCGGCATCACCCAGTATTAATCCTCCCACAACGCTTAAAGCATCTCCGACAGCCTTCGGCATCCTTACACCGACCTCCCGCACTATCTCGAACACAAGAAGAACGGTAAACATTTCCGTAAATATATCGAACGGAACATTGCTCCTGCCTTGCATCTGTATCTTATAAAGCGAGTAGGGAAGAACGCCTTTATGAAACTCATGTATTGCAATATAAAATGCCGGCAGATAAACGGATATCAGCATTCCGATCACTCTCAGTATTCTTACAAAAGATGCGTAGTATATACTTTTAAGATAA
>SVQR01000006.1 GCA_015065225.1 Oscillospiraceae bacterium | reverse complement strand
GTTCATTACCGCTTCGACAAACGGACGGATATCTGCGTTTCCGAGCTTGGTCTTTGTCTGACCTTCAAACTGAGCCTCGGGAAGCTTTACGCTGACAATTGCACAAAGACCTTCTCGGCAGTCGTCACCGGTAAGTTTTTCGTCTTCCTTGAGAGTCTTATACTTTTTACCGTAATCATTGATTATTCTTGTAAGAGCATTTTTGAAGCCTGTCTCGTGAGTACCGCCTTCAATGGTATTGATATTGTTGGCAAAAGTAATGACCGTCTCATCGTAGCTGTCGTTATACTGAAGAGCCACTTCCACGGAGATATCGCCTTTCTTGCCGGCAAGATATACCACATCCTCATGAAGCACCGCCGCACGCTTTTTACCGTTGAGGTAGCTTACGAACTGACGGATACCCTCTTCATAATGGTAGACCTTATATTTTGTTGCTTCTTCCGTCTGCACTTCAAGACCTGCATTTTCCGTGTCATCGGCGATGGTTATCTCCTCATCACCATCTTTTTTGGGACGAAGGTCGATAAGCTCTATCATAAGTCCCGCATTGAGGAATGCCTGCTCACGAAGTCTCTTTTCAACTACGGAGTATTCAAATTCGGTGGTATCGAATATTTCCGGGTCCGGCTTAAAGCGCACATAAAGACCGTGTTCATCACCGCAGTCTCCGACAAGCTCTATAGGTCTTGCGGTTTTTCCTCTTTCAAAGCGTTCCGTATGCTTTTTGCCGTCATGACAGTTTACTATCTCTGTCCATTCGGAGAGTGCATTAACGACAGACGCACCAACACCGTGAAGACCGCCGGAGATCTTATAACCGTCACCGCCAAACTTACCACCGGCGTGAAGTACGGTAAATACTACTTCGATTGTAGATATTCCCATTTTAGGATGGATACCGGAAGGAATACCTCGTCCGTTATCCTGTACCGAGACAGAGCCGTCTTCATGAAGTGTAACGGTTATCTTGTTACAGTAGCCCGCAAGAGATTCGTCAATGGAGTTGTCCACTATCTCATATATAAGATGGTGAAGACCTCTCGCACTTGTGGAGCCGATATACATACCCGGTCTTTTTCTTACCGCTTCAAGACCTTCAAGTACCTGTATCTGGCTGTCGTCGTATTTCTTTTCCGAATCAACATTGGAGTCGGTAGCCTTTACCTCGGTCTCAAATTCTTCTGTCATGTTTTCCATGTTTTCGATTTTCTCTGTCATTTCTTTACCAGCCTTTTTATCAGTAAATAATTGTATTAACTCTTTTTATCTTATATTACCGCATTTGTCCTTCAACACATATTATTGTTTTGCAGGAACATCTGCGTTATTTTCGGTTTATTGTATCACCTGTATTCATTACTGTTACGTCCCTTTATAGAGGAAGCGGATATGGTAGTGATATATACTCTGGTCTCTTTGCCGTCGTTTGTTACAACAAATGCCTTGGGTATACCGTCACCCACCACGGTAACATTTTTCTTTTTTTCGTTTTCCTTTAAAAACTCCATGACCTGACTGTCCGCAGGAGCAGTATCAAGATCGAATATCCCGATAACATCCCGCTTTTTCACCGACACGGAGCTGCCGAGCGTAATATACATAGATTATATCTTTTCCTTTCATACGAAAGATCTTCCGCAATTGATATTCTCACGGTGGAAAACCCGCAAAGGATGTGGAAAACTCATTTTTTCGGATATCAATGTCCGTATTTTCCGTCCTCAACATATATTCCGTGATAATCGGAGAAATTTCCCAATATATCACAGTCACAGCAGGTTATTATTATCTGCTTGTTTTCCGTGTTTGAAAGTATATAGCTTCTTCTTGCAAGATCAAGCTCTGAAAATACATCATCAAGCAGAAACACAGGATATTCCCCGCACATCTCACGGAACAGCTCTCCCTGTGCGAGCTTCAGCGAAAGAACTACACTTCTCTGCTGACCTCTTGATCCGAACGCCCTCGCGTTGAAGCCTTCATCAAATATTATATCTTCGTTTTCTTCTATTTCCTTATTGAGACTTATCTCACAGTTTTTACCGATACAGAAATATATATCGTCCTTTTGCGGACCCACAAGCGACATTCCGTATTTTATCTCCCTCTCGGCATTCTTTTTAAACAGCTTTATATAGGCATCTTTTGTAAATTCCTCATCGTCAAAGCTGTGTTTTGTGTGAGACACATACCTCATACCGAAGCTCTCCCTGTCATCGGATATGCTTCCGTATATATCTCTTGCATACTCGGAAAGTTTTTCGCAAAAACCGCTTCTTTGTTTTACTATGACACTTGCGGCACTTGCCAGCTGTTCGTTGAGTATATCAAGATAATCGTGGTCTATCTTACCTGTTATATTGGCATTTTTCAGGATGGTATTCTTCTGTGAAAGTATCCTGAAGTAGCTGTTCAGGCAATGCACAAACCTCGGTCTTATCTGACTTATTGAGATATCGGTAAATCTCCTTCTTTCCTCCGGTGCACCGCGCACCATCTGAAGATCGTCAGGTGTAAAGACGCAGGCTCTGAAATGACCTAAGAGCTCGGACATTCTCGGAACATCGGAAACTCCGTACTTCATTATTTTTTTGTTTCCCGGAAGAAAGGTCATTGACATTGATCTTGTAAGACCTGCGGCTGACTCGCTTTCAAAATCTATTGTCAGCTTTGACATCTTTTCGCCTTTTTTTATAAAATCCTTTTCGGGACTTCCCCGAAGGCTCTTGCCGGAAGCGAAAAGATATATAGCCTCCAATGCATTTGTCTTACCTGACGCATTCTTTCCGTAAAGGACATTTATACCCTTGCAAAACTTTATTTCCTGCATGGAGATATTACGAAAATTATTGGCAAGAATACTTTTTACATACATGATATATCTTCGTTATCTCCTTATAGTTTTTACGGAATGCTCCTTTTATCTAAGCTGTACCGGCATTACCACATACAGGAATCTGTCATCGCTCTTTTCATCATCGTGTACGGGAGAGAAAATAATGGGATTTGTCGCACCGTTGAAGGTGAGCTTTACTTCATCCTCGCATACGGCTCTCAATGCATCTATAAGTATCCTGTGATTAAATCCTATCTTGAGTGATTCTTCCTCACCCTTTATGAATGTGCTTTCTATCACATCGTCAACTTTTCCGAATTCGGTGGTACAGCTTACATTCATCTGACCTTCCGCAAGGTTTACTATAAGGAAGTTGTTCTTGTAGCTCTCCAGAAGAATGGCAGCTCTTGTAACCGATTCGAGGAAATCCTTGGTATTTACCGTAAGCTCGAACTTGTTTTCCGGAAGGAGAAGACGCTTGTAATTCATAAATTCGCCTTCAAGAAGTCTTGAAATGTAGTAAATGTTATCAAAGGTAAATATGATATGCTTTCTTGTCATGCGTACGGATATCTCTTCATCCGAATCGGAAAGAACACGGAGAAGGTCATTTTCCGCCTTACCGGGAATAACAAACTTTGTCATTGTGGGCTCGCCTGTAATATCTGTGATAACGCTCTCACATCTTACGGCTATCCTGTTTCTGTCAAGAGCCACTACCTTGAGCATATCTCCTTCTATTTCAAAGAGAGAACCTGTAAATACCGGATTTGTCTCATTGTTTGAAACGGAGAATACTGTTCTGTTTATAATATTTCTCAGCTTGCTCTTTGTAAGTTTATAACCGAAGTCACCTTCGATATTTGGTATATTGGGAAATCCGTGGCCGTCTTTACCGAGGATCTGGAAATCGGTATTTGATGCTGTTACTTTTATGAGGAAATTCTGATCCACTTCAAGTGTAAGCTCTCCGTCATCCATAGCACCGATGATGGCATAGAGCTTTTGAGCATCCGCTTCCACCTTACCGTCTCTTTCACCTTCAACGGGGATAGTTGTTCTTATACCCTTTTCAAGGTCATAGGAGAAGATTATAAGCTCGTCTCCCTTTACTTCCATAAGGAGTGATTTATAATCGGGATTATTTACATTGGATACGCCGTAGGTTACAGGGAGCATAGCCTTCTGGAGTTCCTGCTTATCAACGATAAATTTCATTTTATCATTTCCTTTCGTAATGTTTATAGTGTCATTGTATCAAAAACTGCTTTTCCACAGATATATCTTGTTATGTTGATCAACATCCGAAAATCTTTCATGTCCGTCCTTTATAAAAGGAATAAATAAAATATAAACAGTAGTAGTAGTAGTAGAGTCGGTGGAAAATGTGGAAAAACTTTTAGAATCCAATTATATCTTAAAAAGCCTCTGTGGGGAAATATGGTATTAAGTGTTAAAAAGCCTGTTTGAAAAATGTTGGTGTGTGTGGAAAATATTTTATATTGATGCTGTGGAAAATGTGGAAACCGGTGGAAAAAATTGTGGAGTAGATTTGGAAGATACCGGAAACGTCATATATTTCCACAGCTGTGGATTATTTTTCCACACAAAGAGACATCACGCTTTTATCTTGACTATATCTATAAGCTCCTGTATCTCTTTTGCAACGGCGGGATTGATATCCGATTCTTTTTCTATCTTTTCGACGGAAGCCATGATGGTTGAATGGTCACGGTTGAAGAATTTGCCAATGTCGTTAAAGGACATATCAGCGAGCTTTCTCATGACGTATACCGACATATGTCTTGCCCATACTATCTCTTTTGATCTTTTTTTACCCAGTATATCATCTGCAGGAATACCGTATTTTTCCGCAGCTGAGTTTACTATCTTTGTACCGTCTATCTTTGATGTGACGGAGATTATGTCCGAGATGGATTTTTCCGCAAGGGACAGAGTTATCTTTTCGTTGCACATAAGACAGTAAGCGTGCATCTTCTTGATGACTCCCTCTATCTGGCGTATATTGTCCTTGAGATTTTCCGAAAGGTACATTACCACTTCATTTGGAATATCTATCTTCATAAGCTCAAACTTCTTTTTTATGATAGCCGTTCTGAGCTCTATGTCCGGAGGATCTATCTTTACAACAGGTCCGCCTTCAAATCTTGATTTGAGTCTTTCTTCAAGTTCTTTTATATCTTTCGGAGGCTTATCGCTTGTCATGATTATCTGCTTGCCGGTTTCATAAAGAGCATTATATGTGTGGAAGAATTCCTCCTGTGTGGAATCACGTCCTGCGATAAACTGTATGTCATCCATCAGAAGAACATCAGCATTGCGGTACTTTTCACGAAACTGAAGAGGAGTCTTTTTCTGAAGTGCTTCAACAAGCTCGTTTGTAAAATCTTCACCCTTTACATAGATTATATTGAATGTAGGATGAAGTCTCATTATCTCGTTTGTGATAGCATAAAGAAGATGAGTCTTACCAAGTCCCGGCGCACCGTATATGTAGATTGGATTGTATTGCTGCGCAGGATATATCGAAGCCTGCATAGCATACTGATATGCAAATCTGTTTGATTCACCGACAATGAAGTTTTCAAAGGTATATGACGGATAGCAGTTTGGTGCCGAAGGTGACATCATCAGCATACCGTCGCTCTTGTCGTTGATGTAGTCGGAGAGCTTACCTTCTTCAACCGTTCCCATTTCCGTATTGTATCTTTTAGGAACATTTACTCCTCTGTGTATTGCCTTGTCGAGAGTATTACCGCCGGTATCACGGTTTTCGCGGATGCCCCTTTCGGGAGGAAGGACATATCCGTTTTCATCATTTGACGGAGTATTCATTCCCGATACCGTAAATGTTGCGTCCTTCAGTGCCGGTGACATGAGATTGTTTATCGTCTCGGATGAGGCATTGTGATATGAGGCATCATTGCCTGCTCCGTTATCTCCCGAGGAAAGATCGGAATTGAATTCCTTGAGATCTTCGCTGTTGTTGGATACCAGCTCCGCAAACTGATTTTCAAAGGTATCTCTCTCTGTACAGATAAGAATTATCACAGGATCAAATCCGACAACATTTTTTACTGCCGTACAGAAGGCATTCATGTGGTTGTCCTCAATAAATTTTTTCTTGAGGTAGTTGTCGATGGAAAAATAAAGCCTGTTGTCGCTCATATAACGAAGCCTTATAGCACCGAACCACAGCTTTATAGAGCTGTCCATGAGCTTGACATACTTCGGTATTTCCGCGTACATAAGCTCCCAGATTTCGTTAAGATGTTCATTCATACTTTTATTACCTCATTTCGGGCATAAGCGATGGCAAATACGATTGCAAATGCCATGGCGGAAGGATGTATCATATTTTTTGCGCCGCATATTTCACCTTAAAAGATATAAGCGGAATAATACACATAAAAACGTTTTAAGGGACTTTTTATCTGTTAATGTCTTTTGCCTCCCATATATGTAAAAATACTTGTAAGAGGCTGTATGTACATATTATAAGCGCATTGTATACCTAACCTATATTATACCACAAAACCGAAAAAAAAGCAAGAGGTTATTTTGACAAATATATAATATATATAAAGTAGGGATTTTGTGCGGTCTTTGGGATTTAGTTATAGCTTGAAAAAAAGGATCTTGTATTCATAAAATTAATGTTTTAAACAATAAAAAGTTACACAAAAACGCAAAAAATAATGGCGAAACAGACCCGAAAGTCCATTCCGCCGAAGTGAATAATTCAATTAAATATAAAAATTTCTGATAAAGACGGACAGAAACAACAATTTTATTGAAGACTACCTGTCCGTCATTATGCATATTACTTTGTAAACAGATACTTACCGTTTATTTCGGGGTGCTTGAAGTTGAGACCTATCTCGAAGGGAATCTGAGTGTTGTAGGGCTTGGAAACGCCGCTCATTGTACCGTAGGATGCGCCGAGCTTGTGGATGTAGGTGTTGTTCTTCCACTGGATCTCGGTATCACCGCCGCCCTGAAGTCTGAACATATGACCTACGGATCTGTCAAAGATATTGTTTTCAATAACAAAATTTGCAGTATCAACGATAGTTCCGGAGCGGATGTGTGCGATAACAGTCTTGTCCGGTCTTGTTATGCCGAAGCAAGCACCTGCAAATCTGCAGAGGTTGTCCTTGTAGAGGATGTTTACAAGGTATCTTGTTGAAGGGTTCTTGCTCATTCTGTTAAAGTGCTCGATGGAGTATACACATCTTGTGATGACGTTGTTTGAGTATGTGACGTTCTTCATGATGTAGTCACCCTCGGAGGCGTCGGATACCTGATGTGTTACGCCTGCGTCGTATACCTGGTTGATGTAGCAGTTGTCAACTGTGTAGCCGTCACATCCGCCGTACACTTCAACTGCGTTACCGAAACGAGTAAAGCTGTAGCTGCCGTCGCTCTTCTTGGAGTAGCTCTGCATACCGCCGCCGATCCATTCAAATACGCAGTTCTGAACCTTGAGGTTGTTTACAGTACCGGAGGAAACGCCGTGAGCGCCTGCATGAAGGATGGTAATATTGTCTATTGTAACATTGTTTGCCACGGTGATTCCGTGGATTCTCGGATTAAATTCGATATTTGTGAATCTCTCTGCGGGATTGCCCTTGTCGCTTCTTAAGTAAATCTGTCCCTTGCCTTCGGGAGCTTCGATGTTGGGACCGCCGCAGTCATGCCAGAAGTCAAGGTCGTTCTTCATTGATGCAAGAATATCCTCAACCGGTGTTGTGGTGTTTTCTCTTGTGTAGGGCTTGCCATCCTTATAGTCGAAGCACATCTTCTGTGCGTAGGTGTCGATGAATGTTCTGTTATTGAAGGAGATAGAACCTACATCATTCTTTATGGTTTCGCTGTAGACGTAGATGTTGGGATATCCTTCCACCGCTGTCCATGTGCCGTGCTTTGCACCGTCAAAGGGAGACATATTGAGTATCGGCTTGTCGCCCTCACCGTAGGCGGAGTAGGATACACCCTGTCTTGCCTTGAGGGTTGTGCCTCTCCATTCGTCTCCTCTGTTAAAGTATATGACGTCGCCGGGCATAAGTCCGGTGGACATATTTATTCTTGCAACTGTTTTCCATGCGGTTTCAGGTGTTTTACCATCATTTGCATCGTTGCCGTCGTTTGAAACATAGTATCCGAATCTGCCCTCCTTGGGTTTGATATCGGACTTGGTAGCCTTTATTTCCGCTACTCTCTTTTCTTCAAGTGCGTCAAGCTCTTTAAGGTATTCATCGCTTACATACTCGACATTGGCATCCGATGCTGCATCTGCCGCTTCGCCGCCCTTTGTAACTGTTACTTTTCCGTCTTTTTCCGTAACGGTGAGAGCACCTGCTTCTGTAAGTGTTATTGTACCGTCATCGTTTACGCCCTCAACCTTTGAGCCGTTGCCCGCAACAACCTTAATGGTTACGCTGTCCTGCTTTACGTCAAAGATCTGAGCTTCCGCATCACCTGTAACATTTACGATGATGTCATATTCGTTGTCGTTTACTACCTTTGTTACATTATTGAAGATAAGTGTACGAAGACCGTTTACCTTTCTTCCCGGCTTATCATTTGCGGATATTGTAACGGAGCCGATTGTTGCATTGCCGGAGATAGCGACTGCAGAGCCGTTATTTTCTCTTGGCTTTGCTTCCGAGCCGTTACCGGTACCCGTTACATTCGCCCATGTACCGCCGTTGATTGTAAGGTTACCGAAGTAGTTGCCGTTATGTGAAACGTGAGTGCTTTCAGAGCCGATATAGTTTACACAGCTTGAAAGGTCGTTTGCAGAACCCGCATATACGGAGATAGCCGCACCGGACTCAACCACACATACAACGTCTTTACCGAAGGTGGTCTTCTGGTTGTCGCAGTAGATAGAGCAGTTGTTACCTCTTGAGATGAATGCTATATTATCAAATAAAGTTTCGCTTCTGGGAACTGCGTTTCTCCAGTTTGAGCCAAAGATAAACGCCGCATCGTTTGTTTCCCTGTAGTCTACACCGTCATAAACAGAGGTAAAGAAAACCTTGCCGGTGTTTCCGTAGGAGAAGTCGATGTTGGAATTGATGGTGATGGGACCGCAGATAACGTATGTACCGGTATCCTTGATCATTCTGTGTCCCTTTGCATAGGAAGCGGCGTTCTCAAAATCCTTACCGGAGCCATCACCCTTTGCCTCATCCATCATAAAGATTACTTCACCGAAGGCTTCATGTTCGACTTCACCTGTGCCGTGGATGGCATCGCTCTTGTCTATTTCCTTACCGCCTGCGGCAGCGATGATCTGGTATGCCGCCCAGTGTGTAAGATCAACGTCGGAGAAGTTGGGCTCGAGATCCTTGTACTTTATGGGAGCAAGGTCTGCCATGTCGAATATTCTGTTTATAACAGTTACGACCTCGGCTCTTGTTATGGATGCATCAGGCTTGAAGCTGAATGTACCGTCATCGTTGTCATAGCCGTTTACAAGCTTTGCCATAGTACCTGCTTTTATTGCTTCATAGTACTTGTGGTCTGCCGCAACGTCTGTGAACTTTATCTCGTCTGTCTTTGCCACAAGTTTCTTGAATGTGGAGATAAGAGCTACAAATTCCGCTCTTGTTATCTGACGGTTGCCGTCAAAGTTGTCAAATGTTGCATAAGCCTCAAAGGAATCGAGGTATGCGATATTGTCATAGAACCAATCTTCGGTCTTTGCCTTATCGGTTGTGTTTTTGCCCTTGATGGAATTTTCGTCTGTAAGAAGTCTTACAATGATTGTGGATGCTTCCGCAATTGTGATATTACCTGCGGGCTTAAAGGACATTGTTCCGTCACCGTTGTCATAACCCTTGATATATTCACCGGGGAATGCGGCGGGAAGGGCGGGACGTCTGAGTGCAAGCTCGGAATCCTTGTTGAGGTCGGATTTTTCAAATGTAATTGTCGCTGTCTTGTCCTCTATTGTAAGTTCGCCGTTCTTTACAAGGTTGCCATTGTACTTTGCCGCATAGCCTGTTTCTGCCTGAACATATACTTTACCGGGAGCGATACCGTAAATGTATCCGTTACCGGAAACGTCATATGTTCTTGTAGCTTCACCTGCAATTGCCGCTGCCTTTTCGTTTACGCCGTCAACATTTATGAGGATCTTTTCGCCTTCGATCTTACCGTTATCGTTGAAGTCAAAGCCGACGCTGCCCATGATCTTTGCGTCCTTTGAAAGGGTAATAGTACCGGAGGAAGAAGGTCTGGGTTTTTCCGCGTTGCCTTTACCGCCTGCTTTTATGTTGTAGTATGTACCGGAAAGAACCGTGAGGGAGGTATTCGCAGGGAAGTTCTTTGTACCGGAAAGGTCGCAGGCAGAGCCGCCGTATACGCCAAGCCAGTTTGCGGGATCGTTTGCATCTGCACCGTCAAGACGGCAGTTGATGCCCTTGCCGAGAACAACGGGGAAGCCGTTTGCGTAGATGGAGCAGTTATCGTCCTTTGTGACAAAGTCCATATTTACAAATTCAATGGGAGACTGCACTTCGATGTTCTTCCAGCCGGAAGCGAAGATAAGTGCCGCACCGTTTGTCTCTCTGTAGTCAACACCATTATGAACGGATGTGAATACAATGTTCGTACTGTAGTCGCCGCCCTTACCGAAGTCTATGTTTGAGGTTATCTCAACAGGACCTGTAAGGACTATTGTTCCTCCGCCTCCCGCTATTATCTTCTGCATTGCGGAGGAGATACTGCCTAAGGGGCTGTCCGGTGTTGTACCTGTTCCGTTTGAACCGTCCTGCACATAGAGGACATCGCCCGTTGTGGGAGCTGCAAGGGATGTGGATACCACCGAGATGCTTGTCATGAGCATGAGCACTGTCAGGACAAGACTGAGGATTCTTCTTGCTTTTTTCATGGTGTGAAATTCCTTTCTTATTTATTATACTAATTATAGCATACTGTATTTTTGAATGAAAGTAATATTGTATCAAATACTTGTAAAATCGTATTTATCCGGCTGTCAGTCTTTTAAATTCGATATGTATTAACCGAATAACAGGGATATAACGGTAAAATTATCTCAAAAAGATGGCAAAACAGTACTATCGGTACAATTATAGTACGTTTCCTTTGCAAAGTAAATGGCATATATATACCAATATTTGTTATAAATATACTTTTGCACAAAAATATACCTTAAAATGATTGTTATATTGTTATTATAGCATATATATCCGTCTTTGTAAATAATAAAATATATCATATTTTGATATGTTTTTGCAAGAAGTGTGCTTTTTTATATTAAAATATACAAAAAATATCCTGCCACCGTAAACCGGCAACAGGACATATCATTATTTCTTTCTTTCCACCTTTTCCTTTGTACCGTCCGGCCTCTGGATGTAGGTGTTATCGAGTATTCCCGTGAAGGAGGCTCTGAACTCGCGGATATATTCGTCACGAAGCTCTTTCTGCTCGGCTTTTTCCGTGTCTGTCAATCCTTCGGGAGTCTTTGACTTTTTTGCAAGCTCGTTTATTCGGGCGATCTTTTCTTTATCCATGATATTTCCTTTCTAACAGAATTCAAAGGAGCGTAACGGAAGAATAAGATAAAAGCTCTTCCGTATTATTATATATGTACAAAAATATGCTTATTTCTTTTCCATGTCGATAAGCTCTTTTGCGATCTCGATATATGCAAGAGCGCCCTTTGAAAACTTGTCGTAATAGATTGCCGGCATACCGTAGCTGGGAGCTTCCGAGAGCTTTACATTTCTCGGTACGGGAGTTTTGAACAGCTTTCCGGAGAAGTGCTTCTTTATCTCCTCAAGTACCTGCAGAGAAAGATTGAGTCTTCCGTCGAACATTGTGATGATAACGCCGAGAAGATCAAGATCGCTGTTGTATAAACGCTTTACCTGAGCGATGGTCATTGTAAGCTGCGAAAGTCCCTCAAGAGCATAGTATTCACACTGCATGGGAACAATTACGCTGTCGCTTGCACTGAGTGCATTGATGGTAAGAAGTCCCAGCGAAGGGGGACAGTCTATGAATATGTAATCATATTTGTCGCGAAGGGGATCAAGGGCAGCTTTGAGCTTGAATTCTCTGTCCTGCATATCCACAAGCTCAAGCTCTGCACCTGCAAGACCGATATTTGAGGGCATAACATCGAGGCAGGGGAACTTTGTGCTTTTTATTATCTTTTCCGGATCCGACAGATCAATAAGAGCATCGTAAACGGATAATGTATTTCTCTTATTAACGCCTACACCGCTTGTGGTGTTTCCCTGAGGATCAAGGTCTATGAGAAGAACCTTTTTTCCGAGCTTGCCTACACTTGCGGCAAGGTTTACTGCTGAAGTTGTCTTTCCGACACCGCCCTTCTGGTTGGCGAGGGCTATTATCTGACATTTGTTTTCTTTCACTTTATCTCAATTCGCGTAAAATGGGATATATACGCGATCCTTTCAATATTATATATGTATGTAAACCGATTACGGATATTATCGCACATAATATAATACCACAGTTTTATGAATAAGTCAAATTCCGTGAAAAAAATTTCTTCCGATATAAAATTGAATGCACTATACGAAATCTTGATTGTTTTTTTGTTTTATTGTCCATATTTTGTGTTTTTCGCAACAAACGGATCGACTCTTGCGGTTTTTGTGCCAAGTGTCGAATTGAATTTTCTACGTTTTGAACAATTTGCTTTGCAACTTTTTGATGGATGTTTCAAAAAAATATGTAAATTTCTCGAAGATTTTTGTTTTCACCTTATCATTAGATAAATTTCGGGAAGTTATCACTTTTTGTTTCCATTATTTTTACCCGCCACGGCTTGATTATTTTGTGTTTTTGGTGTAAAATTCACAAAGTGAGGTGTTTGCGGCATTTTTTCTTTTTGATAAGGAAAAGAGATCATATTATAAGATCATCATTACGCTTTGTCAAAAATGCTGTAATTTTATTTCTAATATGAATATATAATAGTGCAAAAGATATAGTTATTTATTAATTATTATATAAATGTACATTATATATCCGATAAACAACGCGATTCAAAGTTAGTTTACAATAATGATGACTGTCTTTGTTGCGTATTTATTCGCGAAAGGAGTGTGAGAGATGTAATGGCGATGCTCAAAAAAATATTATATGAGATAAGAAAGCAGATTGAATCCTTTTGTGTCGAGATATTTGATTTCAAGAGCAAGCGCGGTAAATTGTTTCGCAGAGGAGTGCTGTGTTTTGCAAGCGTTCTTTCGGTGATCGTGCTTGTTTGTACCGTAGTTTCCGATCTTGATAACGAAGCTGTTCGCGTACTTTATATCGGTGACGAAAAGGTCGGCGTCATAAGCTCTCCGGCGGTATACGAAAACGCCAAGGAGGATGCTGAGGATGCGCTTGCGAAAGAATACAGTATAGCTTACAGATTTCCTGCTGACAGTGCATATTACAGGATCTCTTCCCGCGAGGATGGAGAATACCTTTCCAAAACCGAAATATCGGCATATCTTATCGGTGAGGCAGAGAAAAATTTCGCTCACGGTTACGGCCTTTATGTTGATAATAAGCTTATAGCCATAGGTGAAAATGAGGAAGATATGCAGGCTGTCCTTGATGAAACTGTTGCTCTTTACCGTGAACTTTACGCAAAGGTCAAGACCTCGGATGATATAATTGTTTTTACATCCAATACAAAAATAGAAAAAATGACTGTTCCTCCGTCTCTCATAAAGACAAAGGAGGAGACAAGAAAAATACTCGGACTTGACAGTATGGCGGATCTTAATGAGGTGTTCCTTACAGACAGCTCGATAACTTCCGATATGACTATAAAGGATCTCTCCGAGC
The DNA here is from genome assembly GCA_015065225.1 of Oscillospiraceae bacterium. Classification (GTDB taxonomy): domain Bacteria; phylum Bacillota; class Clostridia; order Oscillospirales; family CAG-382; genus SIG622. The sequence goes on along the minus strand of SVQR01000006.1, from coordinate 32,520 downwards.
TTATGCCGGAATTTGAATCCATCACCGAAACCGATATCTCCATGGAACTTCCTTCGGAGAATATATATTATCTCGGTGTCGCAAACGGTGCTTCCGAGAACGATATCTCAAAACAAGACGGTGCTGCCATGAGTTTTGCTTCATCTGCGGTCGAAGTTTGTACTGAAGTCCTTGAATGCGGTGAGGAGATAGAATATGACGATCAACTCGACAAGGGCAAGAAGATACTTAAATCCTCCGGGAAATATGGTATCAAGGAAGTGACCTACGAGGTAACATATCAGAACGGCGAAGAACTGACAAGGACTTTGATCTCCGAGGAGATAGTGAAAAAGCCGGTTCCTAAGGTCTACCTTGTGGGAACAAAGAAGGTTACCGGCAGAGACTTCATATACGCCGAGCCCGGTGAATCGGCTCCCGGAGCTACAGGTACGTTTATAACACCCACATCCGGACAGGTGACATCCACCTTTGCCAGCAGAGATCTGTTCGGTAAGATAGAATTTCACGGTGCACTTGATATTGCAAACAAGAACGGAACTCCCGTTTATGCTTCTGACGGAGGTACTGTAATTCTTGCCGAATGGTTTGATTCTTACGGCAAGTGTATAATTATTGATCACGGCAACGGATTTACTTCTTTGTATGCTCACCTGAGTTCCTACTCTGTTAAGAAGGGTGATGTGGTCGGACAAGGTTGGCAGATAGGTGCTACCGGCATGACCGGTCGTGTTACGGGTAATCATCTGCATTTTGAGATCAGGATAGATGATAAGAAAGTAGATCCGCAGGATTATCTTGGATGATTTTAATATAATATTTGGGTTGCAGGATAAGGTTTCAGCTTTATCCTGCTTCTTGTTTTGCTTGTTTGATACTACATATTGTTGTCACCATTGAAAAACATACAGTTATAATTATAAAATAGTTATCAAATTATGAACTCACACTCGTTTCACGTGAAACCAATCAGAACTACTACTCTTTTTTGATAATGTTTCACGTGGAACAATTGGGTTTATTTGATCGTATGCCTGTTGCACTACGATATGTTTCACGTGGAACATTAAACTCCAAAAATATAAATCGGAAGTGTTTCACATGAAACAAAACAAAGAGTGTGTCATAAAACTCACGTCGGTATCATATACTTAGACGAAGGAGTGAAACAATATGGAATATATAAAATTCGGAAAAGATGAAAGATCCGAAACGCAAAGAAATATCCGCAGCGAATATGATCCGATGAAAATAACAAGCAATAATACATTATACAGCACAGAAAAAAGAATACAGTCTGTGAAGCAGCTGCCGTGTTCATTCAAAAAAGAAAGAATAGAGAATCGCAAAGAAACCGTGACCAAGCGTAAAACTACGGATGAATACAATGATTGCGACATTATCAATGAAGACATAAGAAAAAATACAGGCAGCGAATCGGGTTTTACAAAGATACTGTGCGGAATAATGGCATCGGCGTTGTTGTTTATAGGAGTATATCTTTCACAAATAAAAGCACCCGAATATATGGAAACAGCAGTTTTGACACTTGTGAAAAGGGCAAAGGAAGCATCCGAAGCGCAAGTAAGCGCCGAGGAAAATATAAAAACGATAGGTGCGAAAGTGCTTATAGAAAACAATCGACAGATAAAAGAAGATAAAACAGGTGAGATCAATCTTGAAAAGACAGATCCGATACAAGAAAACGAAAGCTTTGCACAAACAATAAGGAGTGCCGAATCAAGGTCGTTGCAAAATGCTGAGATCAAAGGATCTGTCGTAATGGCAGAGCAAGCTGAAGATATAGCCGTTGAAGTAGTCGCAAAGAATATGTCACGGGGGAGTGACAAGCTGTACTTTACAAACAAAACCGATCTGGATATAGACATAAACAAATACCTTTCCGTCGAATATCCTATAGAAAGCACGGAAAACACAGTTGAATCACCGCCTAAGGTGCTGATAATCCACACACACGGTACGGAAGCTTATATAGATACCGCGGATGATGCAAATTCCAGAAGTAAAGATACATCAAAAAATATAGTAAGGGTAGGCGAGGAGCTACAGAAGATCTTGATCTCCTATGGTATCCCGACAATTCACAGCAAAACGATGCATGATGAGATATCATATGTAAACGCATACGCGAATTCAAAAAAGGAAGCAAAAGAGTATCTTGAAAAATATCCGTCAATCAAATACATAATAGATATTCATCGGGATGCACTCGGAACAGAGACTTCACCGGTAAAAACATACACCGAGATAAACGGCAAAAAAACCGCTCAGCTTATGTTCGTGATGGGCACGAATGCAGCGGGCGGCAATCATCCGAATTTTGAAAAGAATCTTACAACTGCGGCACATCTGTATAAAGAGGCTAATGTATTGTTTCCGTCTCTAATGCGTCCTGTGAGTATAAGACCTATAATATTCAATCAGGATCTGACTGTGGGTAGTATGATTCTTGAAGTGGGAAGTAATGCCAATACTCTGGAGGAGGCAATATCTGCTGTGAGGATGTTCGGTCGTGTGCTTGCGGAAAAGGAAGTGGGATTTAGGATTTAGGATTTAGGATTTAGGATTTAGGATTTAGGATTTAGGATTTAGGGAAGTTCGGACGATTGAAATATGGGTGCGGTCAGTGACAGAGTAAGATATTGATATATTATACAGGAACTTGTTTTATTCAAAACGTGATTGTTGTTTGTTTCGTTTCCTTTGGATAAAACGGGTTCTTATTTGTTTTTTAGAAAAAGAACAAGTGTTCTGTAAGTGTGCTTTGATTTTTATTAAAATATGATACTTTTTATACAGAAAAGCTATTGTAATTTTGAAAGTATTAGTGTATAATGCAGATAATAAAAAGCATCTGTATGCAAAAATGATGTACAAGAAAGGAATTAAAAAATGAAAGGAATTAGTAAGATCACATCTTTGCTGCTTTCATCACTGATGATTGCTTCTTCCGTATTTACGGCATCCGCACAGGAAATCCCCGGTATAGTTGCTCCCGATGATGCAAACTATGCTGTAATGCCGATTGATGATGGGGATATTACCGAGGAAAGAGCGGTTTTCGTCAAGGCCGGCTCTCCCGAAACCAACAAGGGTACTTCTCCGGAAGATGCGTTGCCGTCACTTCAGGCAGGTATTGATGCACTCGGTCTTGAAGGCGGTACTGTTTATATCATAGGCGAAGTCTCGCTGGGAGACAAGGGAATTGTATGGCCGGGAAAGAAGGCTGACGGTCAGCAGAGGATAACCATTACCGGATATGACGATGATGCGGTTATCGGCTGGAACAGAGCACTTAATCCCAACGGCGATATTACAATAGAATATATCAGTATAAGAATAGACAGGAACTACTCATACCTTAACGCACGCGGAAACGATCTTATCATGGGTAAGGGGATAACAGTTTACCGTGCGGAAGGTATCGCAAATGATATGGTTATCCGAGGCGGCGGTGATACAAATGTCAATGTTGACGGTGACACCAATGTTACCATTTACAGCGGTACATATTCACAGATCTGCGGCGGATCCAGAAACGGTATCGTTTCCGGTAATACCAATATTACAATTCACGGCGGATATGTAGCATCCGTCAACGGCGGAAACAACAACGGAAGCGAGCCTGAGGCTGTCGGCAGAAATGTTCAGGGCAACTCTTATATCACTATTCTGGGCGGTGAAGTAAAGAGTGCAAGCGGATCATCAGGCAGAAACATTGTTGAAGGTCTTTGTACGCTTGATGTGTCGAGATATCCGAATTTTAATCCCGCATGGTTCTCCACCTTCGGACTTGTAAAGGAATACGATCCTACGCTTTCGGAAACTATGGTAACACTTCCGGAAGTAAAGAACCAAGGCTCATTTATAAAGGGATATGAAGACAACACCTTCAGACCTCAGAACAACATCACAAGAGCGGAGGCTATGACCGTACTTTCAAGACTTCTTGCAAATGATGCGGATATTGCAGGTAAGTATACTACAGAATTTGCGGATATAAAGACTTCGGACTGGTATTATAACACTGTCGCATATCTTGATTCTCTCGGTGCGCTGGAATCCCTTGTCGAAAGAGGAAACAAGATCCTTCCCAACACTCCCATAACAAGAGTGGAGGTCTGTGAACTTGTAGCTTATATAGGACAGATAAAGTCCATGAAGATAGTTGATTTTACGGATCTCGACATAAGAACAAACAAAGCGGCTGTATATGCCCTTGCATCGGAAGGAATCATCAACGGCTACGACAATGGTGACGGAACATTCAGCTTTAAGCCCAACGGTACTATAACAAGAGCCGAGTTTGTCACAATCATAGACAGATTCCTTGACAGGGAAACTACGGATAATGCGGCGGGAATATCCACATTCGGCGATGTTTCCGATCATTGGGCGAAAAACTACATAATCGCCGCATCAAGCGATAAGACGGTTGACGGCAAGGAGATATGGAAGATAAACGATACCGCCGCTTCCTTTGAACTGTCCGCAGAGGCTTCAACAAGTGAGCAGTACATAAAGGAGCTGAAAAACGCATCCGATTCTCTTACTGTTGATGCGATCCGGGACGGTATACAGATGCTTGCCGACAAGAGAATTGCCGAGATAAGAAATACAAAGACGGATATTGAAGTCAAGGGTACGGCTTACTATGTTGCGGGAGACGGTGACGATACAAAGGACGGTAAGACTCCCGAAACTGCATGGAAGACTCTTTCAAAGGTAAATAATGCTGCTCTTAAAGCTGATGATGTTGTGTTCTTTAAGCGCGGCGATACCTTCAGGGGTCAGCTCAAGACAAAGTCGGGCGTTACATATTCCGCATACGGAGAAGGTGAAAAACCAAATATCTTTGGTTGGAATAAGAACAGTGCCGATTCTTCTCTCTGGGAGGAAACAGAGATAAAGGGCATCTGGAAGTATAAGGAGCCTGTTGCGGAGGATATAGGAAACATTATCTTTGACGATACCACACATACAAGAAAGGTCATTCGCTCCAACGAGAAAGACGGCAGACATCTGGACCACAGAGCGCAGAGAGAATTTAATACATGGAAGGATCTTACAGAGAATAACACCTTCTTCCATGACTGTCAGGCAGCTGCCGACTCCGCACCTGCGGGAACGGAAAAGGGAACCGGCTATCTGTATCTCAGAAGCAACGAGGGCAACCCCGGACTTCTTTATGACAGCATCGAGATGGCTAAGAAGGTACACGTCATATCCAACGGCGGTGCGAACAATGTAAGGATAGACAATCTCTGTATCGCATACGGCGGTGCACACGGTATCTCTGCGGGCAAATGCGACGGTCTTACCGTTACAAACTGCGAATTTAAGTGGATAGGCGGCTCTATCCAGACAATCATCACAGGCAATAAGTACGGCAGAACATGGCCGACTCCCTACGGAAATGCCGTGGAAATATACGGTGAAGCAAAGAATTACACAGTTGACAACTGCTATATATGGCAGGCATACGATGCGGGCGTTACACATCAGGGAAGTGCAACAGGCAACCTTGAGGTGGATAATGTAAGATATACCAACAACGTGATCGAAAAGTGCGTATATGCCGTTGAGATATTCTACGGTGAATCCACAAATGAAGCTGACAAGAGAAGCTTCAACGGAACATATGTCGAAAACAACATTCTTCGTATGGGCGGCGGCTTCGGTCACTTCCAGAGACCGGATACAGGTGTAACCGCACTCATCCGTAACGGCGGAATTCTCAAGAATACCACAAACTATATCGTAAAGAACAATATCTTTGACAGAAGCCTTTCAAAGATAATCCAGGCAGGAAATGACGGCGGCTCAAAGGCACAGTACTTTGATAACCTCTATGTACAGAACAACGGAGGTATATTCTGCACAAGGCTGGGAAAGACATATAGCGCAGACGAGAATATAGCATCTGTGCTTAAAGCAACTGATACGGAAACAAACCCCACATTCATACTTACAGCCGAGATAGGTTTCGGTAAATAACAGGTATTTATCCGTGACAATTTAAATGCGACAGTAAACAGGGAGAAATTACCATGAAAGAAATAATAAACCCCTCAAAGGAATACATAAGATCCCTACACGAAAAGAGCAAGGATCTTACAACGGAACAGCTCATGTCGGAGATACAGTCTCTTACAGACAAGAGGATATCCGAGATAAGAAACACAAAGACGGATGTGGAAGTCAAGGGCACAGCTTACTACGTTGCAAATGAAGGCAGCGACGACAATGACGGTAAATCGCCGGAAACGGCATGGCAGACGCCGGAAAGAGTTACTCTTGCAAAGCGCAATGAAGAGCTCGTGAAAGGAGATGTCGTATTCTTCAAAAGAGGACAGCTTTTCAGAGGATATATCGAGACCGCAAACGGTGTTACTTATTCCGCCTTCGGTGAGGGCGAAAAGCCGAGAGTGTACGGCTTCCCGAAGAATGTCGCAGATCCTGCATTGTGGATAGAAACAGATGTTCCGGGTGTGTGGCAGTACGCGGAGATATGCGATCTGGATATCGGAAGTATAGTATTCTACGAAAAGACATACGCCAGAAAGATATACAGATCCCTTGAGGATGACGGCACACAGCTTGACTCAGGATCGGATTATAAGCCTGTTTTCAATGATTATCACGATCTTCGGGAGGATCTCACCTTCTGGCACGACTGGAAAAGAGAAGGTGACTTTACAGGAAAGCTGTATCTCAGATGTGATGCGGGAAATCCCGGTAAGGTCTATGACGATATCGAATTCTCAAAAAGAGAGTCTGTATTCAGAAATCTCGGTTCATACGATGTTACCATAGATAATATACATATCGCTCACGGTTGCTTTGGAGTTTCGGGACTTTGCCATAACCAGACGATACAGAACTGTGAATTCAGCTGGATAGGCGGAAACGTTCAGGATGATGCGAGAAAGCTGACAACCGGGCGTACATTCCCCACTCCCTACGGCAACGGTATAGAGATATACGGCGAGGCGCAGAACTTTACCGTTGATAACTGCTATTTCTGGCAGATTTACGATGCGGCAATGACACATCAGTGCGGAAACAGTGCACATCCCATTCACAACAGAAACGTAAACTATATCAATAACGTCTGCGAATACTGCGTATACTCCGTTGAGATATTCTACGGAGAATCACCGGTTGAGAACAGAAGCAACTACGGATGTAACGTGGAGAACAACATCCTTCGTCTCGGCGGCGGCTTCGGTCACGATTCACGTCCCGACAAGGGTGTCACTGCGCTTATCCGTAACGGCAGGATGATACTCAATACCAAGGATTATGTGGTCCGCAACAATATCTTTGACAGAAGCCGAGGAAAACTCATTCAGGCGGGAAATGACGGTGCTTCCAAGGCGCAGTATTACGATAATCTGTATGTTCAGACAAAGGGAAGTAAGTTCTGTACAAGGCTGGGCAAGGATTATATTGCGACAAAAAACGTAAAGGCAGAGCTTGAGGAAACCGCGACGGAACACGGTGCACAGATAAGGATCATTTGATTGAGGAGCTAGGGAACAGGAACTAGGAGCTAGGGAATAGGATTCGGAAATATTGATTTCAAAGGAAATTTTATCTGCAAACAGGATTTTTTGAATCGCCTGCAGGCGAGGATTGATTGCTAAAATTTAAATTATAATAAAAAAATAAAATGAGGGGTGTAATTATGGCTACAAACAATGCGTCACAGTATATCGAGAAGCTTCGCGCGGATTGCGTCGGTATGTCTGTCAAGGATGTTGAAACGGCGATAGCGGAGATCACAAAGAAAAGAATTGATGAGATAAAGAATACAAAGACCGAGGTTATGATAACCGGTACATCCTACTACGTTGCAAATGACGGAAAGGATGACAATGACGGTCTTTCTCCCGAAACCGCATGGCAGACCCAGGAAAAAGTCATGGAAGCAGGCAAGAACGGTACTCTCAAAGAGGGCGACGGCGTGTTCTATAAAAGAGGTGATCTGTTCCGTGGCGGTATAGATGCTGCAAGCGGTGTTACCTATTCCGCATACGGAGAGGGCGAAAAGCCTAAGTTCTTCAGCTTTTCCGGAAATGTAGCTGACGAGACACTCTGGAAGGAGACCGATGAAGCGGGTGTATGGGAATATACCGGTGATGTATCCGCACTTGACATAGGCAATATCGTTTTCGGCGGCAAGACATGTGCAAGAAAGATATACCTTGCTCTTGAGGATGACGGTCTTACATACGACAGCAGAAGAAACAGAAAGTTTGGCGGATATCATGATATAATTGAGGATCTCTCCTTCTGGCACGACTGGGAGCGCGACGGAGAATTTACAGGAAAGCTGTATCTCAGATGCAATGCCGGAAATCCCGGTCTCGTTTATGACGATATCGAGTTTACACAGCGTTCTTCACTGTTCAGGGTTGCGGGTACTCATGATGTTACGATAGACAATCTTTGCCTTTGCTGTTCAAACTTCGGAGTATCGGGCGCGGGCGTCAATGAAACGGTACAGAACTGCGAATTCTACTGGATAGGCGGCTGTTATATGCTGGGTGCGAGAAAGTACACTCCCTCAAGACATTTCCAGACACCCTACGGTAACGGTATAGAGATATATGGCGAGGCTGTGAACTTCACCGTTGATAACTGCTATTTTTGGCAGGTATACGATGCGGCAATGACGCATCAGTGCGGTAGGGGCGAGAAACCTATCAACAACAGAAATGTAAGATACACAAATAATGTATGCGAAAAGTGCGTATATTCCGTTGAGATATTCTACGGTGAATCTCCGCTTGAGAACAGAAGCAACTACGGCTGTTATGTTGAGAACAATATTCTCCGTGACGGCGGCGGCTTCGGACATGAGGCAAGACCGGATACGGGCGTAACCGCACTTATCCGCAACGGTCTCATAATGCAGAATACAAAGGATTATATAGTCAGAAACAACATCTTTGACAGAAGCGACGAAAAGATAATCCAGGCACACAATGACGGCGGATCAAAGGCACAGTATTATGATAATATCTATGTTCAGTACAAGGGCGGCAGATTCTGCACACGTCTCGGAACGGAATACCCCGCAAACGATGAGCTTCCCGCTATTCTTGAAGGTACGGGTACGGAGCATGGCGGTATATTCTTCTTTGCGTAAATCGGGAATTGCAGGTTGGAAGCTTTGCTTTCTTCGGTGATCGGATTTTGGGATGTGTTGTGTATATTTGAATCAATGCGATTCCTGTGATTTCCCTAATCCGTCACTTCGTGACACCTTCCCCCAAGGGGGAAGGCAATACTGCGACTCCGAATTTTTGGCAAACACCAAAAAATTTCAAGTAAATCAAACACTTCACTAAAGCGACAAAAGCCACAAATTATCGCAAACAAAAAAATTGCGGCAGCGAAACTTAGGGGTTTAAGGGGGGGACACCCCCCTTGGTAACCACTATCGACTAACTACCAACAGAAGAATACGCTCGCAAGTCGCACCCAACCCACGGGGTACTTAGGGGCAACGCCCCTGAGCGGCGGTTTTTTTGATTACTTTTTTTTCGCTGTTGAAAAAAAAGTAATGCCCCGCCGGCAAGGCGAAAGATGCAAGTAGAAGTCGATAACAAATAAACAATACTAAAATTGAACCGGCAGAAACCAAAAAAGGAGCTCAACATGAGAACAAAAGCACTCGAATACATAAAAGACCTGAAGTCAAGAATAGCCACCCTGTCCCCCGATGACATTCAGAAGGAAATAGAATCCATCTCCCAAAAGCGCATCGCAGAAATAAGAAACACCAAGACCGAGGTCGAAATAAAAGGTACATCCTACTACGTCTCCAACGACGGCAACGACGAAAACGACGGAAAGTCCCCGGAAAAAGCATGGAAGACCATCGAGCGTGCCTGCAAGGAAGAAAACCTTACAAGCGGCGACGGCATCTTCTTCCGCAGAGGCGACCTGTTCAGAGGAATACTTAAAACGGATAAGGAAGGCATCACACTTTCCGCATACGGAGAGGGAGAAAAGCCTGTACTCACAACATCTTTGCGCAACAGCGCAGATCCGGATATGTGGATCGAGACGGACGTCCCCGGTGTGTATGAGTATTACGAGATAAACAAGGATTGTGATATCGGCGCGATAATCTTTGACGACAAGTTCACTCCCAGAAAGATATACAGATCCTATGAGGAGGACGGCACACAGCTTGACTTCAGAGCAGGACGCGTCTTCAATGACTACCACGATTTTGTGGATGATATGACCTTCTTCCATGACAGATACGATACAGGCAAGATATACATCTGCTCAAAGAAGGGCAATCCCGCGACACTTGCAAAGGATATAGAGCTTTCAAGAAGAGGCGCTGTCATCTATGCAAGAAACCATACCACCATCGACAATCTGTGTCTTGCATGGACGTGCTTCGGCTCATCTTCAGGTGACAGCAAGGGACTTACCGTTCAGAACTGCGAGCTCAAGTGGATAGGAGGATCAATTCAGGTCGAGCTCGGTGCCAATAAGAAAAGCATGGGTGACCGAACATGGCCCACTCCCTTCGGTAACGGCGTCGAGATATACGGCGAAGCGGTGGACTTCACCTGCTGTAACAACTACTTCCGGCAGCAGTATGACGCGGCTGTGACTCATCAGTGCGGCAGAGGCGAAAAGCCCATCAACAACAGAAATGTAAGATATTACGACAATGTCATGGAGCATTGCGTATATTCCATCGAGATATTCTACGGCGAATCTCCGCTTGATAACAGAAGCAACAACGATACAATTATAGAAGGCAATATCATGCGTATGGGCGGCGGCTTCGGGCACTATGCCCGTCCCGATGAGGAGGTAACGGCACTTATCCGTCACGGTGCGGTCATGAAGAATACCAACGACTACGTTATCCGCGACAATATCTTCGACAGATCAAAGACAAGACTTGTCATAGCCTTCAACGACGGCGGATCAAAGGCCCGGTACTGCGACAATATCTTCGTCCAGAACAAGGGCGGCAAGTACATGATGAAGTGCGGCAATGACTTTGTCTATAACGAGGATATCGCAGAGCAGGTAGCTCCGACAAATACGGAGACAGGCTCGTCTTATATCTTTGTGGAGGAGCTCGGATATTGATCCCTGTTCATATAACTTAAATAGATTATATCCCCCGGTATATGGAGTTTTCGAAACTATATCAGGGGATTTTTTATACACATAAGTAATAATTGTCATTTTTTGAGAGAAATTTGATATGAATGTCCTGTTTTGGAATAGTGATAATATATTTGTTAAATAATAAGAGTTAGAAGATGTCATTTGTGACAGATCATTTTCGCACCGCTCCCCGTATGACCTGCAACATTTGAAAGCAGAATAATAAGAACAAAATATCCCCATGTACAAAGGCAGGAAAAACCAAAGTATATGGGGATCTGTTATTTTCGTTTTATTTTAGATAACACACAACAAAAAATGCTTTCGAAGAAAGCTACCAATAATTCCGAATTCCTGATTCCGAATTAAAAAAAGCCCTTCCGCAAGCGAAAAGACACACAAAAAGATATTCACTTTCTCCCATTGCGGATTTCCGTGGGGCTGTATCCTCGTACAACCCCATTTACACTAATCGATGGTGAATGAATACACATCGGGATTTGTCTGCACGATGGAAGCTATCTCAAGGAAGTCTATGTCCTTGTCACCGTGCACAGTCAGGGTGAGAGTCAGACGCTCTGCCTTTGACTGGAGGGAGATCTTGCTGTTCATTATCTGCATTCCGTGGTCTTCAAGCTGTGCCTTGAAATTTGCGACGGATTCGGGGGTGTTCTTAAGTGAGACCACCACATCGTTTCGCACATCGTTTGCAAGCACCTTGTCAAAGCCTATAAGGAATGTATGGAATACTATCTGCAGTATGATTATCAGAAGTGTGGAAACTATACCGACAAAGTAAAGTCCGCTTCCGATGGTCATGCCTACCGCGGCTGTCGCCCAGATACCTGCGGCTGTTGTAAGTCCTTTGATATTTGCACCTTTGACGAATATCATGCCCGCACCGAGGAAACCGACACCCGTAAGAATATTGGAAGCGATTCTCGAAGCATCAGCCTGTATCTTAAGTCCGGGGTAATCATACAGCACATCAAAGAAACCGTACTTTGATACCACCACCGCAAGAGCAGCACCCAGTGCAACTATACAGTGTGTTCTGAAGCCGGCATCCTTCTGGCGCATGGTACGCTCTATTCCTATTGCACCGCCGCAAAGACAGGCAATGATGATACGCACTACCCAAGGAGTCTGCATTATTATTCCGTTCAGCAATTCCTCCGCTGTTACTATCAGCGAAGACATTTTGGCTTTTCCTCCTTTCTTTTTAGATATTTATACAATAACAAAGCCGTATTTGCGACTGTTGTGATTGACAGTATTACAGGATTTGGAGAAATCCTTGTTTTATCGGGCATCTTCAACAAATGAAAATACAATGTCCCCATATACCGTGGAATGACCATAGTATAAGGGGATGTTTATTATTGGCTTTATCGTATCGGATAACATCAAATGTATCGCAGAATACCGCATATTCCGCAGATCCCGGATATTACTTTATCTCTTTGTCAAGCTCCTTGAAATCAAGTACATTCAGCTTTTCACCGACATAGCCTTCAAGATAGTCGGCGATCGCCTCTGGTGAGTCTGACATAAAGACCAGCTTTCGGAAGTTCTTCAGGAAGCCTTCCTTTTCGTATCTGTCCATAAGCTCTGCCATGGGCGTGTAGAATCCGCAGGCGTTGTAGAGAACTACGGGCTTTGTATGTCGTCCCAGAGAACGAAGGGTTATTATCTCAAAAAGCTCATCGAATGTTCCGATACCGCCGGGAGCAGCGATGAACGCATCGGCTCTTTCCTCTAAGATGCCCTTTCTTTCACGCATGGTGTCGGGATGTATGTACTCACTGCAATGCTCGTAAAGTACACCGTCTACCTGAAAGAATTTCGGGGCAACACAGACTATTTCCTTTGCACCGCCTCGTGTAAAGCCTCTTGCCGCAGCACCCATAAGACCGTTTCTGCCGCCGCCGAATACAAGTCCGTGACCTCTTTTCGCAAGCAGCTCACCGAGTTCTTCCGTTGCGGTTATGTATTTTTGATGTAGTGAGACGCTTGCCGCGCCGTAAACGCATATATTCATAGTACCTCCGCAAGTCTGTATGTCAGACTTTCATCATCTGTGGAAATATCACATTTTATTCTCTGCCCGGAGGAATATGCTCATTCTCCGATTTTTTCCTTACATACCTCGACCTGTACGCCTCCATGTCCTTCAAGTGCGTTGACAGCACATTCCAGAGCGACCGCAGGCAGATTGTTTTCCTTTGAAAGATGTGCGAGCCATATCTTCTTTGTTCCGCTTTCGGCAAGATACGGAAGAAATCTGGCACAATCATCGTTTGAAAGATGTCCGTTCTTTGAAAGTATCCTGTTCTGAAGATATATCGGATAAGGTCCGTTCTTCAGCATATCAACATCGTGATTGGATTCAAGCACCACCGTGTTCGCACCGAGAAGTGCCGATGCTATACCCTTTGTGACGTAGCCTATATCCGTGGCATATCCGAGAGTATCGTCATCTGTGGTGACTCTGTAGCATACGCTTCCCCAGGAGTCGTGAGGAGTTTTATATACATCAAATCTGGCATTTTCCGTGTTTATGCATTCGGTCGGATCGACTATCTTCAGACATGAACGAAGATATTGAAAACCATCACTGCAGTATATGTATTTCGCCGAGTTTGTGTTCATATATATCGGGATATGATATTTTTTTGATATTATCTCAAGACCCTTTATGTGGTCGATATGCTCATGCGTCACAAAAATACCGCGTATATTCTCTATTGATGTCCCGATGCTGCAAAGAGCCGTACTTACAGCTTTGCAGGAAACTCCGCAGTCAATGAGGAATTCCTCACCGCCGCAGCTTATATATGTTGAATTGCCGGTGGAGCCGGAGAACAGCGGCAGACATTTTATCATCGGCGGTTATTTCCTTTCCTGTTATTCATGAGTATGAATTCGTATATTATATATTCAAAACAGATCGAATTCAAGGCTTATTTGTAAATTTTCGATCCTTGCTTTTTATTTTCTCAGCGCCTCAAGACCGTATCTCAGAGCGAGCATTGCTTTTTCACGCATTTCTTCGCTGTCAGATTCTATATACTGACGCAGCATCCTTGCGTAATGCCCCTTGAGTGAGCTTTCCGAGAGAAGTCTTTCATAGCCGATGACCTCGGTGGTCTTGTCGGATATATGCACCGCGTATATGTGAGAAAGTGCCTTTTCGACTGTAGATTTCGGGAGCGTGAAAAAGTCGTCTCTTTCACCGATAAGCACTGTACGGACACCGGTAAGCTCGCTGAATCCCGTGCATTTTTCCTGTATCTCGGAAAGAACCTCCGACGGACTTTTTCCCGTTACATCAACTGTTATCTCCTCGTAGCTTCTTCGGCTTACGGGAACGTATTCTATCTCTGTTCCCGTCTTTGATACAGTACCTGTTACAAGACCTCTCATTCCGCTTTCACCGTAGTCCCGTCCCACAAGACATCCGCTGTATGCACAGGCGGTGCCTCCGAATCGTATAAGTCCGGAAGGCTTGTGTATATGACCCAGTGCCACATAATCAAGTCCGCTTGCTGCAAGATCCTCGCTGCTTATATTGTAATAGGGCGAATGGGAAACATCCAGATCTCCGTGACCGACAAGGATATTTATGCGGTCGGTATCATGGGGATGTATTCCGCGAGTCGGTTGGGCTGACATCTTTTCCGAATTGAAGCCGTAGCCGTAGACGGCACATCCGAGCTGCGGTATCTCAACACAGCTGAGAGACTCCTCGGTGAAAATGTGGACATTGGGGGAGAAATCGCAGTATCTGTACGGCGAATGAGCTCCGAAGTGATCGTGGTTTCCCGGAGCTATAAATACCCTTGTATCCGGTATTCGTGAAAAGCACTCGGCAACAAAAGCCGCAGTATCACGACCTGCGAACTCTCCGTCAAAAAGGTCACCGGCTACAAGCAGTATATCCGTTTTGTTTTCCGTGCAGAAGGATATCGTTTCCACGAGAGCTTTTCTAAGCTCGGCACGTCTTTCGCGTCTTTCGTTAAGATCAGCTCCGGAAAAGGGGGAATCAAGGTGAAGATCGGCGATGTGGACAAATTTTATCATTTGAGCTCCTTTTTGTTGTAGTGCTGCCGTTAAATAACGGAGCTTCATCCGTGTAAACAACGTATGCTTTTATTTTGCTTGAAATTTATGACCTGACAACAACAGATGCCAAGTCATAAATAAGTATTATTATCGGTCTTTCCACCATACCATATGCTCATAGTCTGCGGAATCATCACGGCAGAAATATACCTTGTTGCCGGTACCGCCTATGGTGTTGATGAGCTGTTCCGAATCAAGGTCGCACTTGTAATTGGGCGTGACATACATCATGACGGTACGTCCCGGTACCTGAACAAAGATATTGTTCTTCATATAAGGCGAGGATGACTCATAGGTCGAACCGCACATTATGGTATAGTCGGTGCTGGAATTCTGAAGGTCGACACATCTGTCAAAGATATTGTTCTCGTATACCTGGTTATGGCACAGATTGTGATGTGTCCATCCCTTGATGTTGGAGGGCGCGTTGTCAGGACGCTGTACGCCCCAGCCGTAGCCTGCTCCTCTTGTAATGTTGTTTGTGAAGTACACATCCTTCATGTAACGCTCACAAGGCTCAACTACGCCGTCAGAGCCGGCATCGTTCTTTGACATGAAGTATTCTATATTATATGTGGAGTTTATCAGCACATTGTCAAGATAGTATACACCGTCCATGAAGTAGTTACCGGGGGAGCTTGAGGATATCTGATGCGTTATACCTGCGTCATATATCTCATAAACGTAGCAGTTTTCGATAACATAGTTTACAAGTGCGCCGTATATCTCGACACCGTTGCCAAATCTTATTACCCTGCCGTCTTTGTAGCTCTGTATCGAGCCGCCGCCCCAGCCTATCTCGCAGTTTCTGACGGTAAGATTGTGTACAGTACCCGCACTTATACCGTGACGACCGAAATATTTAAGGCAAAGATTGTCTATGGTTACTCCGTGACTGCCGTTTAGTCTTATCGCATGCTCGTTGGAGTTGAACTCGATGGTGGAATATATCTTTCCGGGATTTCCCGCATCACATCTGAGATACAGAGGTCCGACGCAGGTTGTGTCGGGAGCCGAAAGCACCTTTTCACCATTTTTGTTTATATTCGCAAAGTGTACGAATTCGAGATCGTGGTCGAGCTCTGTCTTGTAGTCGAATTCCGACGAGGAATCCGCACGGTTGTAGAATATACCGTTCCGATAATCCGGTATTTCCTTGTAAGCGACTACATGACTGTTGTATGTGATGAGATTTACACCGCCAACATCTGTGAGAAGGTCATCTCTGTAGTACTTCCAGATCTTCTTTCCGGTGGCTGTGTCCTCGTAGTCGAGTATCCATTTAGACGTTCCGGTACCGTTTTCGGGAGAGGGCATGATGACAGGCTTGTCGCCATAGCCGAATGCGGAATATGTGACACCGGGCTTTGTAACGAACGAGCCTCTGAAGATATCGCCTCTTTTCAGAAGCACAACGTCACCGGGATTAAGTGCAAAGTTGGATATCTCGCTTATGGAGGAAACTCTTACGGGGTTGGTCTCGCTGCAATTGTTTACAGTACCGCTTCCGGAGGAATTGGAGACATATACTGTCTTTCCGCCGGGCTTCTGCTTGTATTCGGATTCGGAGTACAGTATATCGTCTATACGTTCTTGGGTAAGAGCATCCAGCGTTGCAAGATAGTTTTCGCCCTCGATGTATTTTTCTTCGGGGAAATCCGTATCTGTCGAAGGGATCTCCACAAGGGTATCAACCACCTTTGTGAGATTGCCGCTTTTTGCACTTACGGTAGGAACGGATGCAAGTGCAACTGTGGGATAGTACCACTGACTTTCATTTATATCATTGTACAGCGTAATATCGCCAAGGAACTTTACGGCATCATGCGCTGTGTAGGTTATGTCGTTTATAATGGAGGAAGCAAGCTCGACCGCCTCGGCTCTTGAGACTCCTTTATCCGACGAAGGGTTTACGGGGAGTTTACCGAAGGGATTTGTTGCGACATCTTTGTTTATCTTTGCACTTGTTGCCCAGGAAAGATAGACGTCCATGGTACATATATCATCGGGATAGAAGCTCTCCTTTTCTCCCGGAATAAGTACAGACTTTTTCTCAAGGAAGGAAACATAGGGAAGACTCCAGTCATTTGCATCCATATCGCTATAGCCGCTTTCGGAATTTTTCAAGTTTGCATCCGTGAAGCCTGTGGATTTTGCGAGTATTGATGCCGCTTCGCCTCTTGTGAGGATGTCGGATGGTCTGAAGCTTCCGCTGCCGTCACCGCTTATCATGCCTTTTGAGAAGGATACCGTTCCCGTGGGTATCTCGGAAAGGAATATAAAGTCTCCGAGATAAAGTCTGTCATCGGCGGAAAGTTTTGATGCCGTCATATTGCCGAAGGGGAGGATATGTATTTGCTTCAGGATTGTATTGGTGTTCCATCTGACATACTTATTCAGCGAAGAATTATTCGCAAAATCGAATTTGAATACAAGACAATCCCATTGATTGAGCTTCAGACCGCCTGTGCTGTTGGATATTTTAAGGGTAGACGTGAGAGCTGTTGAATCATCGTCTTTACGTCCGAGCATATTGATGTAGGGAGATGTGCCAAAGCTCGTTTTGTCCGTTTTGAAGTAATAAGGAATGATAAGACACTTATAGTGTGAGAGATCCAGCGGCATTGTGTGCCAGACCCAGCCGTCAAGATTGATATAGTTGGTATTTGCATGGGTACCTGTAGGATCGGGAGTGAATTCCACGCAGGTAAGTCCGTCAAATATCATGGGACGGTTGAGAGTACCGTACTTATATTTGTGACCGTCAGTGATACCTCCGCAGAATTCTCTTGCATAGCTGACT
Source organism: Oscillospiraceae bacterium (assembly GCA_015065225.1). Classification (GTDB taxonomy): domain Bacteria; phylum Bacillota; class Clostridia; order Oscillospirales; family CAG-382; genus SIG622. Next base: position 14,414 of record SVQR01000006.1, on the reverse strand, counting down.
CTTTTTACATCGGGAAGCGTAACGATCTCTTCTTTGCCGTCGCCGAATACCCAGTTTGCGATAAAATCTATCTCCGCGGTGGTCTGTCCGCCGGTACGGTTTCTTTCCTCAAGAGTATACTCATCACCGGGCTGCATTATCTTGCTTCCCACACTGCATATCCATCCGTCAAAGGTGTAGCCTTCTCTTACGAAGGTGTTTTCCGGAAGAGTTATTGTCTCTCCGACCTTTGCAAGTATCATTTCCGGTGCTTCGCCTGTGACATCCGGTCTTCCGGACAGGAAGGATACGGGATATTTCTGCACAAGGGTACCGTTTGAGATCGCTGCCAGTATATTTGAGTTTTCCGCACCGTACAGTCCCATCTCGCGAAGATAAAGGCTCTTGTCCGATGCAAGTGAGGATACAGTTGCATCACCGAAGGGGAAGAAGTTAACCTCCGAGAGAGTACCATCGTTGAAAATGTAACCAAAGAGTGCGTTTCCAACATCAAATGTGAGATAATTCCAGGATTTGCTCTGTACCTTTTCCATGGAGTACACAGATCTCTCTTTTGTGATACTGAATTCGGATGCAGGGAAGGTGAGCTTTGCATATCCGTCATACGTACCCTCGTAATAGTAGTAGTATCTGATATACTTTATATCCGAAAGGGAAAAGTTCATATTCCTGATAGAAGAATGCTTGATACCTATCGGTGAAGCTCCCTTATAAGAGGATGAGGGCGTTATTTTAAGAGAGGGATTTCCGTCAGGGGCGGTAGCTTTCTCCGCAAGCGTTGCAGTATTTGCCGTTACAAGTCCGTCATGGGGAGCAAATATCCCGGACGTACCGGACCATTTGCTGTCAAAAGAAACTTTTTGACCAAAAGGCGATGCAAGTGCCGTCAAAGCAAGAGTACAGACTGCGAACATTGATATTAAAATAAACAATACAAACCTTTTTATTCTCATACAATACCTTCCGAGTAGTTTATTTCTACAAATATAATATATTCTAACACAAAGTAAAAGCGAAATTCTATGTATATGGTGTAAATTTGCAAAAATATGAGCAGAGAAAGAGCCGGGTCTTAACTCTCTTGACTTTACGGGAACGTTGTGGTATAATGTTTTCACAATTCTTCAAAAAGGACGGAAATTATTTTTATGATAAAGGATTTTGTATTCGGTGATATCGTAGTAAGGTACTTTGTTTCCGATGACAACGCCCATTCCGAAATGGTGCTTCTGCCTATAGGTACGGAAAATGATGTTTTTGTAAATAACAAGGGAGAACCCAAGTATGAGCAGGAGAGGATAAACGGCTCGCTTGTGCATCTTCAGCTGTCACACCACAACACTTCAAAGTTTTCCAACTGTTATAAATTGTCCGATTCTCTTGAAAAACTGTTTTTTAAGGAACAGAAATTTACCGTTGACGGTAATGTGAAAACTGTCATCACCACCCTTGAAGCGGATGAGGGTTACGGTATAGATCATGTCGTAAAGTACACCGAAGGCGACAAGGGACTTGAGATATATACCGAGTTTTACAATATATCCGACACTAAGTTCACTCTTGAATATCTCACAAGTGCAAGCCTTGACTGTCTTTCTCCCTATCTCGGAAGCGACAGTGCACATGAATGTGTTCTTCATTCCTTCAGAGCAGGCTGGGCGATGGAGGCAAAGCACGTGGAGAGCGATCTTGTGGATCTTTCCATGGAAAAGGCATGGGGCGGATGCTTTGAGAATATGAAATTCGGAGTTGTCGGCTCCCGTCCCGTTCAGGGATATCATCCTTATTTCGCTCTTGAGGACAGAAACAGCGGTGTTATCTGGGGAATGTATCTCGCACACAACGCTTCCTGGCAGTGCGATCTTACAAGAGCCAACAAGAGCGTATCACTTTCCATGGGTATTGCGGATGTACAGTTCGGTGCGTGGAGAAAGGATGTGCTTCCCGGTGAAAGATTCACTTCTCCCTCGGCTTACGTTTCAGCCTGCCGCGGAGGAATTGCGGAGGTATCAAACAGACTTATAGAAATGCGTCACGGTGCAATAGATGCCTACGGCGAAAAAGACGATGACGACGGATGTCTGCCGATAGTGTTCAACGAGTTTATAACCACATGGGGACATCCCACTCATGAGCTTCTTGTTTCAATGGCAGAAAGACTTCGTAAGATAGGCTCAAGGACAAAATATTTCGTAATGGATGCCGGATGGTATCCGAACAGACAAATAGGTGATTACGACAACGTCGACACCGAGGCTTTCCCGAAAGGACTCAAAGCTTACGCCGATGATATAAAGGCGAGAGGCTTTGTTCCGGGAATATGGTATGAATTTGAAGCGACAGGCGAAAAGGGCAAGTATTTCGGCAGTGAGTACGATGACATGAAGGTGAAAAAAGACGGTCATGTCGTGGTAGGTCACGTCATAAACGGCAGAAACGAGAGTTTTCTTGATATGACAAACCCCAAAGCCATAGCGCATCTTGACAGAGTCTGCATCGGAAACCTCAAGGAATGGGGATTCGGATATCTCAAGGTGGACTACAACGCCAGCATAGGTCTTGGCTGTGACGGCTTTGAAAGTCCCGGCGAGGGTGTAAGACAGCAGATGATCGCAACGCGCGAGTACTTTAAGAAGATAAAGAATGAGATCCCCGGCATAATTATAGAAAACTGTGCCTCTGGCGGTTGCAGACTTGAGCCTTCCATGATGGATATAACCGCGATGAGCTCCTGTTCGGACACCCATGAGGTGCTTGAGATACCGATAGTTGCGGGCGGTCTTCACTATCTGATACCGCCGAGGCAGTCACAGGTATGGTGCTCGCTCCAGAGATTTTATCCGGATAACAGAACAAAGTACATAATCGCAGGAGGCTTCCTGGGAAGACTTTGCTGGTCGGGAAAGCTAATGGAGCTGTCCGACGAGCAGTATAAGATGATGGTCGATGCCGAAAAGCTGTACGTCAAGGCAAGTCCGGTCATCAAACATGGCACAAGCTATATCCATGCAACCGACAGAGCAAGCTACGGACATCCGAGCGGAACACAGATAGTTCTTCGTTACAGCGAAGACAAGAGCACCGTACTTGCGGTAATACACTCCATGCACGAATGCCGAGACTTTGAAGTAAGTCTTGAAGGCGATTACGAGATCACGGATATACTTTATCCGGACACAGGCATCGGTGTTTGCAACGGCAAGCTGTTTGTTAAGGATCAGGAGGATATCTCCGGAAATGTCGTAATGCTTAAAAAGAGATAAAAGGCAATAAGAATATACGGGCTTCCGTTTTGGGTTCTGCTGTTTTGGCAGCTGCCGACGGAAGCCTTTTTGTTTTATATGTACTTATACCTTGATCTGCCATCTTATAAAAAAGATATCCGCACAAAGCTGTCGGTCATTGCCGAAGCCTTATGCGGAAAATCCTGTTGATCATATCTTGACGCTATTCTTCCGTAACAACAACGGTCATGCCCTTTTCCGTTCCTGTTATCTCAAGCTCTTTTTTTACATTCGAAGATGTAATAAAGTTACCGCCGAGCCTGTTGGTAAACTTTGCACCTTCTTTGTGGATATAGAGATTGTCCTCAAATCTTGCCGCATTCATGCCGTCGTTTTGAGCTGTTATCATATATTCGCGACTACGGTCAAAGATATTGTTGCGTACTATGTGATCCTTGTTGTCGGCAAGCATCCTGCCGTAGCGTATGAGTGCGGTTACACCTCTGTCAGGTCTTGCGTCATGCCCGAAGCCGCCGCCGTTGCGAAGGATATTGTTCTCGATAAGAGTGTTATGACAGCTTCTGTTGCTTATCTTGTGCATGGATTCACCGTAGAATATCTCTATCGCATATACGCAATCGGTTATAACATTGTCATAATAGTGTATATCACGGGCGTGGATGGGATCTGTTCCCGGTCCCCACTGATGTGTTATACCTGCATCGTAGCATTGATGGATGTAATTGTTGTATACGTTGAAATTGCGTGCCTGTCCCAGCTCTATCGCATTCCCGAGTGGTGTCGGCCATGTTCTGTGGATAAAGAAGCTCTTGAGCTCACCGACCTGGAACTGTATACAGCCGCCTATCCATTTGAATTCACAGTTGCGTACAGTGATATTATCGCCATAGTGACCTGCCGCACCGTGGATGCCCGCAAACGAAATACGCAGATTGTCAAGTGTCACACCGTCATTCTGTTTGCCGATGCGGATACAAGTCAGACGCTTGGACATTTCGATATCCTTGAAAAGCTCACCGGGATTGCCTTTGTTGCATCTGAGATACAGCTTTTTATCTCCCTCGGGGCGTGAATCCTGGAAGAAGGTGAAGTCCTCGGTAAGATCGTGATAATCGGTGAAGGGTCTCTGCTTGTGATAGTCGAGAGTAGTTCCGTCATGCTCAAAGGATTTATATATTTTTCGTGCACAGAATTCATCGTCAAAAACTATGTTTCCGATATCAAGCTCGCAATCCTCTTTGTAATACCATACACCGGGAGCATCCGTCTTTTCCCAGAGTGAGGGAGAAGCGGAATTCTTGTCCCAGACGTATATACGCGGCTTTTCGCCTTCTCCGAATGCGGAATATGTAACGCCGGGAGCGGCGGCAAATATTCCTCTGAATATCTCGCCTCTCTTAAAGAATACAGCATCACCGGGCAAGAGCTTTTCTGCCATTGAGTCTACCTTTGATACTGTCTGCCATGCACTTTCCGGTGACATACCGTCATTCTCATCGTTTCCGTTCGCTGCAACATAATAGCTTGTGCCGCTGACGGAGACCTGCGTTTTTGTATTCAGGATCTCGCATATCCTTTTTTGAGATATATCCTCTATTACCGCAGACAGCTGTTCTTTTGTAAGCACTCCGCTGTCATATGCGGCTTTTATTTCTTTTATATAATCCCCTTGAGTATCGGTGTTTGCCGAAAATTTAAATTCTGACATATATCTCGGTCTCCTTTTCGATGAACTTGCAAGTATACTTACACAAACATTTTAAGATAAGGATTCCGAAAAGTCAACAATAATTTTGCTTTTTATGAGCATTCCCTAATTCTGATTCCCCTCGTTCTTCCCGTCGGAATAACCTTCCGCGAGGATATAAGCCACAAGGCAGCCTGCGGAGGTAATAAGTGAGGTAACGAGAGTGACGGTGCTTTCGGGGAAACTGAACATTGCCATAAGCGACACGGCAAATCCCGCAACACACGCCCAGAATTTTCTTGATGACAGTTTTCTTATGATATCTTTTTTGGTCATATATCTTATCTCCTTTGATTTACATTTTATTTTTGGTAAGACTACGCATTGTCTGAAAAAAAGAATGTCCCGTATCGCACTTTCGCAGCATCATCCCATAATATTCATTCTGTCCAGGATGACGCACAGATCCTGCCGCGTAACAAAGTCATGAAGTCTGAGATCACCACTCGTGTCACCGACAAGTATCTTGTTCTGCACCGCCTTATATACGGAATATTTTGCATAGTCATCGGGAGTATTATCGACGGTCTTTGTGCTTGCGGAATCCTGCTCCGAATCCGAGGCTTGTGCACTCTTGAGAGCAGCATATTTTTCGCTGACAAGAGAGAGGAAGCTGTCCCAATGGGGAAGGATATATTTAGGGCAATTCTTTCCCGACCAGTGTTTATGTGTAACGACATCGGAAAGAGAAAGTCCGTATTTAAGCAGAAGATGTGCGGTAAGCAGAGCGCCGTTTTCCTCGGCTTTTCTGTCCGATCCTCCATTCTCGCTACCCATTATTATCTCTATTGCGAGGTAGCTGTCGTTACCGAGGCTTCTGTCTCCGGTACCTGCGTGCCAGCCGACCTCGTTTTCTTCGAGATTCTGCCATGCTTCCTTGCTGTCCACATAGAAATGGACTCTTGATGTATTCATGTTCTGATTGAAGGTAGCACGGGTATATGTTTCGGCATCTGCGCCGTTGCCTGTATTGTGTATGGTGATACCCAATATTTTTCCCGTACCGTCAGTCATGAGTCTGTCTGCTTTATACAGATCGCCCTTTTTAAAGCCGCAGCAGTTTTTATTCCACTTTGTGCCGAAGGGGATCTTTTTTACATTTACCGTAAGGTCAAGGATATTATATATTGAATCCGGTATGAGCTTTGCCATTTTGTTCTCCTTTTCGTATGTATTTTCGCTTTGTCGCAAGGCTGTGAAAGCATCTGACAAGACAGCGCATCATGCATTTTCGCCTTTTTCGGTAGGCAGCTCCGATAGTCTTGATTCCAGCTCGTGAACGATACCGTTTCCGCCCAGAAGGTAATACTCCCTTGTCAGGTGGCAGAGGTTTTCACGCTCGTGGATGGGGAAATACTCCTTGCCGCTGTATCTGTTATATGTGACGATTATTCTGTCGCGAAGGAGAGCACACATGGCGGTTTTGAGGGAGTGCATTTCCTTTCTTTCGGTGCGAAGGCGGGTGTATAGTTTTGCGCATAGTGCGGTTATGGCGGTAAAGAGGAGTTCCAGCCAGTATTCTGTCAATAGTTCTTGCATTTTTGCCTTTCTGAGGTTTTATTCTTTTTGTGGTGGCTTTGGGGGGTGCTTGGTGCTGTAGTGCGGCTTTTGGCTTGTGCTGACTTGAGGCTGTGGTTCGTTTATTGGTTTGTGCTAATTTGGCACTGTAGTGCGTTTATTTGTTATCGACTTCTACTTGCTATCTTTCGCCTGCCGGCGAGGGCCTTACTTTTTTTTCAACAGCGAAAAAAAAGTAAGCAAAAAAACCGCCGCTCAGGGGCTTTGCCCCTAAGTACCCCAAAGGGGTGGGTGCGACTTGCAATTGTATTCTTCTATTGGAATCCTGTCGATAACTTACGCCCAGGGGGGTGTCCCCCCCTTAAACCCCTAAGTTTCGCTGCCGCACTTTTTTGGTTTGCGATAATTTGTGGCTTTTGTTGCTTGATTGATGTGTTTGATTTACTTGGAACTTTTTTTGGTTTTGCCAAAGATTGGGTGTCGCACTATTTGCCTTCCCACGTGGGGGAAGGTGTCACGAAGTGACGGATGAGGGGATCACAGGAATCACAAACATTCCAATCCCCACAACAACTCCGAGGGTACACCAACCTCTTGTCCTCCTCAGAAGAATTCAAAGAATTCTTCAAAGAAACCTTTGGTTTCTTCACCTCTACTTGAGGGAGCCGAGAAGTCACTACTGATTTGCAGCACATCAATAACACACAATTTTCAATTCAATAAAAGTTTGCGAAGCAATCTATCCTCAATTCCAAATTCAAAATTACGAATTCCGAATTTAAACTTCCCTTTCATTTCCCTGCTCAACTTTGCTCGCAAGAATATAAGTTCTAAACGCCTGTTCTTATTATACCACAAAATCGTCGATTTGTCAAGAGCAAAACGAATATTTGTTCTGATTTTTTTGAAAAATCTTTTTCGGGGTTGACAATGACGGGAAAAAGATGTATAATACCACGGTAGAATTAACAATGGTAGCAGAAATAATTTTGCTGCAATCATAATCTTATACGGTCTGCACTGCGTTCATGTAACGGGCGTGCGGATTCGTAAACCGGGTTAAAAAGAAAGGACGGTAACACTATGAACATTATTGATCTTGCAAGACAGCTCGGACACGCAATTCAGGAGGAGGAGAGCTACAAAGCGGTAACTGCGGCAGGCGATGCCATTGATGCCGATGTTGAGCTTACCGCACTCATTGCAAAGTTCAGCGAAAAGAGAGACAGCATTTCCGAAACAGATGACACAGCAAAGCTCGAAGCTATAGACAAGGAGCTTGAGGGACTTTACAACGATATCATGTCCAATCCCAAGATGGCGGCATTTGAAGAAGCAAAGCATGAATTCGGTCATCTTATGGACAGAATACTTGCGATTGTAACAAAATCCGCTGACGGTGAGGATCCGGATACCGCAGAGCCTGACGAACACAACTGCCACGGAGACTGCTGTTCCTGCCACGAATGCGATCATTGATAGGATCCGTAAAATCAGATCAAAAGGTAACTCTTTTTAAGGGTTACCTTATTTTATTCGGATTTTCTGTTCTAAAGCACGCACTCTTCCCCTTGAGGTAATAAAGGGGTGAGAGAACTATGTAAGAGTTTCTGTTTCTGTGGCGGCGGTATGCCGACAGCACAACAGTTTGCCGACGGCAGATTTAATACTTTTGAAAAAATGATCATTAACTTTTGATCCCGAACAAACCGATTTAGGATTCAAAAAAGGCGACCCTTAAAAAGAGTCACCTTTTGATCATATTATTTAAAACTTAAATCTTTGCCTTGCTTCTGGAGATATTCAAAACTCCCTCCGGCAAAAGTGCGATATTATCCAGCGATCTTCCCGCACCGATACAGACACAGTTTACGGGATTTTCCGGGATATGCACCTTTATGCCTGTTGCTTTTTCTATCAGCTTATCCATGCCGCGAAGCTTGCTTCCGCCGCCAGTAAGCACTATTCCGCCCGTTGCGATATCACCCACAAGTTCGGGAGGAGTCATCTCTATTACACGGCACACCGCATCAACTATCTGTGTCAGAGGCTCATCCATGGCTTCAAGAAGCTCCTTGGTGGTAACTGTTACCTTCTTCGGGAGACCTTCGATAAGGCATCTGCCCTTTATCTCACAGCTTTTCGGCTCGGAGAAAGGCCATGCTGTGCCCATACCTATCTTCAGCTCCTCTGCGGTGAGATCACCTATGAGCATACTGTGCTTTCTTCTTATGTACTTGACTATGGATTCGTTCAGCCTGTTGCCTGCGACCTTTATAGATTCGGATGCTACCACATCTCCCAGTGACATTACGGCGATATCCGTCGTTCCTCCTCCGATGTCTATTACCATGTTTCCTATCGGCTTTGAGATATCAAGTCCCGCGCCGATGGCTGCCGCAAGAGGCTCCTCTATAAGGTGTACCTTCTTTGCGCCCGCACGCAGAGCTGCCTCACATACGGCTCTTTCCTCAACCTCGGTGATACCGCTGGGAACGCAGACTATAACACGCGGCTTGAAGAATGTATTTCCTATCGCTTTTTTTATGAAGTATTTAAGCATCTGCAGAGTCATATCGTAATGGTCTATGACACCGTCTCTCATGGGGTTTATCGCAACAAGACCTGCGGGAGTTCTGCCCAGCATCCTTGCGGCATCCTTTCCCACTGTCATTACCTTGCCGGTGTTTTTATCAACCACCACAACGGCAGGTTCTTCAACCACAACACCCTTGTTCTTTACATATACAAGAACGGATGATGTACCGAGATCTATTCCTATATCCTGAGCCATTTACTTTTCCTTTCTGCGCAATGTGCGCCGGCCAAATGATCACAATTTCCGTCTTTCTCTGTCATTTCGATCACCGTCTTGTCTGCGGTGATCAGCCTTTGGTGAGAGTGAACTTAAAGCAGCTGTATTTGCCTTCCTCCGATTCGGCATGGATACTCTCGCCATGGGAATCGAGTATGGTCTTGACTATAAAGAGTCCCAGACCGACACCGCTCTTGTCAAGCCCTCTTGAGGGATCTGTCTTATAGAATCTGTCGAAGATATGGGGAAGCTCCTCACGCTTCATGCCCTTGCCCGTGTTATATACCGAGACAAGATATTTTTCGTTCTCCGTATCCACGCTTATCTTTATCGTTCCGCCCTCATCCGTAAACTTTATCGCGTTATGGATAAGGTTGTATGCCACCTGATGGATACCGTCACGGTCAGCGAAGACCGGGCATTTTTCATCGCATGAGTCGAATTCTATCTCTATCCTCTTATCGTCTATCTGTTTTTCCATTGAAATGAGTATCAGCCTCAGAAGCTCGCAAACATCAAAGCTTTCCTTGGTGAATTTTCGTTCTCCCGACTGTATTCTGGTAAGATCCAGAAGTGAGCTTACAAGTCTTGAGAGCCTGTGTGTTTCCGCGGAGACGATCCTGAGATACTGATCCTGCTTTTCGTATGGGATAGTACCGTCGAGTATACCGTCCACAAAACCTGCGATGCTTGTCATGGGAGTACGCATATCGTGGGACACGCTGCCGAGGAAGCTTCTTTGCGCTATCTCCTTTTCCTGCACGACCTTAGCCATCTCATTGAAGGCTGCGGCAAGCTCTGCGACCTCGTTATCAACGCCCTGTTCGGGAACCTGTATATCGTAATTTCCCACCGCGACGCCCTCTGCAGCTTTCTGCATTGTCTTAAGAGGTGAGACTATCCTTTCGCTTATAAATACCGACACAATGACAGCAGCGATGGTTATCCACAAGAAGGACATGACAAGAGTCTGCACAAGGCCGCCCACGAAGTCCTCAACCGAAGAAACGGGTGCGCTGACAAGAACAACACCGTCGACGATGCCTTCGTCTATTTCCACGGCATATGCGCCGTTTATGCCTTCCGATGCATAGAAGCCGTATAGGTCACTTGTGTGCAGTTCTTTTGCGGTATCATGCGAGGAGAGTCTGTAGAGAGCCTCCCGAGGCAGTACGGAATTATCGAATTTTGCAAGCTCCTCTGATATGGTGGAATATTTTACGTTACCTATTCTGTCCGTAATGACGACAGACACTTTATTCATGGAAGCGATATTATCCACGACCTTGTTGATCTTTTCGGGATATTCTTCAAGAATTTGGTCATAGTCCTTGTCGGTAAAGCCCGAGATCTCTTTTATGATAAGACCTATAAGCTCGGAGGATTCATCCACCGCGGCAAATCTTGTAGACACCACGAAGTTCATAATAGACGAGCTTATTATGATGGAGATAAGCAGCACCACGATGGAGATAAGCAGAGAGAATGTAACCAGATACTTAGCTCTGATGCTTCCGAGGATATTCAGTTTTTTATGATCCGAAGCTTTGACTTTTTCGCTCATTTTTGTCTCCGTTTGATTATATGTTTTTGTGTGCTTTACGATGTGTATTCTCATACATGATATATTTTACTATAAAAGTATGCTGATAGTCAATAGGTATGGAGAAATTTTTTTGTGTTTTTGTTTTTTGTTGTTTGTGTGGACTTGTTAGTGTGGTGCGTTTGGTTGCTGTCGGTATCTGATTGTTACCTTTATTGGATTGTTCTGATTTGCTACCGTAGTGCGTTTATTTGTTGTCGACTTCTATTTGTTATCTTTCTCCTGCCGGCGAGAGCCTTATAAAGTTCGCAAGCGAACTTGGAAGAATTCAAAGAAATCGAAGATTTCTTTGCTTCCAACCTGCAATTCCGCATTCAAAAAAAGGTAACCCAAAAGAGTTACCTTGTGTTCGGATATTCTTTTTTGACCAAAGACGGTACTTACTTTTCCACCTTCGCTCCGGCTTCATCAAAAAGCTCGATCTTTATCAACTCGTTTGTAACGGACATTCCTACCGCCGCACCTGCCGCAGTGATGCCGCTGTCGGTATGATGGAGCTTGAGATATACCTTGTCGTTGCCAAATGTCGCGGGGATATCATCCAGCATGGAGCGCGCATTGTCCGCAGACCTCTGAGGATTAAGACTGTCACTTCTTGCATCCGCATTCAATACTGCCGTGTGAAGTCCCATATCCTCCACCCTGCGGCGTACATCGTCGGAGATCACATCGTTCTTTCCGTCCTCGCCCAGGTACATGAGCCTGGTCTTTATCTTGGCTACCTCGTAAAGCGCATCCTCGCAGGATCTTGTTCTTGCTTCAAGTACACCCTCCGCGTAAAGCTCCTCATCGATGCTTTCAAAGGTTATTCCTATGGTGTGTCCGAGGGCATAGATCTTTCTTATCATGTCGGGAGAGCCGAGGATGTTCTCTTCGGTCACGAAAAATACTGCATTTACATTCAGCTTTTCCAGCGCGTCAAGTGTCTTGTCTGCATTTTCAAAATGATCGGGAAGATAGAACATCATTACTGTCCCGCCACGCTTCGGACGCGGAGGCTTAGGGTTTTCCGGCTTGCGGTCATTGTTTTCTGCGCCGTTCTGCCGATCATCACCCTTGCCGTTGTTGTCACTGTGATCTGTATCTGCGTTGATATCATGTGCGTGGGCATTGTCCGGATCGTATCCGGGATATGACGGCGAAGGATCATAACCGTACATATTGTCATTTCCGGGGACTGCACCGTTGTCGGGAGCTGCCGCATCGTTGCTGTTGGTGATGTCGTTCTGAGCATTATCTGCGGGAGTGTATATCTCCGGTGCATATATCTTCAGAAGATCCTGGGCGGAAAGGGACTCGTCCTTTGTGTATACCTCTATAGCATACATCCTGTTCTCGCCGTCGTTGTAGGTACTGCAGCCGATGCCCGTGTTGTCACATACGGCTCTTAGCGGAACATACTGTACACCGTAGAAGGAAGGCACATCCGTCTCATAGACCTTGTTCTGCCCGGTAACTGCGTAATTATCGCTGATATTAAAGGAGATATACTGATTTGTATTCTTGTTCTGGATATAGAAATTGGAATTGTCGTCCGAATAGTTTATCTTGATGCCGGAAAGTCCGTAAAACAGCTCAAGCGGAACATATTCCACGCCGTCGCTTATAACGGGGGGGTAATCCTTGTAATTGGTAAAGACATCGTCGTTTCTGAAAAGGCTTGGTATATCCGATCCTTCATTAAGGTTGCCGTAGGTGGAAAAATTGACATCGTTATAAGAGCCTTCCGTACCGTATGCGCCGGGAACATTCAGCATCATAACGACAGCACAGATAAGCGCTGTTAAGGACAGTAGTCTTTTTTTCATATATACTCCTCCGTTTCCTTTAATCTTACAATTATATTATACAGGTTTTCCGTCGTGAATTGTTGAATACACTGTAAATATTGACACATGGTAAAAAAAGGCACGATACTCGAAGCGAAAGCATCATTTCTCCCGTCGGCACGAGAAAATGTAACAAAAAAATGAATTTAACGCCAACCGATTGACTTGAGTGAAAATGTATGTTATAATACAGGGTGAACAGAAATATTCAAGGAGGATAGAACAATGAAGCGTATCAAGACACTTGAAACAAAGAATCTCTGCAAGAGTGCCAAGAATGGCGGCTGCGGCGAATGCCAGACATCATGTCAGTCCGCTTGCAAGACAAGCTGCGGTATCGCAAATCAGCAGTGCGAAAACAAGAAGTAATAAAATAAAATTTGCTGAAGCGCCGCCGGAATCAAATACGGCGGTATTTTTTTGATATATAGCCTGTATCCCGTTTTGCAAAGATCACCGTTCCTCAAAGGATGAACGCATCTGTAACTGCGAAAATATCGGGATATCTGCGGAAAATATAATATAAAGTTTCACAAACATAATACCCCTTCCGGAGGAAAGAAAAATGATACATCAATACAAACAGCTTGGACTCAACATAGTTCTTGACACCTGCTCCGGCTCGGTACACGTGGTAGATGAGGTCGCATATGACATTATCGAGATGTACGAGAGCAAGACCGCAGACGAGATAGTAAATATCATCCTTGAAAGATATAAGGACAGAGAAGACGTCACAAAGGAGGATATCCTTGACTGCATTTCCGATATAGAGGAGCTGAAGGCAGATGGCAAGCTTTTCTCCGAGGACGTTTTCGAACCCATGGCGGGCGACCTTAAAAAGAAAAGTGCGGGTATTGTAAAGGCTCTTTGCATACATATCGCTCATTCCTGTAATCTTAATTGCTCATATTGCTTCGCATCTCAAGGCAAGTACCACGGTGAGAGGGCGCTCATGAGCTTTGAGGTCGGAAAGCAGGCACTTGACTTCCTTATCGCAAATTCCGGTACGAGAAGAAACCTTGAGGTAGACTTCTTCGGCGGTGAGCCTCTTATGAATTTCGATGTGGTAAAACAGCTTGTCGCATATGCCAGAAGTATAGAAAAACAGCATAATAAAAACTTCAGATTTACCCTTACCACCAACGGTATGCTTATAGATGATGATGTCATAGAATTCGCCAATAATGAAATGAGCAACGTCGTGCTTTCCCTTGACGGACGTAAAGAGGTACACGACAGATTCAGAGTGGACTACGCCGGCAACGGAAGTTGGGAGAGGATAGTTCCCAAATTCCAGAAGCTTGTAAAGGAGCGCGGCGGCAAGAACTACTATATGAGAGGTACGTTCACCCACGCAAACCCCGATTTCCTTGAAGATATAAAGGAGATGCTGAGACTCGGCTTTGATGAGCTTTCAATGGAGCCTGTTGTCTGTGCGCCTGATGATCCTTCGGCACTTACCGAGGAGGATTTTGAGATAGTCTGCCGTCAGTACGAGCAGCTCGCAGAGCTAATGCGTGAAAGAAGAAGACAGGGCAAGCCTTTCACCTTCTACCATTACATGATAGATCTCAAGGGCGGACCTTGCATATACAAGAGAATATCCGGCTGCGGATCGGGAACTGAATATATGGCGGTTACTCCCACGGGTGAG
>SVQR01000005.1 GCA_015065225.1 Oscillospiraceae bacterium | reverse complement strand
ACAGATTCAACAGCGCACTTGATAAGAACTTCAAGACCCACGTCATAAGCAGAAGGGACGTTATTGCGGACAAGGCTTCCGCAGTATCCGCTGTCGGCGGAAAGACCAAGATAGGCTTTGAGAATCTTGATAAGCAGAAGAATATATCACGTATAAGTACGGCAGCTCTGAGCATTGCGGGATTTGCGCTGTTCTCGTCGCTGGGCTTTATACCTATGGTAGCTACCATGGGAGTGAGCACCGGATCGTCCATCATTACGGAAAAGCTGTTCAAGGGCAAGATGGAGAAACAACGCGAGGATATAAAGACGGCAATTACACGCGAAATACCCAATATCATCGCGGAGGCGGTAAGCGAGAGCGAAATGCGTCTGAAGTCTGTGTATGATGACATCATAAAGTCTGCGCAGGAAAAGGAGATGGCATGGAGACAGTCCCAGGAGGCGGCGATAGAAAACAGCAACAAGCCGCAAAACAAGGCTCATACAGATGCACTCGTACTTCAGCTTGACAGACTGCGTTCACTTTCCGATATGATAGATATGGCATGATCGCCGTAAAACGGTAATATAACAAAAAGCAAAGATCAGGGGAGAACAGATATGGGATCATCCGACAGTGTATACAGCGGATATGCCGATCACGCAAGAAATCGTGCAGAGCTTGCGGATATACTTATGAGGACCGCGGCTGTCACCAATGCAATGGGAATGAAAGTGCTTTGCCAAAAGCTTCAGATGCTTTCAAAAAAGACAAAGAACGAAGCCTTCATCGTCCAGATCGCGGGAACATTCAAGAACGGCAAATCCACATTTATAAATTCAATACTCGGCGAAGAGATCCTTCCGGCATATGCTCTCCCATGTACAGCTGTCGTAAATGAGGTGAAGTGGGGCAAGACCAAGGGTGCTGTGGTGCATTTCAGAGATCCGCTTCCCGAAAAGATCAGCTCGGCGATACCGCAAAAGGCTCTTATGCATATGCGCGCCCACAACTTCAAAAAAATACCTCCCATAGCGATACCCTACGATGAGATAGAGGATTACGCAGTCATATCCGTTGACAGAGGCAAAGAAGAGATAGCCTACGAGAGTCCCTATGAAAAGATAGAGGTCTTTCTTCCCCTGCCCATTCTCGGCAACGGTGTCGAGATAGTGGATTCACCGGGGCTCAACGAATGCGCGGCACGTACGAGAGTGACTATGAACTATATCTCAAAGGCTGATGCGGTGCTGTTCGTTCTGGATGCCACAAGGATACTTTCGGCAGATGAGCTGAAGGTCATAGATCACACACTTAAAGAATACGGCTTTGACGATCCCTTCATAATAGTCAACAAGTTTGATGCTGTAAGAGAACGGGAACGCGATCCGATGAAGCAATTTGTAAAGAGCAAGCTTTCCCACTTCGGTACAAGCGGATTCTACTTCGTTTCGGCAAGAAATGCCCTTGACGGCAAGCTTGACAGGGATCTCGACCTTCTCGAAAGCTCGGGAATGCCCGAATTTGAGAAAGCACTTTCCGAGTATCTTACAAAAAGCAAGGGACGTGCAAAACTTTTCCGCAGTGCAAAGGAAGTAAAGAGGATACTCAACGACGAGCTTATGTACAAGGCTCTTCCGCTTCAGAGGTCCGCTCTTTCCGTTTCCGTGGATGAGATGCGCTCGAAATATGAAAGCATAAAGCCGACACTGCAGGCACTCAGGTTTGAGAAAAGGCGTTTGTTTGACGATCTGCTGTTCAGGATAAGACGCTGTATACCCGAATTCAAAAAGCTGTTCCGCGCAAAGACAGACGAGATAATAGCAAATATCGATGTATGGACAAAGGAGTACACCCCAAAAGCAAAGGTCGGGATCATTCCGGATGAAAAAACCATGAATGCCATCGTAAGGGAGCTTTCCGAGTATATAAATTCAAAGATAGAAAACTCACAAACCAACTGGAGAAAGCTCGTTCTTGAGCCGTTCCTTTCAAAAAGGATAGATCTCATCTTCGGCAACATCGGAGAAGATCTGCAAAAGTTTTACGGCGAGATAGATAAGATAAATACAAACATCTCCGGCAGGAGCTGTAAACCGGAAGGCGTTCCACCGTGGAAGAGGATAATGGGAAGCCTTAATGTTGTTGATACAGAAGGACTCGGCGAAGCAATATCCGGCAAAGTCGGCGGTGCGGGAAAAGAGTATATCAAAGGTCTTGCGTTGGAGCTGGGTGCCATTGCACTTCTGCAGGTGGTCGGAATGCTGAATCCCGTGACTGTCATCGCGTCGCTTACAGGTGTGTTCTTCTACAGCAAGCACAAGGGTGAGACAGGTGCGGTCGCAAAACTTCGCGAGCACGTCTGCACAGAATATATAAATATGCTTGAGACCATGCGCGACAAGGAAGTAAACAAATTTGCGGTGGATATAGCAAATAAGCTTGCAAGGATGGCAAAAACCGTCACCGATGCTATGGAAGCAGAGATCACAGAGACGGAAAACAATATAAATGCGGTCATGCGCGAAATGGAAAAGGGCAGCGCAGGTATTGCCGCAAGAGAAGCAAAGCTGTCACAGATAGAAAAGGCTATAAAGTCTCTGAATCTCAGGACGGACGAGCTTATATTAAAAATAATGACGTAGGGTGACCTTCGGAAAAGCCTTTGAATATGTATGCGGACAGATCTGTTCATCACGAAAATCGCAAAGGATGCTGACATTTGCGTCCTTCCGTATCTGATGGCGGGTCTTTCGCTGTAAATTGCAGTTTCGGAAAGGTCACGGAATTCGGAGCATATATGATCACGACATTCGGTAAAAGAACAGGCGGTGATCCCGCCGGAAAGATAACTGTTTCGGGTCCCGAACTCGGACACCATATTGCTTTTGTACGCTCGATGCTTGATAAATATGAGTGGGAGGAGTCCGCAAAGGCGCATATACAAACGATACTTTCCGAGATCATAAAAAAGCAGGAAGACAACCTTCTCAGCCTTTGTGTTGTGGGTGAGTTCAGCTCAGGAAAGAGCACATTCATAAATGCACTTCTGCGCCGTGATGACCTTCTTGTATCAAGTGCACTTCAGGGTACTACAGTCGCGGCAACGGTGCTTGAGGATTCCAGAAATTACCGTCTTATACTTGAATATCGTGACGGAAGAAACGAGAAGCGTTATTTTACTGATGCCCACCAGCTGAAAAATGCTCTTCCGGAATATACGACAGATCCCGAAAAAGCAAAGGATATAAAATACGTAAGGATCGGACTTCCCGCGAAAAATCTTACAAGGGGCTTCCGCGTTATAGATACTCCCGGTACCAATTCCACCGATCCGATGCACGAGAAGATCACCGGTGCGACCATAAAGGAAAGAGCTGATATGTCTGTTCTTGTAATCGATGCCAACAAGCCGCTTTCCGAGACATTCTGTACCTTTATCAAGATGAACTTTTCAAAAGAAGCTCTTGACAACTGCATTTTTGTGGTCACAAGAATAGATATGATACGTCAAAAGGAGCGTGAGGGCGTTCTCTCCTTCCTTCGCAACAAGATAAGTGCGGAATTCGGTATTGACGAGCCTGTCGTACTGCCGTTTGCCTCCACTCATGTTCTTGACTGCATGGATAAACCCAAGGAAGAAACAGATGAACTTGCGATAATGTCTCTTGCCTCGGAGGATACCATGCTTTTATGTATGGCAAAGAAAAAAGAGGCGGCGCAGAGAAAAAAGCTGATCGCTCTTGCGGATGATATGTACAAGTCGCTTTCGGAAAAACTTTCGGGCCTTTCGGAAAAGCATAATGAAAAACTCGAAAAACTTACAAAAAGTGAGAATGCAAGGCTTGAACCTTTTACAAAAGAACAGATAAAACTGCGCACCGCGGGATATACCGAAAAGGCAAGATGTAAGCATCTTGAGATACGTGCAAAGCTTGACGGATATATCGAAACGGCGACAAAAAATATAATGAGACGTGCTGATACGGCAAATACTCCGAATGAGCTTCGCACTTTTCTCAAAACAGGACTTCCCATGGCGAGCAATACGGAAAAGGAACATCTTACAAGGGCGGCTCAGATGAAATTCTCCGTGATAGGC
This sequence comes from Oscillospiraceae bacterium, assembly GCA_015065225.1. Classification (GTDB taxonomy): domain Bacteria; phylum Bacillota; class Clostridia; order Oscillospirales; family CAG-382; genus SIG622. The sequence continues at coordinate 42,452 of SVQR01000005.1, read as the reverse complement.
GATTGCTTTGAATCGGAAATGGATATATTCCGCAAAGAATTTGACCGATTGTTCGGAGATCTTTCATCTCTCGGCTCATCCCCCGCGGTCATAAAACACGAAAAACTTCCGATACCGTGGCTCGGAAATATTTGTCCCGTTCCGATGAATGCCTCCGACAGCACATTGGTGGTCGCAAAAGGCAGAGACGCCAAAAAGAATGTCATGCGAAAGCTTGAGCCGGAAGTAAGACATCACTTCGAGAATGTTTGCATCGAGATAGAGCAAAGTCTTGAAAGATACATACAGGAAACCTGCGGCGCAATGACCTCGGGGATAAACGCATACCTCGGTGTATACAGAGATGCGGCAAAAAAAAGAGCGGCCGAACACGAAGACCGTATCACGAAGGTAAAGGACGACATAAACAGCATTGCGGAGGATATCAAAAAAGCGGAGAGCCTCAAGGCCGAGCTTCGCACAGATCCCTATGACGTATCCTTTGCGGAAATAACCGAGCAAGCGGATATACTCGGAACGGTCGCAGGTAATATCAAAGAAATCACGGACACAAAGGCCTTTAAAAATAACGCAAGTACACCGACCGCATCAACAAAAAAACGAGCCAAAGCTTCCATCGACATCGAAACGCTTCTGGGCATAGGTTCGGATAAGGACGATACCGAAAGCATGACGGGATCGGCAAGCAAAGAGGAGGACGATGTAAAAAGCATCATGGAAAAATTCTCCTACGGCTTTGGAGGCAAGGGATGATCTTTACTTCGATCACGTATCATGAATACCTTGGGACAGTTCAAAAGGCTGTCCCTCTTATTTTTTTCAACATTTTTTAAAAAAGGCGTGAGATTTTTTCTCTGTCAGCGTTCTATCGGATGTAAAAGAAATTAAAAAGCTATTGTAAAAAACGAAAAAGTGTGTTATCATGTATCTGACGGAGGACTGTGAACGTACGTCGGAAGGTGACAGCGCGCTTTCACGTCATGCCGTATTGTCGGCGAATGGAGGTTATAATGAATATGCAGGATAAAAGAGACTGTCTTGACAGCTTGCTTTTTGCCGCGGCAAAGGATTCGGGTAAGAATGACATTCTTGAATACAACAGTACCGACGGAGCAATACAGCTTCCCGAAGGACTTTCCGAAAAGATAATCGGAATGACTCAAAAGAAGGAAATACCGAAAAAGGGACATCTCAGCTTTAAGAGGAAATTCCTTATAATCGCCGCGGCGGCTCTGCTGATATGCGGAATGACCATAGGAAGCATCGCAGGCAAAAAACGCGAGATCGCGGATGTATCCGTATCCACGGTGGCGGACAAATATGTGCTGACCTATGATACTGCAGGCATAGGCGATGACGGAAAGCTGTCCGAAAAGCTCCCCGAAGCTCTTGTAAAAGAATACACATACATCGGTCTTTCCGAAAACGGCAAGGGAAAGATATACGAAAAAGACGGTGTAAGGGTAACATACACGGTCACAAAGCTTACATCGGCATACAGTCTTGTTCTCGGACTTAAGGAAAACACCGATCATTTCGAGATACTTGTCGGCGGAAAATACAACGGATGCGCGGCAGTGACGAAAAAGGATGGCGCAGAGATAGCCATAGTTGCATGGAATGACGGCGAATGTGCCTTTGAACTTTCGGCAAATATGGACATAGATGAGCTTTGTGCCATCGCTGGACAGTAATTACAATTCGTAATGACGGATGTGTTTCGCGTTTTTGAGAATGTTTTTGCATGGAACAGCTGCGGCGCTGTATATCTTTACTGACAGTTCACCGTATCCTGTTCCCGAAAGGATATCACATGACTTCAAATTTTCTCCCAACCGATGCTCTTCTCCATGCATCGGCATCTGATGCGGGAAGGGCAGAGATAGATGAATATCTGCGCTGCTCGGGAGATGCTCCCGGCAAAAGATGCTTTAAGCGAATAATAAAGAGGATACGTCACTCCGGGCTTTATAAAGACGGAAAGCTCACGGGAAAAGCGAGGACTCTGGCCGTGGTGCTTCTTTCACTGCTTGCGCTTGCATTTGCGGTGCTCGGATTCTGCTTTGCAAGACTTTTGGACGGTATTTTCTCGGCAAAGGACATCGGACAGTATTTTGCTGTTTCGGATAAGAACGGTACAGATACCGTTTTGCCTTATATCGACAGATATCTCGAGCCGCAGGTCGGTGACGGGTATCAAAGGAGCATACTTGTCAGATCATCGCGGCTTTACAATATAGAGTTCCGCGGTGAAGACGACAGTATATACTACACTCAGACTCCGAAAAGCGCGGAAAATGAAGCTACGGACGACAGCTCCGACAATTATGGCGATGGTCTCTATGTCCTCATAAACGGAAATAAAGCAAAGGTCACGGTAACACGCACCGACATAGGCAAAAGCTTTGACATATGCTGGTCGGACGATGCTTGCACCTACAGGATCTTCGGAGCACATTCAATGGAGGATGCGGCAAGGCTCGCACAAAGTGTTTATGACAGCAAAGAAGATCCCACTATAGCAGAAGAATAAACCGGAAAGGAAATGAACAAATGCTTCCTTTTATACTTACGATAGGCGACGAAACAAAACAAAAAGCGCTGGAGGAGCTCTACAACACCCACAGCATAAGAATGTACAACTCGGCCTACAAAATACTTGAAAACAAGCACGATGCGGAAGATGCACTTCAGGATACATTTATAAAGATATACAAGAATATAGATAAGTTCATGTCGCTTTCCGGTGATGATCTTATCCTTCTCATCATAATCTACACGCGCAATACCGCAAGAGATATACGAAGAAGAAAGATCACCGAAAAGAAGCATACGAGCGAAGGATATTATGATGATGACGGTGAATCTGTATTTGCCGACATATCCGATCCCGACGCAAACGTTGAGGAGATAGTCATAAACAAAGAGCGTATTGCTGAGACACGCAGCTTTATAGATTCACTTCCAACAGCACAGAGAGATGTCATCATCATGAAGTACCGTCTCGGAATGCGTGAGAAGGAGATAGCGAAAGCTCTCGGTATCAGCGAAACTGCGGTCAGCTCAAGAGTTTTGCGTGCAAAGGACAGTCTTCGCAAGATGATGAAGATATAAAAGATCCCCCGATTTTTTGTAAGATCGGGGGAAAGATACACATTTTACGGTACGGAATATCGTACCGTTTTTCTTTTGCCCATCAGGTGGCAAATCCTGCGTACTGTGATCTGTAGAGGCTGAAGTATGCCCCCTTCTTTTCAATAAGCTCCTCGTGGCTTCCGAATTCTGCGACCTTACCATTGTCAACCACAATGATCATGTCCGCATCCTTGATGGTGGAAAGTCTGTGAGCGATTATGAGGCTTGTCCTGCCCTTGAGAAGTTTTGCAAAGGCGTTCTGGATGTGTACCTCTGTTCTTGTATCGACACTTGAAGTCGCTTCGTCAAGTATAAGAATTCTCGGATCTGCAATGAAGGCACGCGCTATGGAGAGAAGCTGTCTCTGTCCCTGGCTGAGGTTGCCGCCGCCTTCCGTAAGCACAGTGTCATAGCCGTCGGGAAGATGTTCTATAAAGGAGGAGATATTCGCGTTCTTTGCGGCTTCATATATCTGCTCGTCCGTTGCATTTTCATTGCCGTAACGGATGTTGTTTTTTATTGTATCCGAAAACAGCACCGTGTCCTGAAGAACAATGGCGATATTCTTACGCAGAGATTCCTTGGTGATATCGGTAATATTTCTGCCGTCAAGAAGTATCTCACCGCTGTCAAGCTCATAGAATCGTGTGAGAAGATTTGCAACGGTGGTCTTTCCCGCACCGGTCTTTCCGACAATGGCAATCTTCTGTCCGGGCTGTACCTTAAGATCAAAGCCCTTAAGCACCTGCTCGCCTTCGACGTAGGAGAATACGAGATCGTTGAATTCAAGGTTACCGCTTATATTGCTTTCGTTTATCTCAAAAGTACCCTTATTTATCTCCGGATCAGCATCCAGTATCTCAAATACACGTTCAGCACCTGCAATCGCTGTCTGGATCGCCGCATACTGATTTGCAATCTCGTTTATAGGTCTTGAGAACTGCTTGGAATAAAGCAGGAATGCCTGGATGACACCGACCGTGATAGCTCCCTTTGTACCTGCAGTTGTGATGGCAAGATAACCGCCTATCGCCGCAACAAGGAGATAACCGAGGTTACCGATAACGTTCATGAGAGGTCCCATCACTCCACCGAAAATATTCGCCTTTATTCCCGCCCTTGAGAGCTTGCGGCTTACATCGGCAAATTCTTCAACACATTTTCCCTCTCTTCCAAAAGCGATGACCGTCTTAAAGCCGTTGACAGATTCCTCAACTTCGCTGTTCAGCTCACCCAGAAGTGTCTGCTGCTGTTTAAAGAAGCGGCGCATAAACTTTGAGAGCTTCATTGTAACAAGAAGTGTAAGGGGAATGGTTATCATGCTGACAAGAGTCATAAGCGGGCTGTAGGAAAGCATGATGATAAGTGTACCTATAATGGTGATGACACCCGAAAACAGTGAGCCTATGGACTGTGATATAGTCATGGATATATTTTCCGTATCATTGGAAAGACGGCTCATGATGTCACCGTGTCTGTGTGTGTCAAAAAATCCTATGGGCAATTTTTCCAGCTTTGCAAAAAGATCATGCCTCATTGTTCTGACGGTGGACTGTGAGAGCTTTGCGGAATATACGCCCTGGAAGTAGGACAAAAGGGCACTTGCAAGATATACTGCCGCCATCATGAAAAGCATTCTCATAAGTGTGTCCGTATCAATATTAAGAAGCGGTCTTGCCTCAGGGTTTTCAGCGATAAGCTTTGCTGCTTCTTCTTCCGTGTATATCGTTATTGAGTCGATCGCCCTCTGCTGAAGTGCGGGACCTGCAAGATTCAGAAGTGTTGTTATCACCATTACCGCAAGAAGTCCCATTACAACATATTTGCTCTTACCTATATAAGCTATCAGCTTTTTGAGAGTTCCCCATGTATCCTTCGGTTTTTCCATGTTGAGCATGGCACCGTTCGGACCTCCCGGTCTTCCGCCCGGTCTTCCGGGGCCTCCCGCTTGCGGACGGTTATTCTTTCCTGGTGTATTGTTCATTGTAATATCCTTTCCGAGTTATGACTCTTAGCTTTACTGTACAAGGTTATGATACAAGTATCATTCCTTTGAAAGCTGAGAGTTGTAGATATCAATATAGACCTCATTGTCCGCCAAAAGCTGATCGTGAGTTCCGCTGCCGACTATCCTTCCGCCGTCAAGAACGAATATCTTGTCGCAGTTTCGTACGCTTGCGATTCTCTGTGCGATCATTATAACGGTAGTATCCGAAAGATTCTCACGAAGTGCCGCGTGAAGTCTCGATTCCGTACCCAGGTCAAGCGCGGATGTACTGTCGTCAAAAATAAGCACCTCAGGCTTTTTCATGATGGAACGGGCAATGGATATTCTCTGCTTCTGACCGCCGGAGAGCGATGCGCCTTTTTCACCGATAACCGTATTGTAATCATCATTGAAGCCCATGATAAAGTCATCTGCCTGTGCGATCCTTGCACATTCCTTTACCTGCTCGAGAGTTGCGTTCTCATCTCCCCACTTGATGTTTTCTTCAACAGTGCCGGAAAACAGCTCACTCTTCTGAAGAACATAACCTATCTTTTTACGGAGAGAATCGAGTGTATATTCCTTGACATTGACGCCGTTTATAAGTATCTCGCCGGAGCAGACATCATAGTATCTTGCGATAAGTGCAACCAGCGTTGTCTTTCCCGAACCGGTAGAGCCGAGGATCGCTGCCGTTTCGCCCTTGTGAAGCTTAAAGTCAACATCGGCAAGAATATTGTTTCCGCTTGTGCCGGGGTATTTGAAGGATACATCCTTAAATTCTATATCCGTTATCTCACCTTCAAGCACCTTTGTACCGCCCTTTATAACAGGCTCGGTGTCAAGTACTTCGCTGATACGTCCCGCAGAGGCTGAAGCTCTGGATATCATCTGGAACATCATCGTTATCATCATTACGGAATGGAGTATCTGTGTAACATATGTTACCGCCGCCATGACATCACCAACATCCATTGCACGAGCCTGCACCTGAAAACCGCCGATATAAATGATGGCGATAACAGATGCGTTCATGATTATCATGATGATGGGGTTCATAAGTGCCAGGATCATATGTACTTTAAGGTTGGTATCGCAAAGATCGTTGTTTGCCTTGCCGAAACGCTTTGTTTCATGCTCCTCCCTTACATACGCCTTTACCACTCTTGCACCGGTGACGTTCTCCATTACAACGGAGTTTACCTTGTCAAGTTTTTCCTGTACCACCTTGAACATGGGATTTGTTCTCATAACGATAAGCACGACACCTATAAGCATAAGGGGAAGCGAGATGGCAACTACTGTCGCAAAGCTGAGATTAAGTCCCAGCATCATGATTATACCGCCCGCAAAGAACATGGGAGAACGTACAAACATCCTGAGCAGAAAATTCATGAACATCTGCACCTGCTGTATGTCATTTGTGATCCTTGTGACAAGCGAGCCTGTAGTAAATTTATCTGTCTGTTCGGGAGAGAGGCTCATTACCTTTTTGTATGCAGCACATCTTACGTCATTTCCGAAATTCTGTGATGCGATAGAGCCAAATGCCGCCGCAAGTATTCCCGAAAGACCTCCTATTATGGACAGTACTATCATCCATATACCCGTATTTATTACGAGGCCAAGATTGCCCTTGAGTACGCCCTCGTCTACAATGGAAGACATGAGCTTTGGCAACTGAAGATCTATAAATACCTCCGCTATCATGGTGATGGGAGCAAGAAGCGCGATAAACCAGTAACGCTTCATGTAGCCAAACATTTTTTTCATACTTTGCTGATCATTCCTTTCGATGATTGGGTTTTATGGGATACAGATCCCGTATTCAATAAGGGGCTTGCTCACGTTATATATCATTCCTGTTTTTACGGATACACCGATATTCTCCCGTGATCATTCGGAAATGCTTTCCGATGTGCGTGCATCCTTTGCCGCGTATACACGGTCTTTTACTCTCTGAAGAAGATCAGTAAGCGTTGAAAGCTCATTCTTTGTCAGAACGCTTGCAATAACTCTGTCACATTCAAAGAACACTTCCAGCATATTGTTTACCGTTTCCCTGCCTTTATCGGTGAGCCTTACTATTATCTTTCTCAGATCATTCTTCGGTGCTTCGCGGGTAATATAGCCTTCCGTTTCCATCTTTACAAGAGCCACACTTGCAGTAGGCGGCTTTATACCTACTTTTCTTGCTATCTCAAGCTGAGTTATTCCATCCTTCTGTGCAAGACAGAAAAGAATGGCACGGAATCCCACTGCGACACCGTTGGCATCATTTTCCTTGTTAACCGCGTTCGCAAGAAGAGTTGCTATCTCTCCTATAAGTATATTGACTGACCGGTCGTGATCATTCGGGAAGCAGCTGCTGTAGCGATTATCATCATTCATGTACGTCATAATTCCTTTCACATAACCGATGACCGCAGACAAAAAGATACGAACCGTGCATACTTATAAAAATGCCTCAGCTCCACTTATATCCGCGCAAAACTTTCTACAGTTTACTATTATATACCAATATTGGACAAAATGCAATAATTAAGCGATAATTTTCATCAAAAATTCAGATTGAGACACCTCGCATTGAATCATTGTCATCTGTTGCGGATATTAAAAATACAACGATAGTGTCTGACATTTTTTAAAGTTAGTCGTTTTGTGCTAAAAAAAGATGGATAGTCTATTTACAAATCATGTTTTTTGCTGTAGAATATGAGTATATTAAGAAAATATATGCTTTGCTGTAATGTGCTTGACATTCGGCGGAAAGGAATAATCATGGCAAATATAAGAAGACCTAAGATAGGTATCGTATCTCTCGGCCACAAGGTATACTGGCCTCAGTTTGACGGACTTTACGAGGAGCTTTCCAAGAAATCCGGAGAATTTGCAAAGTATTTTAAGAACTCCGACCTCTTTGACGCAGGCTTTGCGGATGATGTTGACTCCGCATTCGAAGCGGTGCAGAGACTCAAGAAGGAAGATGTTGACGCACTTTTCCTTGTTATGACAACATACGTTACAAGTGCTGTCGCAGCTCCCTTTGCGATATACCTCGATGTACCGCAGATTCTTGTGGGCATTCAGCCTCTCACACACCTTGATTACAAGAAAACCACCACATATATGCAGCTTTGCAACGATGATATCTGTGCTATGCCCGAAGTCGCAGGCGTTTACGAAAGACTCGGCAGAAAGATGCCCAAGTTCCTTGTTGCAACAAGCAGCGAAACAGCCAAGATAGCAAAAAAGATAGATCTCTGGGAAAAGGCTCTCACAGCAAAGGCGGCTTTCAAGTACGCAAAGATCGGTTACCTCGGACACACATACGAGGGAATGTACGATATGCATACCGATCCGACCGCATTTTCAAGAACCTTCGGCACACACGTAAAGATGCTTGAGATGTGCGAGCTTCGCGAATATGTAAATGCGGCAGACGATATAAAGATCAAGGAAAAGATTGAGGAGATAAAGAGGACATTCGACATCAAGGAGCCCTCCAACGATCCTCTTACAGACTATGTCAAGGATGCGGATCTTGAATGGTCGGCAAGATGTGCTGTAGGTCTTGATGAGCTTATCGCAAGAAACGATCTTACCGGTCTTGCATACTACTACAAGGGTGAGAACGGCAACGAATACGAGAATATCGGTGCAAACCTCATCCTCGGAAATACTCTTCTCACAAGTGCGGGCATTCCTCTCGCAGGCGAGGCCGATCTTAAAACCTGTGCCGCAATGCTTGTAATGAACAGAGTCGGAGGAGGAGGCTCCTTTGCCGAGCTTCACCCCTTTGACAGTGACGACGATATCTGCCTTATCGGTCACGACGGACCTCACAACATCAACATAAGCGACAAAAAGCCGATACTCCGCAAGCTCAAGAAATTCCACGGAAAATCCGGCAGCGGTATCGGCGTAGAGTTCAATATAAAGGCAGGTCCGATAAGCCTTCTCTCCTGCTCGGTTGCGGGCGACGGCAAGATGAAGATGATCCTCGGTAAGGGTGAATCCATCTCCGGCGACATTCCTCAGACAGGCAACACCAACACAAGATGCAGATTCGGCTGTTCGGTTCAGGACTTCATCGAACGCTGGTGCAGCGAAGGTCCGACACATCACCTTGCTCTCGGCACAGGTGACAACACAGAAGCGATAGAGCTGTTCTGCGATATCATGAACATCGAGCTCAGAAAGGTAGCACTTGATTGATCACGCTTCGCACAATGCAAATTTTTTCATAGTGGACCGAAAGAAACTTGATCTTAGTCAAAAATAATAATTACAGGATGAGGTGTAATACTTCATCCTGTTTTTTGTTTCATTCCGTACTTCGTATTCCGTATTCAAAAAAGCCTGCCTTCCGAAGCCGAAAATGACCACGGAAGGCAGTTTTAGGAGGAGATGATGAGAACACCTCGATAGGTTGATATTAATCGAATAAACCGATATTCACAAAATTATTCGTAGATGAAGTAAGCTTCGGAGAAAGATCCGGAGTATTCGTTACCGCCAACGATAAATACATCGTGTGTACCTGCGGGGATCTTAACATCTGCGTACTTGATGATCTGATGGATTATCTGGGAAGACTTTGTTTCCTTGTCGCTAACTGTTACCTTTGCGATAGGCTCGCCTTCAACCTTGTCAAGGTATACCCAGAATTCGGTTGCTGTACCTGCCTTATCACCGCCGAGGTTATATCCGCAACGGATACCGATCTTCTTTACTTCCTTATCAAATTTAACGCCTGCAAACTTAACAGCATCACCCTGAGTTGTTCTGCCTGTGCCGTATGCTTCCGCAAAGCAGAGAGCGAACTTACTTGCCTGATCGTTTGTAGCCGCGTTGTCGATAAGTTCACACTTACCTTCCGCAACAACTACATGAGCATATTCCTTAGCTTCAACATCGGGAAGATCGTAAAGCGAAACTGTGCTTGTCTTGTCATCCCATTTAACATGAAGATCCAGCGCATTTGCAACAGCTCTTACGGGAAGATATGTTGTTCCGTTGTAGATGAAGGGCTCAACCTCCGCACCGGTAGCATCTGTGGGCTTGATCTGCTCGTCACCGAGAGTGATCTTGATGTCACGGTATGTGATATCTACCTTTTCGGTAGCCTGCTTTGCGATAGAGAATGTACCGCCGATGAGAAGCGTTGCAAGCGAACCTGCGATTATACCTTTGATTCTTTCATTCATGATAAAATACCTCCAAATATTCTGTCTTATATGTGACAGTATTTTTTTCTTGAATTAATTATATCATTTATGTTTGTATTTGTCAAGAATTTTTTACAACACGAAATATTTTTATGCAATATCAACAAATCAAGTTGATAATTCATCCGTACAAAAGCCGTCGGCACCTCAGCAAAGCTCCTTACGAAAAAAACAGGACGAAGCCAAAACTCCATCCTGTAATCGTCAATATACTTTAGGATCCAAAAAACCGATTCCGATCCCTATTTGCAATACTTTTTAACAATAGCTTCCATCTTATCCATCTTCTGCTCCATATCCCATACGAGCTTGAGCTGTGTGCCAGTACGAAGAAGATTCTGTTTCGGGAAGTGTGTTTTGAAGTATGTATCGCCTTCAAGGTAGTCCGTGAGAAATCTTATACCGCACTCAAGTGTCATAAGCTTTGCGGAGAATGCAAGAAGGGATAACTCTCCCTCGGTTATTCTGTCACCGATAGCTTCAAGGAAGCCCTTGGTGTAGCTTTCGAACAGCTCAAGATCAACATCTACCTTATTGAGATCCGGCTCATCCTCTGCGGCGTGTGTAGCTCCGAATCTTATGGAGTCACCGAAGTCATAGAGGAGAGATCCGGGCATTACGGTATCAAGGTCAAGCACGCAGATCGCATTTCCCTCATTGTCAAGAAGAACATTGTTGAATTTTGTATCGTTATGTGTAACTCTCAGCGGCACAGAACCGTCGGCTATAGCAGAAAGCACTCTTCCCGCCTCAACCTTTCTTGCAAGGGCAAATTCCACCTGCTCGCGCACCTCGGAGAGTCTTCCGCATCTGTCTTCCTTCACAGCCTTTTCGAGATTCTCGAATCTCCATATTGTGTTATGGAAGTTGGGAATTGTCTCAAAGAGCTTGTCTGCCGGGAAATCGGACAGATGATTCTGGAATGTTCCGAATGCCTTTGCAGCACAGTAGAAATGCTCCGGCTTTTCTACGGCATCGTATACATTACCCTCAACAAAGATGTACATTCTGAAATATCCGCCGTCATCGGTGGTGTAAAGAAGCTCGCCGTTCTTGGTCTTTACAGGCTCAAGACATTCTCTTGAAGCATCTCCGCCGTTTGCGACAACCTTGCCCTTTATATGCTCCAGAACAAGTGCAATGTTGCTCATTACCTCATGCGGTCTTTTGAAAACATTTGCGTTTATGCTCTGGAATGTATACTTTTTACCTGTATCCGTTGTTATAAGGAATGTGCCGTTGATGTGTCCTCCGCCGAACGGAACTGCCTTTACCGGTACGCCGTCAGTCATGAACACGCCTGCTATCTTCAGGATCCTCTCAATCGTTAATTCCATTATATGCACCCTCCGAAATAAGCTTTGATATAGCCTCGGTAACGTCCTTTTTGTCTTCCTTGTAGGTCATTCCGTACCATTTGTCCGTATTTTTGAGTACTCTTACCTTTGTCTTGCCTCTCTTTATGAGGTTATCCACTACCGTAGGAATGTAGAATTCATCCTTGGCGAGGTTTGCGTTTGCAAGGAAATCATTGAAATCTCTTTCAATTTCTGCGAAAACCGCAGGTGTGAAGCCCCAGAGATTCATGGAAACGATAGTACCCTCGGGGAGCTTTGTCCATGTCTCGCCGCCGTCTTCGGTGTATTCAAGGCCGGAATTTATCTTTGTTCTTTCGGTAATTTCTTCGAGATATCCGTCCTTTGTAACGCATACGCCTCTTGCGACAGTACCGTTTTCCGTCGTGGTATTTTCAAGAAGGTATCCTACCATTGCGGTATCAAGACCTTCAGCGTTGTCAAGGTACTTCTTTATCTCGGTGAATGCGTTGCAGCCGTAGTAGTCATCGGCATTTATAACGGCAAAGGGTGTTTTTACGACATTTCGGCAGCAATATACCGCATGACCTGTGCCGAAAGGCTTTACACGTCCCTCCGGGAGAATTGTCATATCCTGATTTACGTATTCAACGTCTATCATCTTTTCTATTCTCTTGCCGACTATCTCCTTGAAGTCTTTTTCTATCTCTTCCTTGATGATGAATACTACCTTTGTAAAGCCTGCTCTTTTTGCGTCAAATACGGAGTAATCGAGTATGGCTCTTCCGTCTGCGGATACAGGCTCCATCTGTTTAAGTCCTCCGAAGCGGCTTCCCATGCCTGCCGCCATTACCACAAGTGTTGCATCTTTCATATGTATATTTCCTTTCAGTTATTTCAAGAAGTAACTATGCATGATTATTGTATCACATTTTATTGCGCTTGTCAACCGAAAATACCTTTGTTATCTGCTTTTTGCAATATTGTTCACAAAAAGGTGTATGTTTTGCGGAAAATTGTATACCTGAATATATTTTGTGCAAAACTTATATTGTAAGAAGGACGCTCTTTGGAATATTTCTTTTCCATAACACACGAAATGTACCGATTATTACATAATGAATGCAAGAAAATCCATGTTTTGCAGGGGAGATATATGATATAATACTGTTGTAGATTAAAAGAATATCTGCGGTAAGACGTACGAGCAAAATACGCAAAATGACAACGAAAGGAGTTTCACACAAAATGTCAAGCTATGTAAGAAGAAAAACACCGGGGGATACGGATTGGTTTGTCCATGACCGCTTCGGTATGTTTATCCACTGGGGACTTTACTCATGCCCCGCACGTCATGAATGGATAAAGAACAAGGAAAGAATTACGGAAGAAAAGTATCAGAAGTATTTCGAACATTTCGATCCCGATCTTTATGATGCAAAGGAATGGGCAAGGCAGGCAAAAAACGCCGGCATGAAATATGCTGTATTTACGACAAAACATCACGAAGGCTTCTGTATGTTTGATTCCAAGTATACCGACTACAAATGCACCAATACTCCCGCAGGACGGGATCTTGTCCGTGAATACGTTGATGCATTCAGAGCAGAAGGTATAAAAGTCGGTTTCTACTACTCCCTCATAGACTGGCATCATCCGGATTTCGTTATCGACCATCTCCATCCGAGAGCATACGATGCAAATGTTGATGAGCTGAACGAGGGAAGGGATCAGAAGAAGTACTGCAAGTATATGCGTGATCAGGTAGAAGAGCTTCTTACAAACTACGGCAAGATAGATATCCTCTGGTTTGACTTCTCATATAAAACATCGGAGAATCCTCCCCGCCCCTGGATGAAGGGAAAATCCAAGGAGGACTGGGAAGCAACAGAGCTGCTTGCACTTGCAAGAAAGCTTCAGCCGGGCATCATCATAGACAATCGTACGGGATATGACCAGGATCTCTGGACTCCCGAACAGTATCAGCCTCACGAATGGGTAAAGCACCCCGAGACAGGCGAATATGTAACATGGGAAGCCTGCCAGACCTTCTCCGGCTCATGGGGATATCACAGAGACGAGACCACATGGAAGTCACCGGAAATTCTCATTTCAATGCTTATAGAAACAGTTGCCTGCGGCGGAAATCTTCTTATGAATGTAGGTCCGACACAGAGAGGCTACCTTGACTACAGAGCCGAGGCGGCGCTGAAGGGCTATGCCGACTGGATGAAGTACAACTCCCGTTCAATCTACGGCTGTACAATGGCAGAACCGGAGTATGAGGCTCCTATGGGATGCTTTCTCACACAGAGCAACGATGGCAAACGTCTTTACGTTCACCTCAAAAATTACCCCTTCGCATATCTTGAAATGAAGAATCTTGCCGGTAAAATTGAATATATGCAGTTCCTTCATGACGGAAGTGAGCTTCTTTTTGATGAGAATCAATTCAAGCATCACGCGCATTCTGATAGAAATGATGACCAGGGAAAGGTGTTTGTAAAGCTGCCTCACTTAAAGCCCAATGTTATCGTTCCGGTTGTGGAGATATTTCTTAAGTAATTGAATCTTTCATACAAATAAACAACAAGCAGGATTGAGTTTTACCGACTCTTCCTGCTTTTTTCATCGTATATTGTAAATTACATATACACTATCCCTGTTATCACCAGTGCATATACCGTACAAAGCATCGCCAACACCTTGTCATGTATCACCACTTCAACGGGATCTCCGTCAGAGCTTCCTTCTATGTCCATGCTGTATTTCATGAATATCACCATGACAAGAGGCACAGACCAGAGCATCCTTCCACCGAATCTTTCCGTTATTTCCGCCGTTGTACACCACATTGAGTAGAAGATTATCATCACTGCATTGCAGATGTACATATTCTTGTCGAGAAATTCGTATGTATATAGCCTTAGCACCTTCCTGGAGGTCGTTCCGTTTTTGGAAAGCTCATTTCGCCTTTTGCCCAAGCCGAGATAAAGGGATGCCGACATGACCGTAAGATACATCCAACCGGATACAGGCACTTCCGACACCGCAGAGCCGTATACAACACGAAGTACAAAACCCGAGGCAAGAATGAGGATATCAATAAGCGGTATTTCTTTGAGTCCCATGCTGTATCCGACATTCAGAACTGTGTAGACAAGCAATATTACCATGCCGTCAATGCTTTTGCAAAGAAGGATATCCATTACCGATGCCACAACAAAAAGGAATATCGCAATTGCAGATGCGGATGCTTTCGAAACAGCTCCCGAAGCTATAGGGCGACTGCACTTTTTGGGATGGAGCTTGTCCTTTTCTGCATCACGTATATCATTGACTATATAAATCACAGAGGACACAAAACACAATGCAATAAAGCCGTAAACACACGGAATCAACACACTGCATTCAAAGAGCCTGCCGGAAAACAGCGCAGGGAGGAACATAAGAAGATTTTTTATCCAGTGGTGAGGACGAAGAAGTCGAATATGTTGTTTCATTTTTATACTCCGGGGGATAGAATAAGATGACATATATTTTAAGATATGGGTAACAAGATGATAAAGTAATATTCTACAGAGCGTTTTACGGTGTTTTACGGTATTCGGCACGTCCTTCATAGAATGCTGTACCGCCGTTCTCAAATTCCGCAACAACCTTATAGTTGACGTCATGATCCTTGAGATTGTATTCTATGCCGTAAAATGCATAATTCGGGAAGCGTATTTCCATATGTTCTGTCTGTGATATATATGAGAGATATGTAAGCTCACGGTGTATTTTTTCCGAGCATCCGATCGCCGATAGTGGATACAGCGCACATATACCGTTGTTTATAAGGCACATTACAGTCAGAAATACTGTCAGAAGATCCGTTGGTATACGTGCGAAGATGTTCATCTCCTTTGCGATGTATATAAGCACCGCACTCACTCCCACAGGCAAGAGCCACATATAAGGCGAATACCTTGCCCACCAGCTTTCTGATATCAGCAGAATAAGACATACGGACGGGATCACCAGAGTAATCGCCGTTAAAAATCCGTTTCTGTGTCGCATAGCAAGATATATAAGGATCATCACCAGCGCCGCAAGGCTTACAACAAGGATCCCGCTGAAAAATACTCCCATACCTCCGATACGGGTATCCGGTGAGTTTTTGCTGATATATATTTCATACGGATCTATGCTGAACGGCTCTTTTGGCAGAAGTTCCGTATCTCCCATAGGATTTGAGGTTTGAGAAAACAATGAGCTGTACAGCTTTTCCGCATTTGTCATATCGGAAAACTCGTCCGGCTGATTCTTTGTCATTATATCCGTTTTATCTGCGCCGAACAAAGGGTATAACGGATGCCCGTGCTCTGCCGTATTTTTGACGTAGCTTGACGAGCCGACAAATATGACCGCGGTAAAAAGTACAAGTACATAAAAGAGCGTTGCTCGGATGAATGTTCTTTTGAAGCTATTGCGTAGCGCAGCACGTACCAATGCAAGTAAATAAAACGCAAGGCAGAAAAAGCCCGCATATGCAAGTCCCGTGAATTTTATGTTTATAAGGAAAACAAGTGATGAAAATAACAGTACCGACCTAATATGTACATCGTCACATTCATTGCATTTTTCATCGGAAAACCATACAAGCAAAACTATCACCGTAAAAAGTGCGGACGCAAGAACACCATCGTTGTAGAACGTAAACATCTGCGGAATGCTTATGGGATTCAGCGCTGTTACAAGAGAGAGAACGGATACGGCAACAAGCGGAAGTCCCTTTGCGCTGAGATATCTGTACATTACGGAAAACAAAATATATGTAAATGTGGGGTTTACAGCTTTTGCGCATTCGATATTGCCTGTAAAGCTGTAGATATCCGCACCGAATATCCATGCCGCTTTACAATAGTGATCCGCCCAGATCGCAGATTCGGCAAGGTTTCCTATACCGACACCGTCCTTCATGGCAGCAAAATCCGAAAGTGAAGTATACAGCGGATTCCATCCGTGCGCAAGACTTCCGAGACTTGCCTTCTGATACCAGTTGCCGTCATAGGAAAGGTCAAATACACCGCCGCAGATAAAAATAAAAGCCGAAAACACGGCAAGAGCAAGCAGGATACCGTATATGCGATGATGAATATTCTTTTCGCGCACAAAATAAAAGTACATACAAGCCGAAAGGAACATACATATCGGCAGGAACATCGGCTTTACCGTGATGACAGAAAGGAACATCAGCGAGTTAAAAATAAGTACTGTAAGTGTGACAAGCGAAAGATAAAGTCCGGAATAAAGAATAATATCCGCGGTATTTTCTCTTAATTTCATATGTGATACGTCCTTTTTTGTATTTTGTTTTTCTTTTCGGTCGATATAAGGAACGATCCTGCAGAAAAAATATCACGCTGCAAACGTAAAAATTCGTATCTTGCCGTATTGTTGCAAAGAGCAAAAAATTCCCCGACATTTTTGTCGGGGAATGGTTGTTTATTGAGTTATAACAAAGGTCATTCTGCTTCGTAGCCTTCTTCTGTTATTGCCGCTTTGAGAACATCATCGGCAATATCCTTTGAAAGAGTTACGACTACTGTTCCCTCTGTGTGGGATGCGACAGCGGTCTCTACACCGTCAATTGCCTCCAGAGCCTTCTTTACATGGTTTTCGCAGTGGTGACACATCATACCTTTTACATTGAACTTCTTTTCCATTTTTGTTTCCTCCGTTTCGGTTTTTGATTCGGATATATATACTTCTGTATTTACCTGTGATATCTCATCCTTCCGGGCAATATATGCTTTAAAAGAGTTGAGACGAAGTGCATTTGATACTACGCAGAAGCTGGAAAGTCCCATCGCAAGCGCTCCGAGCATCGGACTGAGAGTTATACCGAACGGTGTCAATACTCCCGCCGCAACGGGTATTCCGATACAGTTATAGAAGAACGCCCAGAACAGATTCTGCCTTATATTGCGCAATACCGATCTTGAGAGCTTTATTGCACTTGCCGCCGAGGTGAGATTTCCGTTGACAAGTATGACGCCTGCCGTATCGCGGGCAATATCTGTTCCCGTACCTATGGCGAGTCCCACATCCGCAACGGCAAGAGCAGGTGCATCGTTTATACCGTCACCTATCATTGCTACCTTGCCCTTTTGCTTGTATTCATTTATAGTCTCTGATTTGCTGTCCGGAGTCGCACCGGATATTGCGGTCTTAATGCCCGCTTTTTCAGCCACGGATCTTGTTACAAGCTCGTTATCGCCGGAAAGAAGAACCGTCTCTATACCCATTTCACCGAATCTTCCGATCGCACTTCTGCTGTCGGCCTTTACAGTATCCGCCGCTGCAATAATACCCAGGAATCTTCCGTCCATAGCAAAGAACAAGGGCGTGCTTCCCGATGCGGATATATCATCTGCTTTTTTCTTCTGATAATCGGGAATACTTATCCCGTTCTTCTCAAGAAAATCAGTCTTTCCGCCAAGACATTCTTTTCCTCTTATCCGGCAAAAAACACCGCTTCCGATACTCGCCGAAAAATCCTCGGAAGCATGAAGCTGTACACCGTTTTCCGAGCAATATTCCGTAACTGCTTTTGCAAGAGGATGCTCGCTTTTACTTTCAAGAGTGTATGCTGTAGAAAGGAGCTCATCGGTTGTTGTGTTTTCCGCCGTATAAATACCTGTAACCGAAATATTTCCGCTTGTCACAGTACCTGTTTTGTCAAGAACCACAGTATTTACTCTGCCGCAAAGCTCCATCATCTCCGCATTTTTGAAAAGGATTCCGTTTTTTGCGCCAACACCGCTTCCGACCATGATAGCTACGGGAGTTGCAAGTCCGAGTGAGCACGGACAGCTTATCACAAGTACCGATACAGCTCTTGCAAGGGCGAAGCCGAATTCCCTGCCGAGTATCAGCCATACAATTGCCGTTACAAGGGCGATAAGCATCACGGAAGGAACAAATATTGCCGCTACCTTATCCGCAGCCTTGGCAATGGGAGCTTTTGTTGCCGATGCGTCGCTGACCGTTCTTATTATTTTTGAAAGTACGGTATCCGTTCCCACTCTTGTGGCACGACATTTCAGATATCCGGATATGTTGACCGTAGCACCTACCACCGTGTCACCCTCATTTTTTTCTGCAGGGACACTTTCACCGGTTATTGCCGCTTCATTTACGGCACTTGAGCCTTCAACTATAAAGCCGTCAACGGGGATCTGCTCGCCGGGACGCACCGTGAATATGTCGCCTACCTGCATCTCGGATATCTTTATCTGTATTTCCTTGCCATCACGTATAACATTTGCAGTTTCCGGCATCAATTTTTTAAGTCCCCGAAGTGCATCGCCTGTTTTTGCTTTTGAGCGTGCTTCAAGAGCTTTGCCAACCGTAATAAGTGCAAGTATCATCGCCGCTGATTCAAAATACAGATCATGTAAAAGCATTGATGCTCCGCTGATATCTCCGTCGGAAAGCTTTGCGGACATGAGGAAAAGCACAGCTGTGCTGTAAACAAAGGCCGCACCTGCTCCAAGAGCCACAAGTGCATCCATGTTCGGTGAAAGACGCACAACAGACTTTGCACCGCTTACAAAAAACTTTCCTCCGATAATCATAACTATGGCACTGCATATCATTTGCACAAGTCCCGTCGCCATAGCATTGCCATCAAAAAACGGCGGGAGAGGAAGTCCGAGCATATTGTGTCCCATTGAGAAATACATAAGTATGAGAAGAAAGACCGCTGAGAGTATAAGCCTTCCCACAAGTGAGCGTGATTCTTTTATATATATATTTTCATCATCCGCTCCACCGTCTGTCGATACAAACGAAGGAACAGCGACATCTGTACCGTTCAATGTACATCCGTACCCCGCCTTTTCCACCGCACGTATTATTTCATTTTCGGAGGCAGTACCTTCCACAGTCATACTTCCCGTAAGAAGATTTACCGCACAGCTTTCCACACCATTTACACCGTTCGCTGCTTTTTCCACTCTTGCGCTGCAGGCGGCACAGCTCATGCCTGTCACGTTGAATCTTTTCATTATATGTCTCCGTTCTGCGGTCTTTGCCGCAAGGATATGTCTTTGTGGCGTATATTCATCACGTCATGGCGTTAGTCAAAACTAACCTACATTTATATTGTACTCTGTTTTTGTTAATAATTCTATGTTTTGAATAAAAAATTTTTAATTCGTATTGTATTGCGGATGTGTCAGTCTGTTTTATTCTTGAAGTCTATCACATAAAAAACAACCCCCGACACCTAAGCATCGGGGGAATATGTTATTCTTACGGATTATTCAGCTTTTGCACCGAAGTTGTCCTTTACAAACTTGAGGTCATCTACACCAACTACGCCGTCTTCGTTGATGTCGAGAGCGATAGTTTCGTCAGCTTCGAGGTCACCTCTGTCGAACGCCTGAACGATACCTGCGAAGTCGAGCAGGTCGATCACGCCGAAGTCAGCAACAACGTCACCGGCTGTAAGTTCAACAAGTGCAACATCTACAGGTGTGGGAACGAAGCCGTCCTCGCCTGCGCCTTCCTGAACTGCGATCTCTACATCGCATTCAGCTGCAAGGTAACCTGTCTTCTTAACAACGAATGTGTACTTACCTGCACCGAGACCGATCTCGTAGTTGAATACGCCGTCAACTGTTGTTGTTTCAGCATCTTCGATTACGAATGTCTTGTAGAGGCTGCCCTGTTCGTTGTATACTTCGATTTCCGCATAGTTCTTGGGAGCTGTACCGTCTGCACGAACTACCTTTACGGAGCCGTTTACTGTGTATACAACATCAACGATCTCGTATTCGATAGCTTCGTCAAATACTACGGGGAGACCGATTACTTCAAGACCTGAAACTGCAGGTGTGTAGAGGAAGTATTCTGCGGAGGAAACATTGTCAACTACAGTCTTGGGAGCTGTAATAGCAATGTTGTCTGCTGCATCATCTTCGGAGTAGTCTTCCTTTGTACCTGTGTATGTGAATGTGATAGTACCGAGGTGTACACCGTTGCCTGCGCTTGCGGATGCGCCTTCGATCTTACCTGTTTCCTGATTTGTTACTGCATATGCATAGTAACCGTCTTCCTTAACTTCAAGAGCGTCGGGAGTAACAACGAGACCTGCCGCAGGTGCAAAGGATACGAATTCGAGGTTTTCGCCGTATGTGTAACCGAATGCAACTGTGTTTGCATCTGCACCGTAGAAGTACATATCAACCGTGTAGTCGTTTGTTGCGCTGTTGTATACTACCTTTGTTTCGATGATAGCCGCATCTGCAACTGTTTCTTCCCAGATAACGTAAAGTGTATCTTCGGGGTTAACTGTGTACTTGCCTGTAATAATTTCGCCGTCAACTGCGAGTGCAAAGCCCTTGAATGTGTGGTTTACGTATGTGAGAGCAACTTCTGTGGGAAGGTCAATCTCTTCGCCGATAGCACCACCGATAACGGGAGCTTCACCCTTAGCGCCGTTTGTATCAACTGCAACCTTAACGCCCCACTTAGCTGTGAATGCGATACCGAATTCATCTTCGATTGTATACTTTTCGCCGGGCTGATATGTTACACCGTCAGCAATCCAGCCGAGGAACTCAAAGCCTTCAACTGCGGGACATTCAGCGATAACGATTTCTGTACCAACATAATCTGTAACCGCTTCGGGAGCTTCGCCGCTTTCGTTTCTGTATGTTACAGTACCCTTGGGATCTTCTACCCATGTAGCAATGAATGTCTTGTTGCCGTCAAGAGTAAGTATATCACCTGCGTTGTATTTGGGAATTACTGTACCTTCGGGAGTACCTACATAAATCCTATCCATCCAGCCTGTGAATGTGAAGTGCTCGTCCTGCTTACCGTCGTAGCCGGGGAACATGAAAGCTTCATCAGCCTTGCCGTCTTCATCGTCGTCGATGATGGAGATAGCCGCGGGAGCTTCACCGTGATCTGTTTCAAATGTAGCTGTGAAGTAAACTGCTTCTGCCCATACAGGGTAGAGAGTTACATCTGCTGTGGGAGCGTACTCTGATGTGTGGTCGATCTCTGCTGTTTCGCCGCCTTCAACTGTTGTCCAGCCGATGTGCTTGAGGTCGCCGTTCTTGGGAAGTCTTGTAAGAGCGATTGTGTCGCCTTCTTCAACGAGAGTTGTTTCCTCGCCGATTGTTACCTTGTATACGTTTGTGAATTCAACATTGTATGTACCTGCTGCTTCGGGAGCGGGGATAAGACCGTTTGTAAGATCTGCAAGCGCATATGTCTTGTCGCCGACCTTAACTGCGTTGAATTCTGCCGCAAGACCGGATTCTGCGAACTCATAGCTGAAGCCTGTGAGTTCAACTGTCTTTGCCCAGTCGAGAACTGCGGTGTTGTTCATGTTCCAAACATATGTGGGCTTGCCATCTTCACCAAAACCTGTTGTTTCAGCGTGGAGCTTGCCGTTCTTAACGTTGAGAACGATAGCACCTGTATCTTCAACTGTAAGAGCATTTGCTGTGTTGTTGATGATAACTCTTGTTGCATCATCGTCTTCGCCAACTGTCGCGAACTTGCCTACTGTACCGCCGTTTACTTCGAATACGGTTACACCGTCACGAATGTCTGTGTTAACGAACTTATCTACATCGCCATCCTTGTATGTAGCCTGCTTGATACCTGTTGTTGTAACATTACCAACTGTACCGTCATTAATTGTGAAGTATCTGAGACCTGCGTAAGATGTAACGGATGATGTACCTACAGCGTTAAGTGTGATCTGACCTACCTCACCGCCGTTGATGTTGATGTAGTTTGCACCGTAAACGATATTGTTGTTTCTCCAGCCGTGGCCGTTGTAGATACCGTTTACCTTACCGCCGTTGATATTTGTTGTGGTTGTACCGAGAACCTTAGCACCGGACATACCTGCAAAGTGAACTCTGCCGAATGTACCGCTGTTAACGTTGATTATACCGCCATCCTTGTATATGTTGTTGTAATGAGCATGAGCTATGCCCTGACTGCCGGATGCTGTTACATTTTCACCGAATGTGAGCTCATAACCCATCGCCATGGGACCGCCGTCCTTGCCGGAGCCTACGAATGTGATATTGTTGAACTCAACGTCAGTGTAAATTCTCAAATGAGAGTCCTGAGCGGTTGTACCGTCAGCCTTGTAGTGATGCATATCAAATATAGATTCGGGTGTAAGACCTGTGATATAAAGCTTCTTGCCAAGGTTCTGACCGAGGTTATCTGTATTTGCAGCCGCTTCATTCTTCTTTTCGTACTTTTCAACAACTACGATTGTGTTGAGAATGTTGTCGGCAGCCTTATCCGCTGTGAGGATTTCCTGAACTCTCTTGAGAGTCTTTACGGGAGTGTCCTTTGTAAGACCATCGTTTGCATCGTTACCTGTTGTGTCGATGTAGACCTTGTTGCTGCCTGCCTTCCACTGAGCTGTGAGAAGAACGGAAGCTGTGGGAACAAATTCTGCACCGCCTGCAACAATCTCGTCTGTTTCGCCAACCTTCCAGCCCTTGAATACAAGGTCTGTCTTTTCAAGTGTGGGAACTGTTACGGACTGACCTGCAACAACAGTTACGGGATCTGCGCCTTCGCTGAATGTTACTGTGTACTTAACGATCTCGTTCCACTTTGCAACGAATTTTACGTCAGCGTTAACGGTATATTTTGCACCTTCCGCATATATGGGCTCTGTTGTACCTTCAACGACCCAGCCACCGAATGTATAGTCGTCTGTATTGTCAAGTCCGGGAAGGGTGATAACTGTACCTGCAACTGTTTCATATCCTTCTACGCCTTCGCTGAAGAAAACATTGTACTTAACTATTCTGTTCCAGATAGCAGCGAGAGTTACATCGCCTGTAACTTCGTATTCTGCACCTGCCGCATATTCGTTTTCGCCGTCTGTCCAGCCGCCGAATGTGAACTCGTCTGTATCATCAAGTTTTACAAGAGTGATCTTTGTGCCCTTGAGAACATCTGTCATAGAATTGGGAGCTGTGCCGTAATCGGAAACGAATGTTACGTCATACTTTTCTATTACTGCCCAAGCGCCCTTAAGAGCTGTATCAGCTGTAACAGTGTATTTACCGGTGAGGACATCACCTGCGCCATTAACCTGCCAGCCGCGAAAGGTATAATCCGCTGTGTCATCAAGCTCGGGAAGATCGATCTCTGTGCCTGCTTCAACATCTGTCATAGCATCGGGAGATGTTACGCCTTCGAGGTTTGCGTCGAAGGTTACGTCGTACTTGGGAGTTTCTGCGGCGGGGAGTGTTACCTTGCCGTTTGTTGTATTGAATGTAGATGCCTTGTTTTCGCTGTTAGCAAACTTTGTACCATCTGCAAATTCAATCACAGCATCACCGTTTGCACCTTCAACAGCATTAAATACAAGAACAGCAAAAACGCCGTCTTCCTTGGAAGGAACCTCAAGATCAGCAGGTGCAAAGCTTATTGTAACAACTTTACTCTTGTTTTCATTTATCATCGCTATTGAAGAATCAACAGGATATTCGATAGATGAAGCCTTCTTGTCGAAGGTGAGCTTAGATGTATCATATGTAAACTTAAGTGTAGCACCGAGGATACCGTCAAAATCTTCCGCAAACTTAACATTTACAGGAACCTCGATCTGTTGTGTGGCATCGGTAACAACCACATCATCAATTGCAACTGCAACATTGTTTGTACCTTCGATTACGGGTTCCTTAGCGGAAACAAACGATGCGCAACCAACAATCATCATAAGTGCAAGAACCGCACTGAGAATCTTTTTCATGGTCAATAAGTCCTTTCGTTAAATATTATTAGAATTCTTCGATAATTCCGGCTTCGTACTGGAGAATTGCGATAGCATCAAAGAGGTCTACAGAATCATCATAGTTTACATCTCCGAGCGCATATGCTGCATCGGAAAGATCGACGATACCCGCATCATACTGAAGCACTGCGATAGCATCAAAGAGGTCTACGGATCCGTCCATATTAACGTCACCGAGCTCATATGTAGAACCTTCTTCAACAGTAACAGTACCGTTTACCTTATCAACGGCAACAACATTACCTGCATCCTCGTAAGCCTTATCAACGACTTCAAGTGTAAAATCATATGTACCTGTTGTTGCGGGAGCATTAAAGGTAACCTCGAAAAGGTCGCCGGAAACTTCCGTGATATTGTAAAGCGCCGCACCTACGAATGTAACCGTTCTTGCAGCTGCATCGTGGTGGAATACATATGTCTCACCGGAGAAGCCTGCAAAGTCAAGGTAGAAGTTGTCCTTGATAAGCTGACTTGCATCTGCATCGACATACTCAAATCCTTCGGGGTATGTGAGCTTGATACCGAGCGTGTTAAAGCCCGTGTTCTCGGAAAAACTTACCTTATAAGCAAATTCGGTGCTCTGGGTAGTTGTTTCCACTGCTCCGGAAACCGTCATTTCGTTCGCCGCACTTACACTTACGCATAAGAGACATACGATCGCACATACGGTCGCCATAATGATGGATAGTTTTTTCATTTTCCTATACCATTCCTTTCTTTACGGAGTTTTTCTCCGCTTTTTGCTTGTTTTGCATACCCGAAGCATTTTACAATACGTCTCGGTATACCTAGTTACTATATATTATATATGTTTTTTTAAATAAAATCAAGGGGTATTTCCAAATTTTTTACATATTCTTGGGCTTTTTTTATGCCAATTACCCCAAAATATAGTAGTTTTGATTATTTTTTTCCAGTTGTTAATTATTTTTGAACGTCATACAACACGGCAGACAGAGTATCCCGAATAAAAAGCGGCATCCGTTGCAGTATATCTTTGTTCGTCAAAGAATCATAAAACAAAAAGAGAACGACCCGGACAATACCGAATCGTTCTTTTCTTCATTATTATTATATGGTACAATTATTTGCCCAGCTTCTTTCCGACTTCACGAAGTATGTCTGTTGCAGGTGCAGGGAATCTTCCGAGTCCGTCGGGGCCTACATTGAGAAGCATATTGGCACCTTTGCTGTTGCACTTTTCAAGTATATCGCAAACGGTTTCCGCACTCTTCCAATCCTGGTCAAAGGACTTATAACCCCATGTATGGTTGAGAGTGATGGGGGCTTCAACAAGCTCATCGCTGTATTCCTCGGGAAGCATATTGTCTCCGCAGGAACGGTAGTCTCCGAGACCGTTGCCGATTCTTGTATTTACAAGACATCCGGGCTGATATTCTCTTACCATTTTATAAAGTATATCGGAATATTCCATCGGCATATCAAGGGGAGTATCAAACCAGATAAGGCAGATGTCACCGTATTTTGTGAGTATCTCCTTTACCTGAGGCTTTGCCTTGTTCTCAAAGTACTGTCTGAAGTCCTTCTTATCGTTGTCCGGGAAATCCCATGTGTTGCCCCAGTGACATTCAACGCCTCTGCCGCAGTGTACCTGCTTTCTTCCGCATCCGCCGCCGTTGGGCTCATGCCAGTCAAGATTCTGTGAGTAGTAGAGTCCGAGCTTGAAATCATGCTTGTAGCACGCCTCTGCAAGCTCACCGATGATATCTCTTCCGAAAGGAGTACCCTTCTTACAGTTGTAATCGTCAACCTCGGAATCAAAAAGGCAGAAGCCTTCATGATGCTTACTTGTTATGACCATGTATTCCATGCCCGCATCTTTTGCAAGCTTTACCCATTCCTCCGCATCAAAGTAAACGGGGTTGAATACCTTCGCAAGTTTTGTGTACTCGGAAAGCGGAACTTCAAATCTGTGCATTGTCCATTCGCCTTCGCGATGCATTCTCTGTCCCTTCCACTCGCCCTCGAGAAGACTGTAGAGTCCCCAATGGATCATCAGACCGAATTTTGCTTCCTTAAACCATTTTTTGCTCTGTTCAAGTGTCATGATAATATTTCCTTTCATTTTATTATTTATGCAAACCTGTTTGACATTATATAATTCTTCATTACGGCTTCGCCACCATACTCAGTTGCTTTGTTCTTGTCGGTGGTTACGTAAATTCCATATCCTGATTTTCCAAATTTTGATTTTTTGATGTCAAACGAATTGAACGATATATCGGTGCCGTGCCAATTAACCTCCGGAGTCCCTTCCGAATTAAGCTGGGCACCGGCTTCTTTTGCCGCCTCATCAGCCATTTTCTGAAGCTTCGCCTCATTCTTTTCGGAATTCTTTGCGAGTTCGAGGTATTCGGTGTCAATGTAATTTATTCTTTGTTTATCAGTTCCGTTATTTTTTGAATTACTTCCGCTTCTGTATAATCCGTCTCCGCTGCTATATCCAGAGCTTGAAGCAGATATTTGTGGTCTAACTGCGAAATCAGCCGTATTGTATCTGTCGAAAATATCTCCAGTCTTTGGCTGAACGCCTCTCCTTTCGCAATCATAAATATACCTCCTGATTTTATCAATTCCGAGTTCGTTGTACGAGTATATTCTAATTATATTCGTTATTATTGGTTTGTCAATAGTTCCTTTTGCAAATACGAGTACACTATTAATATTTTCCAATTCAGGATCGTTTATGTATATTAAGATACGAAACATTTACGCACCGAAACGAATCGTAACACGGAGCTTTTGCGTTTTATTTGCTTCTTCTTCCGACCTCACGCAGTATATCCGCCGAAGACTTGGGTATTCTTCCGAGATGATCCGGGCCGACATTCAGAAGATAGTTTACTCCTCTCGAGTTAAGATGCTCTTTAAGACGCATCACCTCATCGGCACTCTTGAAGTTTTCGTCAAAATACTTCCATCCCCAGGATGAGTTGAGAGTTGCCGGTGTTTCGGCAAGTATGTCGTTCATGTATTTGTCCGGGATCTCATTGTCGCCCATGGACTTATAGTCCCCTCTGCCGTTACCGATACGGGTATTCACAAGACAGTGAGGCTGAAGCTCTCTTACAAGGTTATACAGCTCGTCACTGTATTCCGGCGGTATCATTACGGGAGTATCAAACCAGATAAGGCACAGGTCTCCGTATTTTGTGAGTATCTCCTTTACCTGAGGAATAGCTTTTTTATAGAAATACTTTGAGAAATCCTTTTTTGAGTTGTCCGGATAGTCCCATGTATTTGCCCAGTCTATGTAGCGTTCCGGCTCATCGAGAAGGTATCCGCCGGAGTCCGGCTCATTCCAGTCAAGCTCTTGTGAATAGTAGAGCCCCAGCTTCATGTCATACTTTCTGCAAGCCTCGGCAAGCTCTGCGATTATATCACGTCCGAAGGGAGTTGCATCAACGACATTGAAATCATCCACGTCCGATTTAAAAAGACAGAAACCTTCATGATGCTTACTCGTAACAACTATATACTGCATCCCCGCATCCTTTGCGAGCTTTACCCACTCCTCGGCATCAAAAAAAATGGGATTAAATACCTTTGCGAGCTTTACATATTCATCCTTGGGTATCTTTGCCTTTGAGCGTATCCACTCTGCATTGGCGGTACTTGTATCGTCATAGCCGCTTCTGAAGTCCTTATATTCACCGCCGAGAACGGAATAAAGTCCGAAATGTACCATCATTCCGAATTTTGCTTCTTTAAACCATTTTTTGTTTTCTTCAAGTGTCATGACTACCTCCGAAACAACAAACAAAGATGCAACCGATATATTTTCGAACACAATCTACCGATTTTATAACTATATTAACACACGCACAACAAAAAGTAAATGTGTTTATCGGTTAAAAACATGGAGAAAACGTCATTTTTAATAAAAAGATCCGCACCGTAAGTCCCGTATTGCCGAGTACGATGCGGAATATCCTATTATTTTTAAAATGTATTTATTCCATTACAGACCGCGTATCCTCATAAGCTCGGCCCCCATTATTGCAGCCACCGTTGCCGTGGGAAGTGAAAAGCGTATCTCCGAGGAAGCATACGGGATATGCACGAGCCTGTCCGCATTTTCCACAAATTCGGGGGAAATACCTCTCTTCTCTCCGCCGATGAAAAATACCGTCGGAAATCCCGCACTGTAATTGAATATCGGCTCGGAATCCTTGGAAACGGCACAGCAGCACAGTTTCATTCCTCTTCTTTTTATTTCCGAGATAAGCTCCAGTCTTTTATCCTTATCCGAGCTTCCGGCAAAACGTGCACAAGTCAGGTATTCGGATGCTCCCGCAGAACTTCTTGCAAGAACTCCAGATCCACCGCTTCTTTCGTTTCCGGGAAGTATCATCCCGGATGCTCCGCAGGCATAAAGTGAACGAAATGCATATCCGAGATTGAACGGATCCTCAACACCGTCAAGATACACGCAGAATCCCTGTTCCTTCACTGTTTTGTCAAGGACAGACGCGATATCGGTGTATCTTCTTTCTCCGACACTTGCCGCAACTCCACCGTGAGTATTGCCCGAATCCTTTCCCGACGAGCTTACGAATGCGTCTATCACACCCCTCTCGCAAAGCTCCGGCTTTATTCCGTGGGATTTCAGAAACGAGATGAACGCTGTTATCTTTCTGTCACGCTTTTTGTATTTTTCAAGGTCAACAAATACACTGTCGATCCTTCTGCTGTTTGCTTCCACTGCCGCTCTTACGGATATTATCCCTTCAAGTATCTCCGAATGAGGTGTGTTTTCATAAGGGTTTGTCACAGGATTCCCCTTTCTAATTTGACAAATTACATATTTACGTTACAAATGCGTACAGCTCCCTGTTATTCCTCTGCTTTTTTTGCAATCTGTTCGCCCTTGTCCTCTAAACGCATTTCAACAAATTCACTGAATATACAGTAAACGACCGAGCATACGGGAATACCGAGAAGTATACCCGCAAAACCGAATATCGCACCGCCGACCGTGACGGAGGCAAGCACCAATATTCCCGGAAGTCCTATTGATTTTCCAACAACCTTCGGGTATATAAGGTTTGTTTCTATCTGCTGAAGCACTATTATAAATACCACGAACCATACTGCCTGCATAAAATCAACGGACAGTATAAGCAGCGTTCCTATCGCCGCGCCCGCAAATGCGCCGAAGATGGGTATAAGTGCCGTTGCACCTATGACTACAGATATTACTGCCGCATGGGGCATACCGAAGATGAGCATTCCGATCCAACATAAAAAACCCATTATTATTGCCTCGGTAAACTGTCCGGTCACAAACTTTGTGAATGTGCTGTTGGATAGAGTCGCAACTTTTACAATATTATCAACCTTTTCCTCATCGGCAATCGCATAAAGTATGCTCTTGGCTTTTTTGCCGAGCCTCTCTTTTTTTGCCAGAAGATAGAATGCAAATACCACCGAGAGTACAACGTCAAGCATAGCCGAGAATATATTTGATGTAACATTCACCGTCACATCAAGCATCTGCTGTCCCTTTTCGGTTAACAGCGTTTTAAAGAAATTGATGGTCTTTTCGGCATCCGGCAGAATATCCGGAAGCTCAAGATTGTACTGCTTCAAGAATTCCGCAAGGTTATCCACCCATACTTCAAGCTGTCTTATAAGCTGCGGCACAAGGTCGGTAAACATCTTGAAGGTAACACCAAGTTCCGGAATGACTATAAAGAGGAGTCCGAATATTAGTCCCATCATTATAAGCGTTGACAGGATAAGACACATCGGTCTTTTAATCTTCGCAAGATACTTTGACACCGACGTGTTTTTGACACGCGATGACAGCTTTATCCATATTTTTTCAATAGGGATAAGCACAAGGTTCAGCACAAATGCGATACAGCATCCGACGATTATGGGCGAAAGGATATCCACGATCGTCCCGAAAAAGGCAAATATTCCTCTTGCATGATCCAACGCCCAGTAAAGCACTATTCCGAATCCGAGTGCTATGATTATCTCACGAAATGTTATCACTCCCGGATGGCGTTTGCTCTTTTTGCTTCGTTTTTCTCCCTTTTCGCGAGCTTCGGTTATGGCTTCGCACAGATCCTCGGCAAGCATCTCAGGTATACCTTCCGCTTTTTCGTGTATCTCGGCATAAGCGGAATCGCTGTCGTCATCGTTGGTTTCTTTTGCGACGACTTCGGAGCTTTTCGCGTCGAGTACATTCTTGTCCTTGCGGTCTGAATCTTCCTCAGATCTTTTCATGTGATGATGTTCGTGCTTTTTCTCGGCTGTTTCCTTTTCGACAGCTTTGCGGCGACCGTCATCGCAGGATGTACATTCCTCTGCGTCATCCACGTTTTTCTTTATGCTGTTTCGAATATCCTTTTCCGTCGGCTCATGACCTCTGTTTTTCTTTTTATTCTTCGAGCTCACGCCATATGCCTCCCGTCTGCCGTTTAAATTAACCCGGACACAGATCATGTATCCGGGATATGGTGCTTCGTTATCTTTGTTATCGGATATTGACTGTCTGCATTGCCTGCAGTTGATACTGCTTTGCCGACCTTACGAGCAGGATCGCCCCACGGCGGCACATCACTGTTCGTCCTTATCCTTATCCTTTTCTTTATCTTTATCCTTGGATTCCTCTTCTTCATCCTCTTCCGGTCTTCTTACGACCTTTGCATAGGCAACTCTGTGGGAATCCGTCTCTGTTACTTCAACATCAATGTTTTCAAAGGTAAAGCTGTCGCCCGTTTCGGGTATTTTGCCCACCTGTTCCATGATCCATCCGCCAAGAGACACGCTGTCTGTTTCTATCTCTGCGGGAAGCCCGAAGAAATCACAGAATTCGGAGAAGTTTACGCTGCAATCAACGATGAATGTATCCTCTGTCAATTCCTTGAATGTCTCTGTGACCTCGTCATGCTCGTCCCAGATCTCACCGACAAGCTCTTCGAGAATATCCTCCATTGTAACGATACCCAATGTTCCGCCGTATTCGTCTATGACTATGGCAAGATGTGACTTGTTGTTCTGGAGAAGCTTAAGAAGGTCATTGATCTTTTCGGACTTATGAATGAAGAAAGGCGGTGCGATAAGCTCCTTCACAGGCTTTCTTGAAATACCGCTTCCCACATAGAAGTCCTTTCTGTGGATAGTACCTATGATATTATCTATGGATTCCTCATAAACAAGGATCCTTGAATATCCGGATTCGGTGAACACCTCCGCAATATCCTCCTTGCTTGCATCGGAAGGAACGCCCTCAAGATCAACTCTGTGAGTAAGGATATCCTCAGCGGTTTTTTCATTAAATTCAATGGCATTTTTAAGAAGGTCGCCCTCGTCTTCTTCGATAGCACCGTCCTGCTGCCCTTCCTCAACTATCATAAGAAGCTCTTCGGAGGTCATCTTATTGTCGCTTTCCAGCTTGAAGATTTTTGAAACGAGCTTTTTCCACATGGAGAATATAAAGTTTACGGGAGTAAGTACTACCATAAACATACTGATAAGAGGCGTTGAGAACATTGCGAACTTTTCCGGCAAGTCTCTTGCAATGCTCTTGGGGGTTATCTCGCCGAAAATAAGAACTATTACGGTTGTGGCAATGGTTGATAATGTAGCACCCATCTCATTTGCATTGCCATAATCAAGATTTGTGAGGATCTGTACAAAGAACAAAGTAGCTATTGAAGATGCAAGGATATTAACGATATTGTTTCCAACAAGTATTGTGGATATAAGCTTGTCGTAATTATCGGCAACCTTGAGCGTTCTCTCTGCTTTTTTGTTGCCTTTTTCCACCATTGTTTTAAGTTTTGTTTTGTTGAGTGACATAAATGCGGTTTCCGTTGCGGAAAAATACGCCGAAAAAATAACGCACACCACAATTATGATAAGATACGGAACGTTTATTATACTGTCCATTTTGAATTTTTCTCCTTAATCAGACCGGAAATCTCTCCGGCAAAATACGGCTTTTATTTTAATTTCGGGTAAAGCCTGCCCGGAATAAATCTATGCACAAATACATATAAAAAGCCGTAAAATCAGCTTAAAAAACGGAAAATATGCAAAAAGGCATACCTGCGCCAGTCAGATGAGTGCCGCAGATACGCCGTATATATACATTTATTATTATTGTTGTTATAATTTGCAGTATCGTCCTCGCTACTGTCCGCGTCCATAGTTATGTAAAAGTCCTCCTTCCCAAAGTATTGGTTGCATTATAACAAATACTTATCGTGATTGTCAAGCGAATTGCATTTGTTTTAAGAGTGGTTAATAAAAGCTTTACAATTCGGAAGCAAATGAGGCTTCATCGGATATATACGTCAACCGAACACCGCTGTAACGCATATTCTGCACGGGGTTCATCTTTTAGGTCTTGCCACAAGCCTGTTTATGGTAAAGCCTCTTGCGCTGAAGGTTGCCTCATATTCGGTTACGATATTCTCCGCATTGTACTCGGAATTATGAAGATCGAAGGTGATATCCGACATCTCATAGCCTGCCGCAGGAAACTCTTCAAGCGAAAAATCGAAAAATGGGCGATTGTCTGTCTTGAAGTATATAACTCCGTCTTCGCACAAAAGCTCTTTATACATCTCAAGGAATTTACGGTATGTAAGTCTTCTTTTGGCATGACGTGCTTTCGGCCAGGGATCGGAGAAGTTGAGGTATATCTCGTCTATCTCGCCCTTTTGGAATATCTTGGGAAGATCCTCCGCATCGCCCGCGATAAAGCGTACATTATTTATCTCCTCGTCGGCGGTGATCTTTTCCATGGCGAGCATTATAACGTCGCGCACCTTTTCCATTGCAACAAAGAACCTGTCATCCTTGTGTTTTTTGGACATACCGTACACGAAGCTGCCCTTGCCGCAGCCTATCTCAAGGCAGAGCTTTTTGCCGTCACACATATCGTGCCATTTTCCTATATAGCTCTCGGGATCTGTAATATTTACGCTCTCGCAGGCAAGTATTCTGTCCTCGGTGTGCTTTTTCTTTCTCATTCTCATGGCTTATACCTCTTTTTATGCAAAAATTTACTTTAACTCAAAATGTATATTCGGATGCATTCCGCAGAAACTATCATTACCGCAAAAGGTGCGGACATACAAAACAGTTTTGAAAGGAATGATATATAAATGATCGACAGGATCGCGCTTGCCCTGGCAATAATCGGCGGTCTGAACTGGGGCTCTGTGGGGCTTTTCGGCTTTGATGCCGTGGCATGGCTCTTCGGTGGTCAGACTGCGGTTTTGGCAAGAATAATCTACGTTGTCGTGGCTCTCAGTGCACTCTGGTGCAGTACTCTGCTTTTCAGGGAGAGAGAAGGAAGCAGAGAACAATAAGTGATTGACAACCGATAATTGACAATCAAAGTTGATTTCCGCACGAAAGGTTGGATTGTTTGCAGTCTTCGGAAGCGGAAATCTTCTTTTTTGTTTAAAAATTCAAGAACCGACAGACGATATTGTCTCTCTTATCTTTGTAAAGCGATTACAGGTATTTTGTGATCTCATCGACAGAGGCGAATTTGAGATCGGGCAGTTCTTCCGGCTTTGCTTTTGTAAGCATCTCCTCCGTAGTCTCACCGCTCATTACAAGAACTGCGCAAAGACCGTTCTTCTTGCCGAGGGCGATATCAGTATAAAGTCTGTCGCCTACCATCGCGGTCTTTTCGCGGGATACACCGGAGATCAGCTCTATCATCTGTGCCGTTTCCGCGTAGGGCTTTCCGAAATATTTCGGTTCTTTGCCTGTGGAGAGAGTTACCGCTCCGCAGATAGCACCGCTGTCCGGGATAAATCCGTCGGGAGTGGGACAGTTGATATCCGGATGTGTGGAATAGAATATCGCACCGTTTCTGATAAGCGTGCAGGCACGTTCAAGCTTTTCATATGTAAGTGTAAGATCAAAGCTTACGACAACTATGCCCGCATCATCGGAAAGAGGGATACCTGCGTCCGTAAAGCTCTTTTCAAGATTTTTTGTTCCGACAAGATATACACTCTCGCCTTTATGGAACTTATTGAGATATGCTGTTGTAACGTCACCGGAGGTAACGACATTCTTTCTCTCGCAGGGGAATCCCAGACGGTTGAGCTTGTTTACATAATCCTCCGGAGCTTTTGAAGCATTGTTGGTAAAGTAGATCATCTTTCTTCCGCTGTCTGTTATCCTTTTGCAGAATTCTCTCGCTCCGTCAATGACATTATCTCCGAGGTATATCGTTCCGTCCATATCAAGCACAAAAAGCTCAATGTCATCTATCTTCTTCTGTATATCCATGTCTGTTTCCTTTCAGAACTTTATTTTAATAAGATCATATAAAGTAAATTACAGATATCCTATCTCGCCGGTTGCAACGGTCATGACTCCGTTATAGAATGTCTCCGGATCATCGTCAAGTCTGTTGTAGACCTTGAGTGCTTCCATACTTTTTGCAAAGAACATAGTGGTGGAAAAATATGTCTTTCCCGCCATGCACATTTCAAATTTGACGTTTGAGCCGCCGTTGGTCTTCACAAGATCGATCCTGTAGTCTATACCGCAGACTATCTTCTTATAACACCTGAGAGACTTGTTCAGGGGGCTTCTGAAAAGCTGCTTCTTCTCTGCAAAGGCTGCTGCGACAAGCTGCCCCGATTCCGTCATTCCGACATACTTTTCGTTTTTGCGGTCCTTTATATAGATATGACCGCCGCTTTCCAGACCGTATATATATTCGGTTATATTCATTTTATCAAGCTCACCGCAGGCAAGCAGTATTTCCTGAGCCTCGGCAAAGGTCACTTCGTCCGGCAGAGAGGAGAACACCAGCAGTGCCAGAAGCTCCGCTTCACTTCTTTGTGTCAGCATTATTTCACCGCATTTCTTTTATATTACACTACAGTATATCATACATGTTTTGGTATTTCAAGCCGTTTTTATGTATAATTTGTAACTGTGGAAAATAGGATTTAGGGAATGGAATTTCAGAAAGCCGAATCCGTAAACGGTTTTCTTCCGAATGTTTAATTTTATCGTCTGCGGGCGAGTGGTTGGCGGTGTTATATGAAAACAAAAACTTTTGGTATTGTTACAAGGTCGATTCGCGCATTTTTCTTTCTTGCTTTTGCTGTGCTTACCGTACGCGGGATATTTATCTGCGATGACGGCAACGGATATGTTGTACAAAACAATGATATGCCGGTTTTATCCGTTACGGTGGATGCATACGGAGACGATACAGGTGAGGATGCAATATTTGTGCTCGGTGACGGTGACGGTTTCCCGGCTGTGTCTGCCGAGGCAGCTTGTGTCATTAGTGCTGACAGAGGCGATGTACTGTATCTTAAAAACGGAGATGCTGTTCTGCCCATGGCCAGTACCACGAAGATAATGACCGCACTTGTTGCCATGGAGATGCTCTCCCCGGAATATGTTTTTCAAGTGCCGCCCGAAGTATGCGGTATAGAAGGCTCGTCCATATACCTTGCTCCGGGAGAAAAGCTCACAGTGAGAGATCTTCTGTACGGACTTCTTCTTGAGTCGGGAAATGATGCCGCCTGTGCCCTCGCGACAGCAGCCTGCGGAAATATTGAGGATTTCGTCTCTGCCATGAACGAAAAGGCTGCCGAGCTCGGACTTGTTTTTACTCATTTTGACAATCCTCACGGTCTTTCATCGAAAAATCACAGAACTACGGCAAGGGAGCTTGCACAGATCACATATCATGCGATGAAGATACCGCTTTTCAGAGAGATAACCGGTACAAAGGAATATGTTGTAAAAGATGAGAACGGAGTTCCGCTGAAGTATTTTTTCAATCACAACAAAATGCTGCGGACATACAGCGGCACAACCGGTGTAAAGACAGGATACACCATTGCCTCCGGGCGATGTCTTGTGACAAGTGCGAAGCGTAACGGCTCGGAATTTATCGTTGTCACCCTCAACGACCGTGATGATTTCCGCGATCACGCAAGGCTTCTGGATCATGCTTTTGAAAACTACCGTACCCATGTTATCGCAAATGTCGGAGAGATAAACGGTATATTCGGAGGAATAGAGATGAAAAACAGCGAAAGGGTGGTATCGGTTACGGAAAAGGATGAAAAAACAACAGAGGCAGTCGTAAAGATCACCGCATCGGAAAGCTAAAGTTTTTTCCGCCTCTATTGCATTTTTCGGATATGTATGTTATACTGAAGATAACAATTATAATTGCGGAGGTGAAACGGTGCGATATGCAGAGTTTATGAAGATTGTGCGGCTTCGGATAAACACCGACGGCAATGGTGCGAGAAGTGCGATATTCGTACACGGCTGTCCTTTGGACTGTGTATGGTGCTGTAATCCGGAGACGAGAGTCGGCAAGTGTGAAAAAAGGCTTGATATTCATGGGCTTTATGAATATATAAGAAAGGATATCCCCTATTTTCTCGGAAGCGAAGGCGGTGTGACCTTTTCCGGCGGAGAACCGCTTTTGTATGCGGAATATATAAGAACTTTTGCAGATACTTACTGTCACGACTTCGGAGTGAATATCGAGACCTCACTTTAT
Organism: Oscillospiraceae bacterium; assembly: GCA_015065225.1. Taxonomy (GTDB): domain Bacteria; phylum Bacillota; class Clostridia; order Oscillospirales; family CAG-382; genus SIG622. Next base: position 5,386 of record SVQR01000005.1, on the reverse strand, counting down.
GCTCCGTGGAATAAGATCGAGCTTTTGCAGCCTGTCATTGATGAGTGGTTTATCGACTTCAAGGTCTTTGATGAGAAAAAACATATTGAATTCACCGGGAAGTCAAACGCTGTCATAAAGGAAAATCTCGAAAAGCTGTCTGAGCATATCCCAAAAGAGAAGATAATCGTCACATTCCCGATGATACCGACGCTCAACATCACCGATGAGAATATCATCGCAATGATGGAATATCTTGACAATCTCGGACTTTACAATATCGAACTTCATCCGTACAGAAAGAATTCCGAGGATAAGCACATAAAAGCGGGACTTGAACCAATCATACTGCCCGAAGTTTCAAAGGAGCTTTACGACGCGGTAAAAACCAATTTTGAAGGCAACGGATTCAAAATTGTGAACCGAGACAGAATAGTCGGCAAGGATAAATGCAAATATCTCAAAAAGATACGCCGTGAATACTGCGAAAAGCACGGTCTTGATGTGGAGATAATCGACTGTCCGGTAACAGAGCCGTGTATCGGTACTTGCCCGCAATGCGAATATGAGCTTGATATGATAGATAAGAAAATGAAAGAAAATACAAAGAAAAAGGAGGACCCGCAATGAAAAAGAAGATTAAACTTATTACCACAACAGCGATCGCCGCGGCACTTATCGCAAGCTGTGAGCCTGTGGAGAAAACTCCCACAAATACCACAGGATCGTATCCCGCACAGACGGATGTGACGGAGAACGCGAATGAAAACACGGAAAACTGCGAAGTATCTCAAAATCAAGACGAGAATAACCTCGAAGTCATCGAGTTAGCAGGGGATATACCGGCAACGGAAATCGGTGAAGTTCCGGAACCGGTTAATGATGACGGCTTTGTCACCGTGGATAAATAATACCCTTATTCAGGTATAAAAAGACCACAAAATAGTTTGGGAAAACTATCGACAAAAATCTTTTGAAATGGTATAATACTGTCATATAAAATTGATTATCCGAAAGGACTTCTTTTCAATGAGACACGATTATATTCTGAATTATGTACCCTTCGGCGGTGCAAAGTATGACGGCAAGCCCGATGATGTAACAAGATTTGTCGTCAAAAATCAGCTTATGCGTTCCGATGACTGGAATCAGTTCATAAAGGCATACCTTAACAACCTTGACACAGAGGACGAGGGCTGGAGAGGCGAATACTGGGGCAAGATGATGAGAGGCGCGTGCCTTACATATATGTACACCAAGGATGAGGAGCTTTACAAGGTGCTTACAGATGCTGTGGTAGGTCTTCTTCAGATACAGGACTACAGAGGAAGAATATCCACCTATCATCCGGATCACGAATTCTACGGCTGGGATATCTGGTCGAGAAAGTACGTTCTTACGGGTATGCAGCACTATTACGACATCTGCCGCGACGAACAGCTCAAGGAAACGATAGTAAAGGCACTTTGTGCGCATCTTGACTATATGTGCGAAAAACTCGGTGACGGCGAAGGTCAGAAGAGGATAACGCTTGCCTCCAATCATTGGCTTGGCGTAAACTCCTGCTCCGTGCTTGAGCCTGTTCTTCGTATGTACGATATGACAAAGAACGAAAGGTACAAGGAGTTTGCGGAATATATCATCTCCACGGGCGGTATCGAGCATGAACTTGACCTTATAGCTCTTGCGCTTGAAGACAAAGTGATGCCTTATGAATATCCGGAAAACAAGGCTTATGAGACAATGTCCTTCTTTGAAGGGGTGCTTATGTATTATGAGCTGTTCGGAAAAGAGGAATATCTTACAGCGGTGACAAACTTTGTAGAAAGAGTTGCAGAAACGGATATCACCATAATCGGCTGTGCAGGCTGTACCCACGAGCTGTTTGACCATTCCGCAATGGTTCAGACAGAGCCGCACAACAATGTAATGCAGGAGACCTGCGTTACGGTAACATGGATGAGACTTCTCCACAGACTTTACAGACTTACGGGCAAAGCGATATATGCCGAAAGGCTTGAACAATCTGCCGTCAACTCCATTTACGGAAGCGTAAACACACATATGCTTGAGATGTACTACCAATGGAAGGTAGGCGGAAACAAGATACGTCCCCTCGTGTTTGACAGCTATGCTCCTCTTTACAACGGCAGAAGAGGCGTAGGTGTAGGCGGAACAAGATTCTATCCCGACGGCTTTGTATACGGTTGCTGTGCTTGTATCGGAAGCGCCGGTCCCGCTCTCTATCCGTTACAGGCTGTCATGAAATCTTCGGAAGGTTTTACACTCAGCTCACTCTGGGCAGGCAAGATAAAGGACAAGACTCCATGCGGCAATGACATAGAGCTTAATATCACGGGTGGATTCCCGATAGGCGGCGAGATAAAGGTAAAGCTCTCCCTTGCCGAGGCTGAAAAGTTTGAGATAAAGATAAGAGTTCCCGCAAACAACAAGAAATTTGAAGTAACCTTCAAGGGTAAGAAGTATACAGCGAGAAACGGTTATGTCAAGATAGAAGAAGAATTCCGTGACGGTGACGTTATTGACGCAAACCTTGAAAACGCACTTACCGAAGTAAAGCTCAACGGCAAGACAGCATTCACATATGGTATCCTCACCCTTGCAAGAGACAGCGCAAAAGAAGGCAGTGCAAAGGACCTTACAAAAGAGCTTGAGCTTGCAAGAAGATGTAACAAGCCGATATATGAGCTGTGCGAGCCTGAAGGCGAAGAGATGATCCGCATAAACGTAAAGCTCTCTGACGGCAGCACTCTCCTTCTCACAGATTATGCATCCTGCGGCAAGAGATGGGACAACGAAGAAAACTGCATGATGACGGTCTGGATGAACGTAAAGTAAACCGCAGAACAAGCGTTATTTGAAAGCCTGTGCCATAATAACAACCAAGCCTTCGGAGACACATCTTCGGAGGCTTTTCTCTTTTAAAAAGCGAATGTGCATTTTCAACAAAGCCGTAGCGTAGCACAAAAACACTTTTGGAAAAACCGCCGAAAGAAATAAAAAATCCAAAAAACACTTGACAAATCGCGATAAATGATGTATAATAACACCGTTCCGTAAGGGACAGCAAAAATATGCGGATGTGGCGGAACTGGCAGACGCGCACGTTTGAGGGGCGTGTGATTCACTTCGTATGGGTTCAAGTCCCATCATCCGCACCAGGAAGACAGCAGTAGCTGTCTTTTTTGCTTTTATGGGGAATATTTACAGAAGTATCTTGGGACTTGAAGCCTAAGAGGGCAAAAAGCGTTAAGAAAACAGTCCTGTGCGACTGTTTTTAGCTTTTTGGTTCGAGCAACTTGCTTGCGAGAAGTCAGCACGCGAAGCGGGCGTGTCCCATCATCCGCACCGGGAAGACAGCAGTAGCTGTCTTTTTTGCTTTTATGGGCAGCTCGTTATGAGTTGCTTTTTTGTTTTATATGAGACTGACAATTTCCGAAAAAGATTAACATAACCAAAGAAAAGCGGGCTCTCCGACAAAACGGGGAGTCCACTTCTTTTATGATCCTATTATTATTCCGCAACGATAATTCTTACTCTTCCGCCGTTGACTTCCGTGTCGTCATAATATGCGGTTATCTTATAGTCTCCTTCGAGAATGTCATCGTAGGTGGTCGATGTGTATTCTCTGATGTTTGTTTTGATGTAATATTGTACATTCGAAGCATAGTTGTATGTCTTGCCGCCTGCGGTGCTGTAGCCTCTGCCGAAGTTTTCCTTTGCTATCTCCACGCCGTCGAGGTTCTTCACTATGTACTTACCACCCTTGAGTGTAAACTTGGCAGCACCGAGTGACGGCGTTCCGTAGCCGGGATTTATACTTATCTCCGTCTTTGTACCTCCGGTTATCATACGGTATTCAAAGTCACTGCCGGATCTTTCCGTAGTCACTATACCGTAAGTGTAGATATCTCCGGTAAAGTCCTTGAGTATAAGCTCGGTCAACATTCCGTTTTCTGTCTTTGCATAGTAGATATTTGATGCCGTAAGTTTTACACCTATAAGTCTTGAAGGATAAAGCTCACTGTATGTCACGGTCTTGTTTTCAATGGAATCGCTGTCTGTTGTTACATACACATCAAGAAGCACCGCATCATCCGCTATATTTCCCGACGCGATAAGGCTGTTTACCGTACTTGCCAAAGAAGCATTGACTCCGCTCGTAAGTTTTGTTATCCTCGGCTTTCCGTCGATATATGTCACGGATACGAAATCGCCCTTGGTAAATCCGCTGTCATCATATTCATAGGTATAACTCTGTGTATCCGTACCCATGATCGTAATGTTCTCCGCGGTATATTCCGTACCGTTGGGACGCTGATATGTTCCTTCTCCGAAGGCGGTGATAAATCCGTAAAGTGTTTCCACATTGTCCGAGCCGGAAATAACACCGACTATTCCTCCGTCCTTGCCGAGAAGCACGGTTACCATATCACCGAACTTATAAGATCCCATGTTGGAGAATGCATGAGCCGCACCCGAGCCTTCTATAATGTAGCTCTTTCCGGAAATTGTGACTGATGTGGGAAGTATTCTGCTGGGAGCAGCTGCTTCAAATCTTCCCGTTGCCTTGTCGGTGTATACCCATACCGAGGAAAGTGCCTTCGAGTAATAGAGTACATCGTAATCCTTTATGACACTCTTGTCAACCGTACTGTTCTTTCTGAAGAATGTTGCCTCCTCTGTATCAAAGGGGATGGATGCTTCCCAGTCCTTGCCCGGCTTTACGATAATGGGACCATCCATGGACTGTGCAACAAGATCCGCATATGTGACACCGTCATCGTTGTTTTCGAGATAATCGTAGATATCGCCGATAGTTGCATAAACAGCAGTGCCGCCGTTGCCGAGAAGTACCGTTACAAAGTCATCCTCTTCGAATGAACCGAAATTGGAGAACTGCTGCTTTACGGTGGAGCCGTCAAGAGTATATGTCTTTGTTCCGACTATAATGGATGTGGGATCTTCCCTTGAAGGAAGTATGGAATTCACAAATCCGCTTGCCGTATCCCTGTATATCCATACCGAATTGAAGGGCTCGGAGTAGTAATATACGTCATTCGTCTTTACATAGGATGCGGACACCGTCTTTGTTCCCGCGTATATCTTCGCATCGTACAGATCAAATGGTATCTTTTCCCCAAATGACTCGCCACTCTTCAGAACATACGGACCTTTAAGTGTTGAATTTATAAGTGCCACCCTGTCATCGTCCTCATCAAGGAAGCTGTCGAGTATATCACTGTCAGCATAAACGACGTCCGCAACATAGCCGTTCTTGTCAAGAAGAAGCATTACGAAATCGTCCGGGGCAAAGCTTCCGTATGCGGAGAATTTATTCTTGACGGTATCGCTTCCGAGAGTGTAATTCTTGCCTGAAAGTACG
>SVQR01000142.1 GCA_015065225.1 Oscillospiraceae bacterium | reverse complement strand
TCTCATGCCTGCAGCTTTGAGCTTTGCAACAACGCCCTTTGCGTATTCAAGCTGGCTGTCGCTGATGGGAAGCACCTTTACCTGTGTGGGAGCGAGCCATGCGGGGAATGCACCTGCATACTTTTCAATAAGAAGTGCAAGTGTTCTTTCGTAACAACCGATACTTGTTCTGTGAATGATGTAAGGATTCTTCTTTGTGCCGTCCTTATCAACATATTCCATACCGAACTTCTGCGCAAGCATCTGGTCGATCTGGATGGTAACAAGAGTATCTTCCTTACCGTGAACGTTCTTTATCTGGATATCCAGCTTAGGACCGTAGAATGCGGCTTCGCCGATACCTATCTTGTAGTCAATGCCGATGTCATCGAGGATTCTCTTCATTACGCCCTGAGCTTCATCCCACTGTTCCTTTGTACCGATGTACTTTTCGGAGTCATCCGGATCCCACTGGGAGAATCTGTAGGAGAGGTCTTCCTTAAGACCGAGAGTTTCCATCATGTAGTTTGTAAGCTCAAGACATCTCTTGAATTCGTCTTCGAGCTGTTCGGGAGTACACATAAGGTGACCTTCGGAGATTGTGAACTGACGAACTCTGATAAGACCGTGCATCTCACCGGAATCTTCGTTCCTGAAGAGCGTGGATGTTTCACCGAGTCTCATGGGAAGGTCTCTGTAGGAACGAGCTCTGTTGAGGTATGCCTGATACTGGAAGGGGCAGGTCATAGGTCTGAGTGCGAAGCATTCCTTGCCGTCCTCCTCGTCGCCCATTACGAACATACCGTCTTTGTAGTGATCCCAGTGACCGGAGATCTTGTAAAGATCGGACTTCGCCATAAGAGGAGTCTTTGTTCTCTCCCAGCCGTTAGCTTCTTCGGTATCTTCAACCCATCTCTGAAGGATCTGAAGAATCTTTGTACCCTTGGGAAGCATGATCGGGAGTCCCTGACCGATGTAGTCAACGGTTGTGAAGATTTCAAGCTCACGACCGAGCTTATTGTGGTCTCTCTTCTTTGCTTCTTCTATGGCTGCAAGATGTTCATCAAGCTCAGCCTGCTTCGGGAAGGAAGTACCGTAAACTCTCTGAAGCATCTTCTTTGTGGAGTCGCCTCTCCAGTATGCACCTGTGCAGGATGTGAGCTTTATAGCCTTTACCTTGCCTGTTGAAGGAAGATGTGCGCCTGCGCAGAGGTCTGTAAAGTCGCCCTGCTCATAGAAGGATACTTCTTCGCCTTCGGGAAGGTCATTGATAAGCTCGACCTTATAGTCCTCACCCTTGTCAGCCATCATCTTGACAGCTTCATCTCTGGGAAGAACGTAACGCTTGAGCGGAATATTCTCTTTGATGATCTTCTTCATCTCAGCCTCGAGCTTTTCGAGAACTTCGGGAGTGAAGGATACATCCGAATCAAAGTCGTAGTAGAATCCGTTGTCAATAGCGGGACCTATTGCAAGCTTTGTATTGGGATAAAGTCTCTTTACAGCCTGAGCAAGGATATGGGAAGTGGTGTGTCTGTAAACCTTCTTGCCCTCATCGTTGTCAAATGTAAGAAACTCAACGGCGCAATCCTTGTCGATAACCGTATCAAGGTCGCATACTTCTCCGTCAAGCTTTACGGCAAGAGCCGCTCTTGCAAGTCCGCCGCTTATGGATTCGGCAAGTGCCATGGCAGTCATTGCACCCTCAAGTGCTTTTGTGCTACCGTCTTTAAGTGTGATTGTGATCATGGTTTTTTATTTCCTTTCTGATTGTTTATTGTTTTTACGGGAGACGGGGGGCCTCCGGCGGGTCGCTTTCTTGTAAGAAAGCGACGCAAAGAACTTTATATTTGCTCCACTCGCTGTCGCTCCTTACGCGGGGACAGGGTTGGGAGTTGCTGTGGGTGTGCGGTTGCTTCTTGCTGTTCTCAGGGCGAGAGTATTCTGTGCAAATTTCCCAAGATTACGAGGTATTCTTTCACGTAGTCGGATCGAAGAAAGACATTTGCAGAGATGGAATATTGACTCTGGAAAAGCCCATGTATTCCAAATCAACGCCAAGATCATCCCACTTTTTTCTTGTGCCTCGGAATATGATGTTTGTCAAAGACTCACAATTATTGAACGCATTTTCTCCGATAGCTGTAACACCGGCAGGAATTGTTATACTTGTCAACGAGAAACAATATGCAAATGCCTCCTCTCCTATAGTGCTGACACTGGCGGGTATTTTTATGTTTATCAAAGACGTACAACCATTAAACGCCCAATCTCCTATAGTTGTGACACTATCGGGAATTGTTATGCTTGTCAAGGACTCACACGACTGAAACGTAATGGATTCTATACTTGTAATACCATCAGGAATTGTTATACTTGCCAAAGATGTACACAAATCAAACGCCCCAATTCCTATAGTTGTGACACTATCGGGAATTGTTATGCTTGTCAAGGCAGAACAACCACCAAATGCATATTGTCCTATACTTGTGACACCATCGGGAATTGTTATGCTTGTCAAGGCAGAACAACCACTAAATGCATTATCTCCTATACTTGTTAAAATGGTTTTTTTTGTAGTGGTAGTGGTTAAAGTAGTGAAGGGGTAAAACTCAGAATAGCGATTTATACTTGTTAATGTGGCACAATTCTCAAATGCATGATTCTCTATTCTTGTTACATAATCGGGAATAGTATAGCTGGTTCCTGTTTTACCTTCAGGATATTTTATCAAAATATTACGAAAATCCATCCATAATAATTCATATGACAAATAGTCACGTTTCGGCAAATTCTTATGCCACTTAAAATACAAGTCCCTATATTCTTTAAAAGTCCTATATAATACTAAATCAGGCTCACGCGTACCCGAACCATGCACCATAATAGAACAGTCTCCCCAAAAGCAAAAAAGAACTCCATCTATGTCATAATACTTCCAGTTATTCGGATCAACTATTATTTCTGCAAGGTTTTCGCAATTATTAAACGCCGTATCTGATATATTCTCAACAGTATCAGAAATTATTATTCTTGTCAAGGATTCGCAGCCATAAAACGCCCCATCATTTATACTTTTTACACCTTCGGGAATCTCAAAATGGAGTGCTTTTTTTCCTATAGGATATTTTATCAAAGTGCTCATATTTTTTGAAAAAAGCACTCCGTTTTGGTCGCAATAGACTTTGTTTTCAGGGTCTACTTTTATTTCTGTAAGGTTTTCAAGCGAATCAAATACTATATGGGATATACGATCTGTCAAAGTGTCAGGAATTTTCATTTCCGTCAAGGATTCGCAACCGCTAAATGCCGTAAAATATATGCTTTTTACACCTTTGGGAATATCATAACTAACTTCTTTTTTACCTTCGGGATATATTAATAAAGTATCCATATTTTTTGAAAAAAGCACTCCGTTTTGGTCGCAATAGACTTCATTTTCAGAGTCAACTTTTATTTCTGCAAGATTGCCACAATTATCAAACGCGTTAGAGTCTATACTTGTTACGCTGTTCGGAATTGTTATACTTGTCAACGAGGTACAACCACAAAAAGCCCAGGTATCTATACTTGTAACACTATCGGGAATTGTTACACTAGCCAAAGAGGTGCAATCTTTGAATGTCCCATATTCTATACTTGTAATACTGTCGGGAATTATTACACTTGTCAAGGAACTACATCCCTCAAACACATATAGTCCCATACTTGTTACACTATTAGGAATTGTTATGCTTGTCAAGGCAGAACAACCACCAAACGCCGCATATCCTATAGTTGTGACACCATCGGGAATTGTTATACTTGTCAACGAGGAACAGGCAGAAAATGCAAATATTTCTATACTTGTAACACTGTCAGGTATTGTTACGCTTGCTAACGAGGTGCAATTAGCAAACGCTTGTTCCCTTATACTTGTTACACTATCAGGAATTGTTATGCTTGTAAGAAACCAAAAATTTGAAAACGCATACTCCCCTATACTTGTTACACCGTCCTCAATAATAATAGTTTTAATATGATTTCTTATCTGATTATCAAATTCCACAAAATCCCACATATCCCCTGTGCCGGAAATTGTAAGTGTACCGGTACTTCCATCAAAAGTCCATGTGAGATCGTCTCCGCAAACTCCGTTTGCATTTTCCGGTGGAGCAAGAGCAATCTGAAGACCGATATTTGATGAAAAATTATAATTCCACCCGAACTCCTCAACAGCAAATCTCCAAGTAAGCGGGAAATAAGTAACATCTCTGAAAAGAAGAACGGGGTATTCCTCTGCGGAATTATCAATAGCCTTTCCGTTTATTGTAATCTTGCCGGAAGCTGTTGTGGCTGTGCCGTTTGTGTTTTTTTCATCGGTCTGCTCAAAACCAGCTGCGTACGGTTCGGTAAATGTTTTACTTATAACAAGACCGTTTTCCGCTGTCCAGTCGGCAGTAAGTCCGAGGGCTCTTGAATCGTTGTAGGTCATCGGGAAATAGGTTATATCCTTGTAGACTACGCAGGGGTATTTTGCATATTCATTGTTTACCGCACGACCGTTGATAAGTATACCGAATTCGGGTATTGTAACATTAACCGTTTCGGCAGCACTTGCATGAAATGCGGAAGCCGCACAGATTGTGCAAGCAACCAAAAGAGTTGCAACAAGCAGTTTGGTAAAGTGTTTCATAAGCGCCTCCATGGTTTTTATATATTATTGTATTTTTTCCTCTATATTAAAAGTTCCGTTTTCCGCAACATAAGTCATCCTGACCGTCTTATGCCAAACCTTGAACTCATTATCCTCAATTTCAAGCACATTATACCCCCACGCACATTCCGGGAAGAATATATTGAAGGTATAACCTCTGCCGTCGATATGTATACCGTTGTATCCGTAACCGCCTATATCGTAAAGCGGCTTTCCGTGGAAGGTAAGAGTCTCCGCTTCGTGGGTGTGTCCTCTGAAAAGACATCTGAGATTCGGTATTTCGGGGAAGTCAGGCTCTTTTTCTTCTCTCGTGTAGTGACAGCAGATGAAGATGTTTTCGTTATCGGTGTACTTTGACAGCTCTTTCTTTATAAAATTATAGTCAAAGCCGGTAAATCTTCCTCCGCAGGCGGCTGTTGCAGGGATGTTCTTGAAGGTATCCAGCATCAGGAACACATTATTACCTATCTTTATCGAATGCTCCCTGTCATATCCGAAGATATCACGCCACATCTCATTTGGTATACTGTCGTGATTTCCCGGCAATGCGTATGCGGGACATGGCAGTTTATCCATGCAGTCTGTCTTAAATCTTTCACAGTAGATGTCGGGAAGATTTCTTATGTCCCAGTCGTCAATGGAAAGATCGCCCAGCACCAGCACCGCATCAAAGGGTTCTTTTTCGTATTCGGCATTTATATCCGAGATTATCTTATCTATCTTATCCTTCTGCGTAACACCGAGTATTGTCCCTGCCGCAACGGAAGCATTGGATTCGGGATATTTAAGCTTCAGCTCCGCATTTGTTTCCTGCGTTGTATAATGCATATCCGACACCAGAAGTATTCTTGTTTTCATACAGCGCTCACTCACCTTCAATCAGCATTCCGCATAAAAAAACGTCTCGCCGACATTACGCCGACGGGACGATAAAATAACCGTGTTTCCACCCGAATTCGCACACCGGAAGATGTGCCTCATTGAAGTTATAACGTAACCAACGTCGGAAGTTTTTGACCCTTCCGAAGCTCTGAAGCGGTAAAACAACACTCTGCATATGCGGCTCGCACCTTATCCGCACTCTCTTGGATGTAGGAATTGCTGTTTCATGTCTTCGTCACAGCTTTATTAAATTATATTATACTACGGATTTTCCTGTTTGTCAAGACCTGACGCAGACTTTTTTGCGGGTGTTTCGGAGCATCGGTGCTTATTTTTTTATGATGATCTCACCGTCAAGTGATGCAAACACAAGATCGTTTCCTTTGTATCTCAGCTTCATGGAGAAAAACGGTACATCCTTCGTAAGAAGATCAAGAAACAGCTTGTCTCCCTCCCACAGAGGAAGCTCCGGTACTTTCCCGATATCCACCCATTCAAGGTCTCCCTCGTCACAGTCCTCGCTTTTTAGAGGTGTTCCGAGAAAATCGCTTGATGTGAAAAGATGCATATATTCCGTCTCCCATTCGTCGGATACGAAGGTGACGATACCGCGGTATTTCCAGCTCTTTATCTCAAGGGACGTTTCCTCACGAACCTCGCGGATCATGCATTCTTCGGGACTTTCGCCATCCTCGAATTTTCCGCCTATGCCTATCCACTTGTCCTTGTTGCAGTCGTTCTGCTTTTTGACTCTGTGGAGCATTAGGTATTGGTTATCCTTTTCTATATAACAAAGGGTGCTGTTTTTCATGATGTGTTCCTTCCGGAAAGAGATTTTGTCTGTATTACATCAGTTTAAGATAAAGCTCTGTGATCTCTTCGACACTTGTTGCTCTGGGATTACCGGGTCTGCAGGCATCGTCAAATGCGGACTGTGCAAGGAAGGGGATGTCCTCCTTCTTTACTATATCCTTAAGATCTGCGGGGATACCTACGTCAACAGACAACTGCTTTACCGCATCTATTGCCGCTTTTCTGTATTCCTCCGTTGTCATGGAATCTACGTTCGCAACGCCCATTGCACGTGCTATCTCTCTGTACTTTTCGCCTGTTGCTTCGGCATTGTATTCCATTACGGTAGGGAGTATTATCGCATTTGCAACACCGTGAGGAGTATCATACAGTGCACCGAGAGGATGAGCCATGGAATGAACGATACCGAGACCTACATTTGAGAAGCCCATACCTGCAACATACTGACCGAGAGCCATGTCAAGTCTTCCGTCTGCTTCGCCGGCAACTGCTTTTCTCAGGCTTCTTGCGATTATCTCTATAGCTTTTATGTGGAACATATCGGAAAGCTCCCATGCTCCCGCGGTGATATAGCCTTCTATTGCGTGGGTAAGAGCATCCATACCCGTTGCGGCTGTAAGACCCTTGGGCATTGTGGACATCATGTCGGGATCAACGAATGCGCATACGGGAATATCGTGAACGTCAACACATACCATTTTTCTGTTGTTTTCGGCATCTGTTATAACGTAGTTGATAGTAACTTCCGCCGCAGTTCCTGCCGTCGTGGGAACAGCGAATATCGGAGCGCACTTGTTCTTTGTGGGGGCAACACCTTCAAGGCTTCTGACATCGGCAAATTCGGGGTTTGTGATAATTATTCCTATACCCTTTGCCGTATCAATGGACGAGCCTCCGCCGATGGCGATGATATAGTCCGCACCCGCTTTTTTATATGCCGCAACACCGTTCTGTACGTTTTCGACGGTGGGATTGGGCTTTATGTCGGAATAGATGTCATATGCAAGCCCCGCACCGTCGAGTATATCGGTGACCTTTTTTGTCACGCCGAATTTTATAAGGTCGGGGTCGGAGCATACAAGTGCCTTTGCAAAGCCGCGTGCCTTTGCTTCCGTTGCTATTTCTGCGATCGCACCTGCGCCGTGATAGGATGTTTCATTGAGTACAAATCTGTTTGCCATGGTGAGTTCCTCCGTTTTTTTATTTTTTGTATACTTTAATTATATACGAACAAAGCATCCCTGTCAACAATCACAAAAGAAGTTTAATGTAAAAGTAACATTTACATAGTCAATTTACAGGAATGCACTTGACAAAATCCGTACAGGATATGTATAATAACCGTAGGAAAAGAAATACTATTACCGCATATAAAACATAAGGCGGTGACAGCATGAATGATATATCGGTGTTTACACAGGGAGATACGGTCATGAAAAGATACGTTCTGGGAAGAAGCGTAAGGTCAAGGACATACCTTGCGGACAAAGGCAGGAGCAAGCTGCTTTTCGATACCGAGAATATGTACTCTAAGGAATATTCGCTTATGAGTGTCCTTGCGGCATTTGCGGCGGCGATATTCGGAATTTTGTTTACGGTATTCAGCATCAAAAAAGGAATGGCACGCAAAAAGACCATAAAGCTTCGGAAAAAGGAGATAAAGCGTCTGGAAAAGATTTGCGGCGACATGAATATACAGTAATACTGCTGTGTTTTACCA
>SVQR01000141.1 GCA_015065225.1 Oscillospiraceae bacterium | reverse complement strand
GAATGGGCATAGACCTTGCCCATGTATCTGTTGCTGCCCTGGAGAGCAAATTCAAATGCAAACTGATCATTGATATAAGTCTGCAGCATATCGTTTTCGTCAATATATGCACGAAGCTTTATGGGCTTGCCGATTGCAGCAGAGCCTTCTGTTATTATAGAGGATATATCAACGGAGATTGGTGATGTGTAGCTTGAAGTTATCTTCCAGCCGTCAGGTCCCGCATAATGGGGATTGATGTGAGCACCCTCGTCTTTAAGCTGGAACTGCCACATATAGCGGCTTGTGTCCTCTCCGACAAAGATGTTGACACCGAACTTTTCCGTTGCGGGCGTGAGAGTTACTTCAACAGTACCCTCTGCTTTGTAATATGCATCTGTAGCTTCTATCCACTTGTTGTCAGCACCGAAATCACCAAAGAGCGCAGTTTCAAACTTTGCGATCTCGTGTGAAGGTATCTCTCTGCCGTCAACATTCCATGATGTAACAGTCCAATAGTACTCTGTCTTAGGCTCAAGTGCAAGAGCTTGTGTTCCGCCTTCGCCTGTTTTTCTTCCGTAGTAGGCGTGAGTTTCGTCTGTGGCGATCTTGCCGCTGTCCCATACGTCATATTCGCCGTTTACAGCTTTGTCGTATGTAGATGCGACACCAAGTCTGTATGCTGTCTGCTTTTCGCCTCTCCTTGTACTCTCCATAACCCAGTTAAATTCGGGCTCTTTGTAGTCGATGCCGAGAGGATCGTATCTGTAGTCTGTCTGAAGCTTCATAATATTCGTCCATTCATAGTTTTCTTTTGAAAGATCAAAATTAGGTTTCAATGCACCGAGATCTGTAACGGTAAGATGACCGTCTTCATCAAAATCGGCAAGTGCGCGAAGCGAAGCATACTCCGGTTTTGTGGAGAAGCCTCTCATAAATACCGCAAAGTCCTTGGTATTGATAGTACCGTCTCCGTTAAGATCACCCGGAAGTATCGCAAGCTCGGGAATCTCCACTCCTTTGTTTTTTACTCTTACTCCCGATACCGTATACGCAAGATATCCGGGTTTTTCGATTACGATATCGTAAACACCGGGTGCAACGCTCACGGAATAAGAGCCTACCTGAGCATTTTCCGAAACAGCGGCAGTAATTCTGACACCGTTTCTTTCAATAAAGGTAACAGTCGCAGGCTTTGAAGTACCGCCCTGCGCAGCGCTTTGAGTAATAAAGCTTCCTTCAACGGTAAATTCCGCCGCAGGAGCCGCTCCCGTATAGCACATTCCGCAAATTGCGAACAGCATACACAGCAGCATCGCCGTAATCCTTCTGATGTTTTTCATGAACACCTCTCCTTGATATATTTATTCCATAGTTCGCCATATTTTATCCAAATGCGAACAATTAGCTTAGTATATATTATTATAATGCATTATCCCATTAAAGTAAAGTGATTTTTTTGTCATATTGGTTGATATTTTTTGTTATATTTTTCTGCATCAATATATATTAAAATACCTCAATCCGATGCATTGAGATGTAAAAAGAAAACCCACGGCTCAAACCGCAGGTTTAAATCTGTTTTATCAATAATATCTTGCAAGAGCAACCACTTTACCGAGAATATCCACCGTGTCGGTATAGATAGGATCCATCTCACAGTTTTCAGGCTGAAGTCTGTATCTTCCGTCTTCCTTGAAGAATCTTTTGACAGTAGCTTCATCCTCTATCATAGCCACAACGATCTCGCCGTTGTCGGCATATTCACGCTTTTCAACAATTACGATATCCCCGCTGAGAATTCCTATCTCCTTCATACTTTCACCCTTTACTCTGAGAGCAAACAGAGAATCCTTGTCAAAATGCTTTTCCGTAGTATAGTCGATATATCCGTCAAAATTTTCAACAGTGAGTATGGGTATACCTGCAGCAACCTGGCCGAGGATCGGCACAGAGTATCTCTTTTTTTCTCCTCCGGGGCGAACTACTCGCAGTGTTCTGCTCTTTCCCTGCTCCTTGTAGAGATAACCTTTCGCCTCCAGCTTTTCTATATACATCTGTGCTGTTGATGTAGATTTTATTCCAAGCTCTGCGCATATATCTCTTACAGACGGAGCATATCCTGTTTCATCAAGCTTTTCTGTAATATAATCCAGAACTACCTTTTCCTTCGGTTTCAAGCCCTGTACCATTTCTTCCATCCTTTCGTTGGCAAGTTTTATTCTTGCTTATATATATTGCCGTCATTTTCGGCAGTGAACATTTGTACTGATTGTATTTTACCATACTATCACGACTTTGTCAAACATATATTCGCTTTTTATAAAAATATCGTACAATTGTTTACATTATCGCAACACATTTCGCCGATAAAGCAATTGCAACCGCCTTTCCGATGATGATAAATATGATATTCGCAGATATTCTTTTCCGAAATGCTGTCTTACCTAAAAAAAGGAAAACAAAAAAGAGACCGCACAAAGCAGTCTCTTTTGAAATATTTGGTAAATGTATTAACCAACGATACCGGATCTTTCGATACCCTGTACAAGTGCCTTCTGAGCAAAGAGGAAGATGATGAACAGAGGAAGTATAACAAGGAGACCGCAAGTATTAAGTACCGCTGCTTCCTGAAGGGGTGATGAGGAGGAAGCAATGGAGGAAAGGGAATCCGGAACCTTAACTATCGCGGGAAGGAAGTGAGGTGCGTCACCGCTGATAAAGAAGAGGTTGTTGTAATACTTATCTGTCCACTGCCATGAGAAGGCGAACATGAATACTGTTGTCATCATGGGGAGTGCAGTGGGAAGAATGATCCTGAAGTATGTCTTGAAAATGCCGGAACCGTCAACGTATGCAGCTTCTTCAAGTTCATCCGGTACGCCCTTATAGAACTGTCTGAATATAAAGATATAGAGACCGTTCTTGAAAGCAAGACCGAAGACAGAAAGGAGCAGAAGCGGGAATACCGTGTCAATAAGCTTTATGGTATTGCCTGTTATAAGCTCGAAGATACCGAAGATATCGAAGTATCTGAAGAATGTGAACATTGAAAGCTGGAGAGTCTTGTGAGGAATAACCATGGAGAGTATCACAAGTCCGAAGATGATGCTCTTTCCTCTGAACTTGAACTTTGCAAGACCGTAACCGATTATAGCGGTAACAAGTGTCTGTAAAAGTGCAGTCGAAAGCGAGAGGAGAGTTGTATTGAACAGAGCCTCAAAGTAGTCATTTTCAATGACAACGAATTTGTAAGTGTCCAATGTAGGATACTTGGGGATAAGCTTGACCGTAACATCCGCGAAGTCAGAGGTCGACATGAAAGATGCGGAGATCTTTGTAATGAAGGGGTAGATGATTATGTAGGAGATACCGATGAGGAATACATACATAAACAGCTTTACGATAAGTGTCTTGAGGAATTCCATGGAGAATATCTTCATCATCAGACGCTTACGGAAAGAAAGCTTACCTTCAAAGTCCTTCTTCATCTCTTTTCTGGAGGTACCGTTCTTATTAAATTTCTTAAGTACTGAATTCATTATAACACCTCCGAAAAATCAATCTCTGCGCTGGTAGAATACGAAACGTGAAAGGATCAGGGCTATGATACCGATCATCACGATTACTACCAGGAAGTATACCCAGCTCATTGCAGAGGAGATCGTCTGACCGTTCTTCTGCGTTGAGTAGACATTGCTGATGTATGACATAACTGTATTGGATTCTGCGGTGAAGGAGTCAATGATTGTGTAGACTGCATTAACGAGAATCATGGGAGTGATCATCGGGAAGGTTATCTTCCAGAATGTTTCCCAACCGGATGCACCTTCCATCGTACATGATTCGTAGATGGAGGGCGAGATGGACTGAAGACCTGCAAGGAATATTAGCATCTGTACACCGGAACGGTTAACGATATTGAAGATGTTGTTTACGATTCCTACAACGTAATTTACAAGATCCGTACCGACAGCCATTGAACCGAACAGCTGAGCGATATCCATGGAGTTTACGATCTCTGCCGCAGAGGACTGCTGGGAGTTACCGGTATCAACACCCTCTGTCATATATGACTGGAGAGAGCTGGAGTCGATAGATTCGATAAGACCTGTGGAAATGATAACAGGAATAAAGAATATCGCACGGAAAACGCCACGTCCGAGCATCTTCTGGTTGAGTATAACAGCCATGAAGAGTGCGAAGATTACGATAGCGGGTACATCAAAAAGAAGCTGCTTGATACTTGCTGTAAGTATCTGAAGGAACTGCGGGTCAGAGAAGAGAGCATCGCTGTAGTTCTTGAAACCGCACCATGTAAGGGTAAACTGACCCTTGGGCATTGAGATAAGATTGAAGCTGTACCAGATAGAATTGATAAGTATCGGCAGATAGATAAGGATAAGTCCGATAACAAAGGGCAATACGAACCACCAGCCGGCACGAGCCTTCTTTCTGTCAAGAGAGGCAGGCTTTGCCTTTTTTGCTACAGGCGGCATCTGCTTATTTGAAATTGTATTGTTCATTTTTTCACCTCTCCTCATTATTTACCGAACTTAGCATAATCCATTGCGGGGATCACATGCTCTGTTCCTGCTTCATCAACATATGTGTAATCGTCAATGTTGTAGTTAAGTACGAATGTCTCGCCATTGCTGTAAGTTACCTTTACAACTCTTGTATCAATTGTATCATGAGCAGTGATGGTCTCATACTTAACGCTTGAGAGTGCACCGTTGAGCTTATTGTATGTATCAACAAGGTCATCAAGCCAGATGTTGTATCTGATGGAGTAGTACTTACTGAAGTCTATAAAAGACTTGAGTTCGGAGGTATTCGCCTGCTGATAGGAAAGAATGAAGTAAGGCGAAGCACCGTTTTCGATTGCCTTGAGAACGCTCTTTTCGTAGTCACCGTCAAGGTTGATAGCAGTACCTGCGAAGTTCTTGTAGCCATGGAGCACCATACCTGTGAAAGGAACAGCCTCGGATGCAAATACGTTTTCGCTGGAGCTGAGCGGTACATTGATAATGTGATCCGCATACTTGAGAGCATAAGCGTTACCGCCGCTGATCATAAGTGAACCGTTATCTTCCTTCATCTTAACGAGAAGGTCTGTTATAGCACCCTTTGCATCCTCACGTGTGTATGCAAACTCGTCATTGTGGTCGGAGGAAAGATCGGAACCGAGTGTACAAACGGAAAGTCCGCTCGCGCCGAGTTCCTTATACTTTTCAGCGATCTTGCCGTAGTATGTTTCCATTGCAAGAGGAGAAAGGATAAGCTGTCCGTCAGGCTCAAACATCTGGAAGAGTGCGCTGTATACCTTATGAACTGCGGTACGACCGTCAATAGTCTGAACAGCATCTCTCTTGTAGCTGAAGCCGTCCCATGAACCTACTTCGTTTACATATGTAAATTCGAGGTCTGGATAGATCTTTGCACCAACACCCTCAGCGTACTCTGTAAGCTGTGCAAGGCTCATATCCTTACTGATCTCCTTGTCAACCTTGATCTTTGAAGGAACTGTCTTATAAAGACCGCCGTTGTACCAGCCTGTATACTTGATGATGATGTTGTTTGTTGTTTTGTATTCGTTTCCGTCGGCAGCCTTCTTTGCGCCTGTGAGCTCCTCTATCATTGTCTTTGCATCCGCAAATGTTGTGAGGGGAGTCTGTTCGCCGTAAGGAATACCTGCCATCTTCTGTGTTGTTTCGATAGAACCGAATGTTTCGATATAAAGCGGGATATCAGCGCCTGTATCTTCAAGCTTTGTAAGCTCACCCTTGGCTTCGAGATAATTTCTCAGAGCCGCAGCCATACCTGCAGTTGTAGCCGCTTCATCTCTTACGGGGATATACTTGATAGTAAAGTTACCGGTATACTTTCTGTTACTTGTTACAGACCATGTTGCACTTCCCGTTGCGGAAAGACCGGTAAGCTCATAAGAGTCGGTAGGTCTGGGAGTAAATGTAGCATATGTGGAGTTGTAGTCATGAACACCGCCACCGTGAGCAGTAGTGATCTGAGCAAGGGATTCACCCTCTTCGATGTAAGCGATGAAACCGGATCTCATCTCTTTCTTTTCGTCGTCAAACTTAACGAAATCACCGGACTGAGCCTTGTTTACGCTGTCTCTGGGGTGGATAACGGGAAGTCCCGTAACAGGGTCGATCTCTGTCGCACTGCCTTCCTTGACAGGCTCTACCTTTGCTACGCTGAGATACTTATCGCCTTCGGCAAGTTTTGCTTCAATAACATAAGTATCTGTAACCTCAAAGGAAACTGTACCTGTTGCATCTGTCTTCTTTTCTTCGTCATTTACCTTGACATAAGCATCAGCGATAGCCTTGCCTTCTGTGTTGGTAAACTTAACCGAGATATTTCCGATTATCTGAGCTTCTTCGGGTTCGGCAGCTTCAGCTTCACCCTCTGCGCCCTCTTCTGCTGCTTCAGCTTCTTCAGCCGCAGGAGCTTCCTCTGCTGCTGCCTCAGCCTCTGCTACTGCCTCAGCCTCTGCTGCTTCCTGAGCGAGTTCTTCGGGAGTCTTTTCCTCGACTTCATAAATGGAAGTTGTAAGAGCAAGATCTGCAAGAACTTCATTTGTGGATGCAACGGAGATGGAGAATTCCTGAGTTGTGATCTCTGCAACACCTTCGGGCTTTACGACCTCGGTCTTTTCCTCAGTCTTTTCCTCATCTTCTTCGGTCTCTGTTTCTACCTTGGGACCGATCTTCTTCTTTACGCTGTTGGGGTCATCCTTTGCCGCTTCCTTGTCAGCCTTCATCTTAGCGATATTGGCTTCAACGTCGTCGTAAGGAATGATCTCACCGGATGCGATAGCAGCTTCATAAGCCGCATTATCAAATCCCCAGTACTCGATATCACTTACAGTACCGAATGCGGGAAGTCTCATTACTTCCTGGTTTTCACCGCCGATCTTATGGAAGGAGTAATCCTGTCCGTATACCTTACCGGTAATTGTAAGCTCGGCAACCTCCTCGGCAACGTCCTCGAATCTTACGATAGAGCCGGAGCCGTCGTTAACAAGTGTGAAACCTGTCTCGTCCTTTGCGCCGGCACCGAAGTAAGGAAGAACGGTGATGGAGGAAAGTGAGAAGGAAGATGAATCAAATCTGATGTCACTTGCGGGAACTCTTACTGTAAGTCCGTTCTCATCAAGGAAGTATTCGACAGCGACCTTAAAGAGGGGGAGCTTATCAAGAGAAGCCTCATATTCGACCTTGGCATGATCCTGGTCGATATCATCAAATGTGTAATCGGTATAAGTTGTAATAAGATATTCAAGCTGCTTCTTATCTCTTACCGTTGTATCGCTGCCGAGGATATAGATGGCATACTTTTCTGTAATAGGCCATGTCTTCATCATATCCTTCTTGGATTCTTCGGTAAGCTTTTCTGACTTGGGATCCTTGAGAGAGAAGAACGCCTTCATGTATTCGTAAGGATTCTTCTTGATGTTCTCATCATAGATCTTCTTGCCGTTTTCGTCCTTCTGAGGCATCTTGTTGAGGATCTGCTCTTCGAATCTTGACTTCTCGATCATTTCCGGAACAAGAATTCTTGCCTGTTCACGACCCATGGTGTAGTTCATGCGGATACCGCCTCTGATTCTTTCAAGCTTGATCTGGCGGTTCTTCGCTGCTTCAACATAGGAAGTCATTGTTGTTTCCTTTGAACCGTCGGAGAACTTCAGAAGGATCTGAGAGAGAAGTCTCTGCTTGGGTTCAACGGCTTTTTTCATTGCACCTACATCGTAGGGGTTTGAGAAGAGGATCTGATCATCAGCGCCATCCTTGCCCTTGGTAACAAGTGCGATCTCACCTGTTTCTTCAAGAGCCCAGAGCTGATAGTCGCCCTTCTCGTCGTAAAGCTTCATTGTAGCGAGCTTTTCCTGAGGTGAATTATACTCTATAGTGGTATAATCCACAAGATTATAAACTATTTCTTCCTCTTCCTCGTCCTTTTTTGCTGCGAAAGAAGTCACAAGCAAAGAATTTGCAAGGAGAACTCCGGAAAGAAGAAGTGCAGATAACTTTTTAATATTCATTTTTTTACCTCCCCTTTCCTATACTCTGTATGACAATTCAAGGAATATGTTATAGATGAAC
>SVQR01000140.1 GCA_015065225.1 Oscillospiraceae bacterium | reverse complement strand
TTGCGAAGCAAGACGGAGGGATTGTAAAAGCAAAAATTTCATCGTAAAACAATCCCTCAGCCGCCTTCGGCGTCAGCTCCCTTTACACAAGGGAGCCTTTGGTTTGTGCGCCCTGAAAGTCTGTCTATTTTTCCTGACAAGCACTGCTTTTGTGGACACAAAAGCGAAGCCCCGCACAAGGCGGGGCAAGAGGTTATTCGCTTAAGAGTTGTTCAATTTCTTTTCGTTGTTCGGTTGTGTACTCGTAAACGGTAGACTTGAACCACTTGTTTTCAATGAAATCTTCCTCAAAAGCATCCATTACTTTGAGTGCAATTCTAAATTGAGAATTTGCTTTTTCATGTTCGCCGTTCTCTTTCAAACACTTACCTACGACAATCAGCATATCGATCAAATCCTCTGCGGAAAGATTTTTTTGCTTTTGTGCTGCCTCATAGCTATCCTCTCCGTCCAAAAGGGATGCCATCAGCTCCAATTTGGAAAAATAAATTTCGGGGATGATTTCAAGTGTGGGCTTTACCAAATCATTCTGACCGTTTTCCTTATAGCACGATGCAAGAATGCGACAGGCATCATATTTTACGGAATCATCCTTGGTAGACTCAATGAGGGTCTTACAAAGAGTAATTACCTCATCCGCTCTCGTTTGATAATCCAATGTATAAAGCAGATTGTTTAATATAATATCATTGCCGGGGAATCTCTGCAATCCTTCGCGCAAAATGCGCTCCGATTCTGCTCCATCTGTGAAACGATATTTATACGCCTCGTGACAGATTGCCTCAACCTGCTTTTCCATTTCAAACAGATTAAAATCAAAAAGTTCATCTGTAGAAACACCGAAAAATGAAGCAATTGCGGGTATCATCGTCACGTCCGGCATGGTATTTCCGTTTTCCCATTTTGAAACGGCTTGAAAGGACACACCAAGATAGTTAGCAAAAACCTCTTGGGATATGTTTTTCTGTTTTCTTAAAGATTTTATTTTTTCTCCAAGCTTAATCATTGTTGTTCCTCCAAATTGTTTTGGATTAGCGCTTATCCTGATACTATTATAGCATAATCCTTTGAAAAAACAATAACTCATTGGGGGAGAATTTTTCTAACATCAGTTGAAGTTTAATATAAAAGCGGTATAGTCGCATTTTTACAACTATACCGTTTTCTGCTTTATCGCAGGTACGCCAAGGGGTGCTTTTCTTTTTTTATTCGGCAAAACCGATGTTTTGATCCTTTAATATGACACAATGATCGTATTTTTTCTCTTGACAAATGACAAAAACAAGGTATAATGATATTCAGATCATTATTCGTAATGAAAGGAACAAGATCATGGAATATAAACTTCTCCCTCCCGTAAGAGAGGACATGACACTCAAGCTCGAACACTTTCCCTCGCCCTTCCATGCGGCAGTATTCCGTCTGTGGGAAACGGTCAAGGCTGACAGGATAGCATTTGCTCTTGATACGGATATCGGAACGGTGGAAAAAGCCGCATACGATATGGGACTTCCGAAACAGAAATACAATCCCGACTGGGAAAAAAGAGGATATATCACGACAATAAGAAATGCGTGGCATATTCTTCCTTACGATCAGCTTCTGGCACTTCTCGGATGGGATGAGGCGAAGCTCGCTGTGATTCTCAAGGAAGATGATTTTCTTTCACATAAGCTCGGATTTTTCAAGCCGTACTGCGAAAAAGTACAGCCGAGAGAGCTTTCTTCCGAGGAGCATGAAAAACTCTCTGAGCTTCGCAAAACCTGCTCGGTTATGTGCAAGAATCTATTTGACGGTGCGAAAGCCTTTGAGTTTGACTACGACAGCTTCCCGAAGGATACCGACAATGAGAAGAATGATTCACTTCGTCTTGTTTTCTCATACTGCGGACTTTATGCAAATGTACTTGATGAGGATATCTCGCTGTCATACCCGGAAAAGCTCTTTGCCACTTACAGGGAAGCGGGAGTCAATGCCGTATGGCTGCATCTCGCTCTTTACAGGGTAGTTCCCTTCTGTTTGGATGAGAAATACTCGGAAGGCTATGAGCTGAGGCAGGAACGTCTTCGCAAGATATGTGAGCTTGCGGCAAAATATGATATAAAGATATTTGTATACCTCAATGAACCCAGATGTATGCCGCTCGGTTTCTTTGAAAGATATCCGGAGATGCAGGGCAGGACAGATGATCTCAATGCGGCGATGTGTCTTTCCGATCCGAGAGTGCTCGAGTATCTGCGCTACGGTGTAAAGACTCTTTGCAAGGCAGTCCCCGGAATCGGAGGCTTCTTTACAATAAATATGTCGGAGAACCTCACCCATTGCAAATCGAGAAACGAAGGTACGGAATGTGAAAAGTGTAAGGATATACCGAAACACATAATGATATCCGATATCGTGCGTGCGATATACGAGGCAGCGACAAGTGTAAATCCGGAAATAAAGATCATAGCCTGGACATGGGCTTGGGACAGAAGCATGACTCCGGAGGAAATGAAGCTGTGCATCGACCGCATCCCGAAGGAAGTCATAATACAGAGCAACAGCGAAACAAGACTGGATTTCACCATAGGCGGAGTTTCCGGCAAGATAGGCGACTACAGTATGTCGCTGACAGGTCCGGGGCCTCTTGCAAGATCTATATGGGAATACGCACTGGAAAAGGGACATGATGTCTGTGCAAAGGTGCAGATAAACAACACCTGGGAATGCAGTACTCTCCCCTATGTTCCGGTATTCGAGCGTATCCGAGATCATATGAAGGCACTTCGCGATACCGGCGTAAAGCATCTTATGATGAGCTGGACTCTGGGCGGATGTCCGTCTATAAATCTTCAGATAGCATCCGAGACTTTGCGCGATCCTTCCGAGGAAAAGTATGACGCCATACTCCGCAATGCCTACGGAAATGAAGCGGAAAGCATCAAAAAAGCGGCGGCACAGTTTTCGGAAGCCTACAAGGAATTCCCATTTGACATAGGCGTTGTCTACAAAGGACCTCAGAACGCCGGACCTTCAAATCTTCTCTACGGTGAGACGTCCGGTTTCAATGCGACCATGACCTGCTATGCCTATGACGATCTTGACTCATGGCGTTCCATCTATCCGAGGGAAATCTACATAGATCAGCTGAAGAAGCTTTGCGAAAAGTGGAAGGAAGGTCTCACATACATCGAGCATCTTCCGCAGGAGCATTCCTTCAGGCAGATGGCGTACGGCGGATACTACATCTTCCGTTCGTGCTATCTCCAGTCGGAGTTTGTGGACAGACGAGAGACCGCTGACAAGGCGTATCTTGCGAATATCGTGAAGGAAGAAGAAAATATCGCCCTTGCGATGTACGAGCTCATGCAGAGAAACTCGCTTATCGGCTATGAGGCGGCAAATCATTATTATTACAACCGCACTATGATGGTTGAGAAGGTGGTTGTTTGCAGGAGGATTCTGAAGAAATATCCCGCTTTGTAATGCAATTACCGTCAGGGATATTGACATTTCCGTCTTAAAATGTTATAATTAGTCGAATAATAACAAGGAGATATACCGAAATGAAAAAGAAACTACTGTTACTTCTCCTCACACTTATGATGACTGCAGTTCTTTCATCCGTTGCATCGGCAGCAGATTTTTTCCGTAATGAAGACGAGTCATATACAATAGAGATCACAGGCAAGACACCGGAAAAGGAGTATTCCATAATTGTCATTGCAGGTGACTACACAGGCAAGGATATGCCGGAGATAACGGAAGAAAATATTATATATGTAGACCAGGTCACTGCGGACAAGAACGGTGTTATTTCCTTTACATCCTTTATTCCCATGACAGGCTCTGTCGGAACGGTGTACATCGGCGGTGATGACAACGCATCCGAAGAAGGTGTTCTTATGACGGAAAGCGGCTTAGGTTATATCGCAGGCAGACTTATCAGCTTTACGGGCGAAGCCGATACTGTTACTGTCACGGAAAATATTGATTCTATAGATGCGGCTGTATTCGGAGAAAATGTAAAAAACATTATAATCAAAAACGGAGACATTGTGTTTGCGGAAGGTGCTTTTGCACAGGGTACAAAGCTGTTCCTGTCCCCTCTTGCGGAAAAGGCAAAGGCATATGCCGAAGCACACAATCATACATATCACATCCTCGGTGATATAAACGGTGACAGCATGATAACCATGGACGATTACTTTATTCTCCTGACGGATCTTGGCAAGGGCGACACGCTTGATACAGAGGAAAAGCTCATCCTCGATCTTGATTCAAAAGACGGTGTTACCTTCAGAGATGTATCCATACTTCTGCGTTTCATCGGCGGCAAGATAACCGATTACTACGAAGCCTTCACCGAAAAGGATCCGGCTATGCCCGCCAATTAAGCGCAAAAGCAAAGTCATGCGTCAAAATAGCAGATACTTACAGAAAAAATAGCGGCGATGCTGAATAACAGCACCGTCGCATTTCTTTTTAAATCCGAAAAAACAATCGGCAAAAGAAAATCCCCGCCGAAACGGGGACAGATTATGTACAAAATCAGAAATCCAAATCAGCAAGTGCGCCGAGAGCGTCCATACCTGCTTCAAATTCATCGTTACATTCCTTACAAATTGTCATCTTAACACCGAGAAAATCCTTTGTATACTTCTTGCCGGTCTTTTCTTCGCCGCAACCGTCACATGTAAACTTTCCGCAAGATGCGAGCATACCTGCTGCCATAATACCTGCAAGTGCAAGAGTGATGATTCTTTTCATTTTTCAATTCTCCTTAATCTGATTTTAATAATTTTACAAACAATGAATCATTTGCGAATTTATTATATCACAATACTTACCAAAAGTCAATAGCAACCGAAATTAATGCATAAAAATCATCATACCGCATTAAGATTCCGTACATTTTTTGTGCAATATGTCATGATATGTCGATGCTTACATCATCAATATTCCACGCTTTGACGGTAAGAGTACATTTTCCCGAAGCACCGTCCTTAAATCTTGTCGTGATCACCTCTACCCTTTCTTCATCTTTATCCATAAAGAAGAAATTGTCCGAAAGGAAGCTAACCGTGTTATCCTCTTTCACCTGTATATTTACGGGATATACAGGAGCATTGCGGCATATCAGCTTCAAAGTCGTATTAAGTCTGTCGCCGTTTTTCTCATTTTTGAGGATCTCAACGGATATCTCACCCTTTTCCCCATTGGCGATCTGTGTTTTCATGAAAGGTCCGTTTTCAAAGATGAGATTCGGTTTCTGTTCGGCTCTGAAGCCCTCGGCAAAGTCCTTATCCTCAAACATTGAAAGGCAGGCTATCGGATAAAAGCTCTGAGATACAAGTCCGTCTTTGTTCCAAAGTGCTGTTCTTATAAAGAAGAATTTGTCACGGAAATCGGAAGGAATCTCATAGCCGACCGTCACAACATCGCTTAGATAGCTATCGGCATTTATGCATACATCCTTTTCTGCAAGTTTTGTCTTTTCAAAGCAAGGAGAGAAAAGATCAACACGGACAGTTCCGCACACTTTCTTTGCCGAATCGTTTATTATCCTGACAGGGATATTCACAGTCTCCCCCGGTGCATAATCCACCTCACGAAGTGCGGCAAAACACATGACATCGGAGTAGGAATTCTTGACCGCATAATAAGGTGCGACAGGCTCACCGAGACCGTCAACCATCTGAATAGCAGTGGTAGTCCATGCACGCTTGAATACCCAGGGCATAAGTCCCACACAGTGCGGATACGCTTCACGAAGGCTCTGACACAGGAACTGATAAAATTCGTATGCCGCCATTCCTGTTGCTTCGCAGAGCTTTTCGAGAGTAATACCCTTGATATTCGAGATATGACTTGCACGGGCGAGCATTCTCGGTACTCTGTCGGCTCTGTACTCCGTGAAGTGATTGAGAAGCTCGGGGAAATCGGCACGGAAGGACTCGTCCATTATCTTGTCGAGAGGAGCATTGTATTCCTTTTCGTTTATCAGCTGACGCAGGCTCTTGGCATTTGGGAAGCAGTGTATACCGCACTCTGCCATAAAAGGAAGATCGCCATAGCGTTTTCTGAACCATACCGGCTCCATGTCGTTATATGTGTGCATACTTCCCCTGTCGGGGCTTACTCTGTAGTATTTTCTTGAAAAGTCCAGATCCTCGGCGTTTCTCTGTACGATGTACTGTACCGCGTTCATGTCCTTGTGGTAGGCTCTCTGCTCGTTGCCGCCGCAATGTACTGCGAGGGATGCGTGATTTCTTATTCTGTAAAGGTAATAACACATCTCGTTTTCAAATGTCTCGCTGTTCCATTCGGGACAGTTGTGATTCGCGGGAAATGCATCCTGCCACACCATGATGCCCATTTTATCGCAGAGGTCATAGAAAAGATCCGATTCCGGCTTTCCGCCTCCGCTCCAGACTCTCAGAAGCTGTATTCCCGCATTCTTCACCTGCTCAAGTGTCCAGAGAGTATCTTCGTAGCCCTCGTCGTAAAGAAAGTCTGTCGGCATCCAGTTCATGCCTTTGAGGAATATCTTTCTTCCGTTGACGGAGAAGTGATAATTGTCCCATCTCTGACGGTATTTTCTGCCTGCGGACTCCGATTGTTCTATCGTTCTGATACCTGTTTTAAAGGACAAAGTATCAAGTTTCATTCCACCGAAGTACATCTCTATCTCAACATCATAGAGCTTCGCATTACCGAGTCCGTTGGGATACCAGAGCTCGATATCGGAAAGCCCGATGTCACGGCGGTATATCTGCATATCTTTGCCTTCAAGAGTGAATCCACTCTTGTCGTAATCGTAGAGTTCAAAATCTTCCTTTGAATCAAAGACGGTCTTTGTCTCATCCGATATCTTCACTCTTATGCCGACCTTTTCGCCGGAGAGTATGCCGGAAAGTCCCGCACGATAGGCAAATGTATAGTCGTAGCTGTTTTTGTCATCCGCCCAGCTTCCCATGAGGACTTCAAGCTCGCGGATCTTTTCCGTTGCGATATTGAGCTCAAGTCCGAGTACGGCGTTGTTTCCGTCAATGCTCTTTGTGTAAAGATACGGGCGTGCTATATGCTTTTTGGGCATGATCTCAATCCTTATCTCACGCCAGATGCCGAAGGTTGTAAAATCTCCGTTGCTTGTGTCGCCGTCTCTTGCTATATTCCACGGAATCACCGCAGAACTCTCTGCGTGCCATGTACCTTTACTTCCGTAGAGCCTCTTGTCTTCGTCCCAACCGTAATCATGAGCTTTCAGTTCAACGACGATCTCATTTTCGCCTTGTTTAAGTTTGTCTGCAACATCGCATACCGGGCCGCCGAACATACCTTCATGTGAGCCGAGAAGTATGCCGTTCAGCCATACCTTTGAGTAGTAGCCGATACCGTCAAAGCAAAGAAATGCGTTTTCCGTCTCCGCATCTATGCTTCTTGCGACGTTGAATGTACGCCTGTAATACCAGACATTTTGGTCAAGATCACGGTACAGCTTGCTGTTTGCCGCCTTGTAAGGATGAGGAAGAATACCTGCTTCATACACATTCCAATAGGTTGCCGCAGGAAGTGTTGCGGTGTGCTTGTATTCTACCTTGGTTATGTCTGTTTCTTCCGTGACATATGTAAATTCCCATTTGCCGCACAGGTCTATGTGGTTCTCGCCGGATCGTTTTTCTATATAGAAGGGTGATGTTATTTTCATGATAATACCTCCGTGACGTTTTTCTTCATTTTACAATACAAGAACGGTCTTGTCAACAAATTTCACATTATGAAATATTGCTCTTGACTTATTCCCTTCCCGATGGTATAATCAAACAAAAACGGAAGGAGTGAAATCATGCCCAATTCCGTAGAAAAAACAATGATGATCCTGCGTGCCATAAGTGACGGCAAGGGTACGCCGGTTACTCTTGAACGCATATCCTCGGATACCGGCATAAACAAGAGTACCCTCTCGCACATAGTTTCGACACTTGCAAAAAGCGGATATCTTCAGAGAGTATCTCACAACGAAGGCTACATAATAGGTCCCGAACTTCATTTTCTGACACGTTACGGAAGGTACGGTGAGGACATAATAAGCGTCTGTAATCCGATACTTGAACATCTTGCAAGGATTACGGATGCCACGGCGGTATTCGCAATTCTCGGCGGTGACAAGAAATATATTATAGACAGAGTAAGTCCCGGCGACATATACGGC
>SVQR01000139.1 GCA_015065225.1 Oscillospiraceae bacterium | reverse complement strand
GGCGGGTTCCATTTCCTCACTCGGTGGGGGATCCAATCCCCCACCGAGTGACAGGCAGCTTTGCTGCCTCTTGCCACGTTGAATGACGGGGCAAGCCCCTTATTGAATCTTATGCTGTTGTATGGTTTTTTTATTCTATTCCGTAAAAATACGCATAAACATAAAACAGAAAAACTTTGATGGAGAGTATCATGAAAAGATCATCAGTATTCGTCGGTATTTCCGGGCTGTTCATTTCGCTGTTCTGCCTTATATCAATGTATATTTTTCCGGGAGTTACAAAAAGCTGTACACTTCGCGCTATAATGATATGCGGAAGATCTCTCATACCGTCACTTTTTCCGTATATGGTGTTGACAAGATTGATCCTGCAATTGTTTATCAGGCTGAAAGGAAGCTCAGAATTCCATACGTCAAAAAAAACATCGTCAGCTTCGGAGCTTATTGCTATCGTCTCCGGTATGTTGTCCGGTTCTCCCACAGGTGCTGTACTTGCAGGGAATATGTATTCAAACGGTATGATATCCCGATACAGTGCCGAAACAGCTGTATTGTTTTCCTCTGTGGCAAGTCCCGCCTTTTGTATAGGGTTTTACGGCGGTGAAATAATGAAAAGCAGAATCCTCGGTGCACTCGTTTACATTGCGGCACTGACGGTCAACTTCTTAATGCTTGCAATATATAAAGTGATATATCCTCCATCCGAAATAAAAAAAGAACCTGTTACCGAAAATACCGCTGAGAACGGCTTGATTTCAGAGATAATATACGACAGCTGTATTACAACACTGACAATATGTGCTTATGTGACTTTTTTTGTATGTACCGGCGAGGTACTGTATACAGCAATATCATATTTTATCGGGCCAAACCCGTTTTTCAAGGTGTTTTTTATCGGTGCTGTTGAAATGACTTCGGGAATAGTATCTCTTGAAGGACTGTCCCTGTCACAAAAAGCATTATGCGGTGCCTCTGTCATCGGATTTCAGGGGTTATCCGTAATGATGCAGACAGCTTCCGTTTGCAACGCATACAGTATCGGCTGCAAAAGGCTGTTTATAGTTAAACTGATATCCGCAATAACAGTTCCGGCAGCTATGTTCGTACTTATAACAGTGTGGAAAAAAATATTCGATCCTTCGACAATTATCGGGAGTGGAATTATTACGTTATGTGCTTTTGCATTGTCTGTAATTGCATTTTTGATGTATTTTGTCATAAAGCACTTGAAAAAATATAAGAAAAGCAAAGTTAATTTATGAAATACGGTTGCATTTTGCAAATATTTGTGGTAGAATATAAAAAGTAAAATGTCTTATGTTTTTTTACGGGAAAGGAATTACACATATGCTTTTTATAAAACAGAGTATTTCCGAGGATATAGCAAAGTGCTGTGCCATGTGCGAGCACTCAATGAAGCTTGATTTCAAAGGTCAGTATCTTTGTAAATACAGAAACAGGATCGCCGAAACGGAGGCCGATGATGTATGCAAGCATTTCGAGCCGGATCTTTTAAAGATTGAACCCAAGCCCCGCAAAAAATACAAATACGAAGAAAATTAATTTACGGAGGAATATAAAAATGACAAACGTTCAGCAGAAACTTTTTGAAGTAGGTATTATTCCGGTTGTCGTAATTGACGACGTCAAGGATGCCCTTCCCCTTGCAAAGGCTCTTTACGAGGGTGGTATCAAAGCTGCGGAAGTAACATTCAGAACCGAAGCGGCTGCAGATGCTATCAAGGCTATGTCCGAAGCTTATCCCGATATGCTCGTAGGTGCAGGCACAGTCCTTACTCCCGCTCAGGCTGATAAGGCTAAGGCAAACGGTGCAAAGTTCATTGTCAGCCCCGGTCTTAACCCCATCGTTGTAAGACACTGTCAGGAGATCGGCGTTGAGATAGTTCCCGGTGTTTCCAGTGCTTCCGAGATAGAACAGGCTATGTCTCTCGGTCTTGACACTGTTAAGTTCTTCCCCGCAGAAGCTGCAGGCGGTATTCCCATGCTCAAGTCTCTCTGCGCTCCTTACAAGAACATAAAATTCATGCCCACAGGCGGACTCAACGAGAAGAACTTTATTGATTACCTTGCTCTTGACTGTGTTTTCTGTGCAGGCGGCGGATTCGTTGCAAACACAAAGCTCGTTAAGGAAGGTAACTTCGATAAGATCCGCGAGATTGCTCAGGAGACCGTTAAGACAATGCATGGCTTCAAGATCGTTCATGTAGGTATCAATGCAGGTAATGCGGACAATGCTTACGATATCGCAAAGCAGTTTGCTCCCTTCTGCCTTGAGATCAACAAGGACAAAGAAGGCGGTATGTTCCTCAACAGCGATATCGAGATCATGAAAAAGCCCTGGTACGGTGAAAAGGGTCATATAGCCATCGCTTGCAACAACATAAAGAGAGCCGAAGCGTATCTTAAGTCCATGGGCGTCAAGTTCATTGAAGAATCAAAGAACATTGATGCAAAGGGCAACTACAAGGCTGTTTATGTTGACGGTGATATCGCAGGCTTTGCAGTTCACCTTGTTCAGAAATAATTTTTACAAAGAATATTTGTCCGGCAGTTTTCACATCGACTGTCGGACTTTGTTTGATTATTGATAAAGAATTACTGAACAGTATTTTCACAAATGATGAAGGAGATAAACAATGATAAAACATTATGAAACATTGCTTAAGGCTTATACCAGACTTGAGGATGTGACACCGTTGAAATATGACTGCGGCACTCTTTGCGGTGCTTTTTGTTGTCATGATAACGGAAAGAACGGAGAAACACTCGGTATGTGGCTTCTACCTCACGAAAAGGAGCTGCTCGAGGCATTAACATCCGACAGTGAGGATACAAGATTCACATTCGGCAAGGCTGATGACGGCACAGAAACAGTTTTCTGTGAAGGAAGCTGTGACAGGAGATTCAGACCTTTTGCCTGCAGGATATATCCGTTCTATCCGTATCTTTCCAAAAAAGAAGACGGAAGAACAAAGATTGAAGTGAGAATCGATCCGAGGGCGAGATTCTCATGTCCTATCGCAATGAAAGATGCATACCTCAGACCGAGCATTGAATTTGTATGGAGTGTTAAATGTGCTGTCAGAGAGCTTCTTAAGGATGAGGATATAGCTAAAGATCTTATTTCAATGAGCGAGTTTCTTTCGGAGATAGGTGAAATGCAGGAAAAGCTGCTCGGTGAATAACAGCTATTGATGATTTCTTAAATAAACAGGAAAAAATATTCTTAAATTTGCTGTTTGCTCTTGAAAAAAAGAAAGATATGTTGTATAATTATTATGTTATAAAATATATTCATCAAGATCGGCCAACAGCCGCAGAAAGGACAGACGATGAACAGACGCACAGCAAGAGAGATCACTCTTTGTCTTCTTTTTAACTTCACCTTCAATACTGAGGAAAAGCCTGACGAGCTTCTTGAGCTTTACATAAACTATTTTCCTGATGCGGAAAACGGTATCATTCCAGAAGAAATAAGAAACGATGCATATATTTCCGCGACATATTTCGGTGTTACTCAGAAGTTATCCGAGCTTGACACACTTATTGAAAATGCAGCTTCAAATTGGAAGCCCGAAAGAATATCAAGAGTTTCCCGTTCCATCCTCAGACTTGCGGTTTACGAGCTGCTTTATGTCGAAGATATTCCCACGAAGGTTTCCTGTAACGAAGCTGTCGAGCTTGCTAAACGCTTTGACGATGATAACGGCTACAGCTTTGTAAACGGTGTTCTGGGAAATATCGTCAAAGAATTAAACAAGGAAGCCTGAGAAATGGATCGTCTTTTTCTCGGAGTCGATACAAGCAATTATACCACAAGTTTGTGTATATCCGACGGACATAATATCATTTCGGAAGTACGTCGTCTGTTACCCGTAAAGGATGGTGAGCAGGGGCTTCGGCAGAGTGATGCTCTTTTTCATCATACAAGGGCATTACCGGAACTTTGTAACGAACTGTTCTCCGCGGCAGATATTGACAGAAAGAATATATGTGCCGTTGGCGTATCCGTAAGGCCGAGGGATGCGGAAGGATCATATATGCCTTGTTTTCTTGCAGGTGCTTCTTTTGCAACAGCATTTTCGAGTGCGCTTAATATACCTATGTATGAGCTTTCACATCAGGCCGGACATATTGTCGCTGCGGCAGTTTCCGGGAACTGTGAGAGCCTGCTCCGAAGTGATTTTCTTTCCTTCCATGTTTCAGGCGGTACTACCGAAGTACTCCGGGTTTCCTCTCTCGATGATGGCTTAAAATGTGATATAATAGGCGGTACAAAGGATCTTAATGCAGGACAGGCTATAGACAGATGCGGAGTTGCGCTGGGAATGCATTTTCCCTGCGGTCGCGAGATGGATGCTCTTTCAACGCACAGCGATAAGATATATTCACCTAAGATATCCGTAAAAGATGGATACTGCAATCTATCGGGACTTGAGAATATCTGCAGAAAGATGATAGATGACGGAGCAAATAAAAGCGATATATGCAAATTTACCTTTTGTTACATCGGTAAGACGCTTGCAAAGATATCGGCGGATGTAAGGCTTATGTATCCCGGACTTCCTGTGCTTTATGCGGGCGGTGTTATGTCCAATACTTATATCAGAAAGGTTCTTTCGGAATTTGACAATGTATTTTTTGCAAGACCTGAGTACTCATGTGATAATGCATTCGGTATATCGTGTCTTGCTGCAAGAAGATACGGACTTCATAAATGAGGTTATACATTAAATGAATTCACCAATAACTTTAACTGTTTCGCAGCTCAACGAATATGTCGGGGCAATACTCGGCTCGGCTGAGCTGCTTTCCGATATATATATCAAGGGTGAGATATCCAATTTCACAAATCACTATAAAAGCGGACATTTTTATTTTACGCTCAAGGATGCTACAGGCAATCTTAAAGCGGTAATGTTCAGAAGCTATGCATCACTTGTCCCCTTTGAGCCGGAAAACGGAATGAAGGTCACGGCACACGGAAGGATATCTGTCTATGAACGTGACGGAATCTATCAGCTCTATTGCGATGAGCTTGTGCCTGATGGAATAGGTTCGCTTTATCTTGCTTTTGAACAGCTTAAAGAAAGGCTGTCGGCTGAAGGTCTTTTTAATGACGAATACAAAAAGCCAATCCCCCGTTTCCCGAAAAAGATAGGTATGATCACCTCCGAAACAGGTGCGGCGATCGCCGACCTTACAAATATTCTTACCAGAAGATATCCCCTTTGTGAGCTTGAGCTCTTCCCTGCCCTTGTGCAAGGATCGGGAGCTCCCGCATCACTTATACGGGGTATAAAGTATTTCGACGGCAAAGTCGACACGATAATTATAGGCAGAGGCGGAGGCTCTATCGAAGATCTGTGGGGATTCAATGACGAAAAGCTTGCACGAGCCATATTTGCCTGCGAGACGCCCGTCATATCCGCTGTAGGTCATGAAATAGATTTTACAATATGCGATTTTGTAGCGGATCTAAGAGCACCTACCCCTTCGGCTGCGGCAGAGCTTGCTGTTCCCGATGTGCGCGATCTGAAGGCAATGCTTTCATCACTGGAGGACAGACTTGATTACTGTATGGAAACTACGCTTGGGGCGTTGAAGAACAGAGTTTCGGCGGTTTCAGGTATGCATTTCTTCAAGTCACCGCTTGTTTATGTTGACAGAAAAAGAACAGATCTTGCAGGTCTTGAGATAAGATTCACCAATGCTTTTGAAAGGCAGACAGCCGCAAAAAGAAGCGAGCTTTCC
Organism: Oscillospiraceae bacterium; assembly: GCA_015065225.1. Taxonomy (GTDB): domain Bacteria; phylum Bacillota; class Clostridia; order Oscillospirales; family CAG-382; genus SIG622. Next base: position 2,436 of record SVQR01000139.1, on the reverse strand, counting down.
GGCATTAGTGCAAAAATGGCAGCTCTCAATCCCCTTGCGGTACTTTCCCGAGGTTACGGAGCTGTTTATGACAAGGATGGTAAGGTAGCTTCCTCTGTTGACAACTTATCCGTTAATGATAATATCCTGCTTGAGATGAGCGACGGAAGCATCAAAGCTAACGTCACAGAGATAACTAAAACGAAAAAGAGTAGATCGAAAGGAGCTGTTTAAATGGCTGCAAAGACAGAAAAGATAACATTTGAAGCGGCACTTGAAAGACTTGAGGCTATAGCACGCGAGCTTGAAGACGGTAGTGCCACGCTTGATAAATCACTTGACCTTTACAACGAAGGCATAAAACTTATAAAAAGTGCGAATGCGATGCTTGACAGTGCTGAAAAGAAGATAAAGCTTGCAAAGAAAGACAGCGAGGATAACGATCAATGAATGAGAAGCTGTTGACCGCAATAAGTAAGTATGCGGAAAAAGTCAATACTGCACTGAGCGATATATGCGACAGGTATGAGTCAAGTCCGATCTTCACAAAGGAGATGAGGGCTGTTACCGAGTCGGTAAGATATTCATTGACCGCAGGCGGTAAAAGAATACGTCCTTTCCTTGTATGGTGCTTCTGTAAACTTTGCAACGGTGATGAGAATAAAGCTCTGGTACTGGGCTGTGCTCTTGAAATGGTGCATACTTATTCTCTTATACACGACGATCTTCCCTGTATGGATGATGACGATATGCGCCGAGGAAAGCCGACGAATCACAAGGTATTCGGTGAAGCAACGGCAGTACTTGCAGGTGACGGTCTTCTGACAGAGGCATTTTGTGTTATTACGGGAAGTGATCTCTCCGACAAGGCTAAAGTCGATGCTGTAAAGGTTCTTGCGGAAAAGGCAGGACTTCTCGGCATGATCGGAGGTCAGGAAATAGACCTGTCAAGTGAAGGTAAGGATATTTCTCTTGACACACTTCGCATCCTTCAGAGAAAAAAAACCGGAATGCTTATAGAGGCCGGATGCCTTCTCGGATGTATTGCCTCGGAAACTACCGATAAAAAGGCTTTTGATTGTGCATCGGAATTTGCCCATGCCTTCGGACTGGCTTTTCAGATAACCGATGATATTCTTGATGTTACCGGAACGCAGGAAGAACTCGGAAAGAATATCGGCAGTGACGAAAAAGAACATAAATGTACATTTGTTACGCATCTCGGACTTGACGGTGCAAAAAAAGAGGCGGAGAAACAGGTGAATATCGCAAAGGATGCGATAAGCTCCGTTTTTTCCGGAGAATATACCGAGCTTTTGTGCGATCTTTGCGATCACCTGCTTGAAAGAAGAAACTGAAAGGAAACATAACCATGAACGATACACCCCATCTTGAACAATATGAATGGCTTCATGTCTGGCATGATCACCCGACAGAGCCGAAAAACAAAGAGGATAAGGCAAAGAGAGTGCTGTTTATAGGAGATTCAATTACTCACGGATCCTTCCCGAAATGTAAGAATTTCCTTCTTGAAGAATATAAGTCCTGTACTTTATATCTTGATTATCTGACCACATCAAAAGGTATTGACAATCCGGATATACTGTGGGAGATAGATTATATGTTGGGGCACTGCAGATATGATCTTATACACTTCAACAACGGTCTTCACGGCATGGGACTTTCCGAAGAGGATTTTGATAAATACTATGAAGAAGCTGTATGCCACATTCTTGAGAAATATCCCCCCGAAAAGGTATGTCTTATGACTGTAACTCCGCTGACAAAAAACGGTGACACATCGACATTCAGAAACGAAAAGGTGGATGCAAGAAATGTAACCGTTCACAGAGTTGCCGAAAAATACGGTCTTGCGATTGACGATCTATATTCGGTCGTCATGGGTAAAAGCGATATCCGAGCATCAGACGGATACCATTACACCGATGAAGGATACTGTATTCTCGGTCGTGCGATGGCAGACTTTATAAAATCAAATATATGATAAAATAATACCGACCGGCAGTTAATTCTTGACCGATCGGTATTCTTTTATTTCATTTCGGTACCGTTGGCGGTGTATTCGTCAACATTGTAGTTTTTGTCTGTGTCAAACATTGTACCTTCCGTGAAATCATCGGCGGCTCTCTCAATACCGTCTGTCATGTCACGGACACCGTTTCTGACATCGTCTGCGGTTCTTTTGGCATCCTTCTTCATTTCGTCATCGCAGGATGCAAGAGAAAATACTGTCATTGCCGCAAGTATCGTTATAATAGCTCTTTTCATTATTTTTCCTCCATCGGAAAGTCTTTATATTTTGACTTCCCCGCATTTTTTATGCATACTTATTATTATTCCGAAATGTTGTTTTGATACAAATACCGAACAGGTAAAATCTGAGAATTGTTCTTTTGCGGTTTACTTTTGCTTAATTTGCACATAATTACTTTTGAG
>SVQR01000138.1 GCA_015065225.1 Oscillospiraceae bacterium | reverse complement strand
CATAGACAAAAGCAAAACACCCACAAACGCAACAAATGCATTCTATACTCTTATTCTCAACCACGGACTTGCCGACACATACACAATCACAAATGATGCACTTGTCTATCTCGATTATATCGTAAAATCCGGTACAAACGGAAAAGTTGAAGTTTATGCAGAGGGCAAGAATCCCACACTTGAGCTTATTCCCGGTGATGGTCTTGTTCCCTTTGTAAATGGTAACGAGCTTACAGCGAACGATGAAGGAAAATTCCTTTATACCCTCTCTGCTGCAGGTACATTTGACGTAACCTACGGTGAACACAAGGAGATTACAAAGGTATATGAAATTGACGGCGTAACAACAGTATTTGTTGCCAACACCGAAACTGTAAGCATTGACGGACAAACATATTATACTTTTTCGGGACTTATAGATGCCATAAAGGGGCTTGAAAAACGTGAAGGAACAATAATTGTTGTATCTGACGTTACAGAAGCACAGTTTGACGGCTTTGACATAAAGGGCAGAGGCAAGGTAACAATCAAAGGTCTTACCGGTAACGAATTGTATACACTTCAGAACGGTCATTTACGTTTTGAAGCACCGGCAGAAATTGACAATATCACATTCAGACTTCCCTATGCTTACCTCCACGCAAGCGGAGAACTTATTATCGGTGAGAACTATAAGCATCACAGTGAAGGCGGCCCCACACTTTTCTCAACGGATGACAGAGAAAAGACACTCCCTTCAAAAGTGATACTTAACGGCGGTACATACAGAGTAGTCAATGTTGCAGGATGCTACGGCAATATCCCGAATGGTGCATCGGTTTATGTTGAAATAGGCAAAAACGCGCAAGTAACAACAGAATTGAATCTTGGTTATGGCGAAAAGGATTCCAATAGTGTTATAGAGGGTAATGTAACACTTGTTATTGGCGGCGATATTGCAACCAATAAGATTATCAAATACAACACCTCTAAGTCCCCCGACGGAAAGGCGGCGTGTTATTCCGTTATTTTCAACAACGGATGCTCCGGTTTGTATTCGTTTGACGAGACCGCAAGCGCTGTTGTTGATTATGTAATAAAATCGGCAGAAGGCGGAAGGGTTACTCTTAAATCCCCCGGCTCATCAACTTTGTCTCCCACCTTCCTTCTTATTCCCGATGAGGGCAAGATACCTTGCTTTGGCGGACTTGTTATTTCCGATACAGATGGAGATGGCGAATTTGTTTATACCCCTGCACTTGCAAACAGCCTTACGGAATATACCGTTACATGGGTTCAGGACTACAGCAATCTTGAGCCTGAGGTTTTCACATACAACGGTAAAAGTGCGGCTGTGGTAAAATCCGGCAAGGGCTATGTTGAAATAGACGGAACCGAAAGAAGTGCATATCCCGATATTAACTCTGCAACTGCGGCCTTGGGTGCTTCCGGAGGTTATATCTTTATTTCCGGTACAGCCGAGTTTATTACAGGGGAGGCTGATGACACAAATACTTTCAGAGATATAACGGGCAGAGAAAAGCTTACAATTCTTGGCGTTGACGGTACGAATCCTAAGATTATTTACTATAGAAGTATGTCTCTCAAAGGTGAGCTTGAAATGGATAACCTCACTTATCACCTTGGCGGTGAATATTACGATAGTGGTATTGTGACAAGGGGATTCAACCTTACTCTTGGTGAAAATTTCAAGACAAGCACAGTGTTTAAGAATAATATGTCAATTCACGTTGCACATGCTGAAAACGCAACTTTTGCAAACCCTTGCGTAATCACCGTAAATGGTGGTACACTGTCAAGGCTTGCCGCAGGCGCAACTTACAATGTCGCAACTGTCAAGGGCGATGTAATAATGAACATCGGAGGAAATGCATATATTGAAAACGTATTCGGCGGAAGCCATGGCGGTGCAAGCGGTGACACGATCCTTGATGGCAATGTTGAAATCAATATTGACGGCGGACACGTTACAAATCTTTACACAGGTGTAAATCAGAAAACAGGCATTACAGGTGATGTTACTGTGAATATAAGTGCAGGAGACTTCACAAACGCTAAGATTTATCACGGAAGTGTACTAACTTCCGGAACATACATTGATGGGAACAGCGTAATCAACATCACCGGTGGCACATTTGACGGCGCAATACTTTCCACAAGTGGTAGTGATACAATAAGCGGAATTGAAGCCTTTATCGTAAGTGACAGAGTTTCCGGTTACAGATATACTGCATCCTCAAAGAGTAAACTTATTGTATACGATGCAGATGACACAGAGGTTTATCCCGCTTATGTAAGTGACGGTACATTTGAGGGCTATGAAATAGTGTGCCATGAAGATGATGGAGCATTGTTCATAGATGACGAAATCGTGCAGCGTACCGAAGACGGTATTTATGAAATTGCGGGTAATGGCGAGCATAGTGTTATGTTTTCAAAGCTCAGAACAATTACCTTTGATGCAAACGGTGCGCAAGGTACAGTTCCTCAAAGCATGGATTGCTATGACGGAGTGACGGCAACCCTTCCGGATGTTGGCGATCTTAGTATATACAGCTACGAATTTGTTGGCTGGAACACTGACAAGAACGCCGAAACCGGATTTATGAGCTTTATTCCTCCGTCAGAAGACGTAACCCTTTACGCAATCTGGACAGGAATTTCTCCTGAACTTTGCGAAAACTCCAATATTTCGGCAAACGGTGTTTCTTACATAAGGGTTAATCCTATTTCTCCGGACGAATATGAAACAAATGAAGAAATCGGAATTGTAGAGAGATATCTCGGAAATGATTCTGTTGTTATAAACGGCTACGAAATTGCATACAGCTTCACGCTTAATGCCTTTGATGAAAAAGACCAAAAAGTTACAAATCTTCCCAATGGTGTTGATATAAGGATTCCCAAGTCCCTTATAATCGAAATCTCCGCCGGTGAGGCACTCCGTCTTTTTGCGGTTGAGTCTGATACGGCAGAGCTTGTGCAGACAACGCAGGACGAAAAGTACATTTACGCAACAATCTACGGTGCGGGTAATTTCACCGTTGTAAAGACAAATGCTTTGTACGGCAAGTACACCTATGTAGGCAGGCTTTCCGACAACAACAAGTATGTTCTCACGCTTTCATTTGAGGGGGCAAAGGCAAATTACGGAAGTTTTGGTATCAGCTATGATACAGCAAACTTCGCACTCGATTCCTTTGTGTTCTCTGACATCGTAACCGAAGCAGGCAGGGGAGAGGGTGTAAATTTTGAAACTTATCTTGATTCCGATGGAATTTATCGCAACTCATGGAGCGCAAAGAATGGTGGATATGTGGATGCCGGTACTTCAAAGGTCACAATCGGTACATTTACTTTCTCAGTAAAGGCAACAGGTTCTGCATCACTTCCCACAATTGATAAGCTTTTTGCAGTTGCTTTACCAACGGATGAGAATTTCACCCCCTCTGACAGTGTGAATTCCGGATCGGTATATTCCGATGGTGTGTATGTATATTCACCTCATGTTGCTAGTACCGAGGTGTATTGTCAGCCTATTGAAACAGAGTTTACACTTGCAAAGGAATGCAACGTAACGCTGTCCTATGCTCTTGAAAGAGAACAGGGTGACAGTTATGTTTACGAAGAAAACGGATACGATGGCAGAGGCAAGCTTGTTGTTAAAACCAAGGCAGGTGCTGACGTATGTACAGTATATGAGGATGCTTGCAACATAACTTATAATAGCCAGAACAAGGCTGTTCTCGGATTTGTTGTAGCTCTCGCCGATGGCGAATACAGCGCAACCTTTGAAAAGAACGGCTATGTCAGCCATTTGACGGAGATTGCGGTTGCAGGCGAAGATGTTGCATTTGAAACGGTGGTTCTTACCTCCGGAGATATCTGTAACTCCTATGAGGAGAGTGTCGGCGACGGACTTATTGACATTGACGATTTTATTCGTGTTCTCAGAGGTTTTGCATCAGAGGCGAGCTCTTATTTACGCATGTGTGTGGATATCAATGAAGACGGCAATGTATCTGTTTCTGATCTCGCGATTATTAAGAAGAATTTTGGGAAATGATAATAAAGTCATGTTATTCTTTACCGACAATGAAATAATAATCACTGTATAGTTAGTATTTCATTTTCATTTAATTTACTCACAAAGAACTAATAAAAAATTACAGTAAATGTGAACAAGTCCAGTAAAAACGGACAAGTCATAACCACCGGCCGTGCCGGTGGCTTGCACAAGCCCCCTTGGGGCATGCCCTGGGCTGAGCCTATAGGCTCATCGAAAAGTCTGCCAACCGCGCGACTTTCACAGGCATGCCCCTAAAGGGGCTTTTTTATTTGCCCTCTTTTACCGGCTGACCCGTAAACGGGTCTATGTATTCCATTATACTCAACTGTTCTGCTTCGTTATCCTCTTTCAGTTGATTTCTTATATACTGCTCTATCGCCTTTTTGTTGCGCCCTACTGTATCTACATAGTACCCCCTACACCAGAAATGTCTGTTTCCGTACTTGTACTTCAAATTTGCGTACTTTTCGTATATCATCAGACTACTATTTCCTTTCAGGTATCCCATTATTTGTGCCACACTGTACTTTGGTGGTATCGACACTAACATATGTATATGATCTTTGCACGCTTCTGCTTCTATTATTTCTACTCCTTTGTATTCACATAATCTCCGCAGCATATTTCCTATATCTGCTTTGATCTTTCCATATATTATCTGTCTTCGATATTTTGGTGCAAATACAATATGGTACTTGCAATTCCATTGCGTATGTGCTAAACTATCTGTGTCAAGTTTCACGACTTGATCCTCCTTTGATGTTTTTATTTTTGGTTGGCAGACCATTTTTATTATACATCAAAGGAGGTATTTTTTCTACGCATAGCTAAAGCTTTTTGGAACCACCAGCACTGCTGGTGGTTTTCGTTTGACAAAAAAACGGTACAAATCGAAAAAGAATTCGACTTGCACCGTAAGTATCCTAATATCCAATAACACTATAATAGGTTATACCGAAATTTGGGTACGACAATACAAGCCCGACCGATACCAATACATAGTATCTGTGCCGTGCATAGGGACAGTATTTGTTCTGAGAGCAAAAAACTTAACTGTCATTGTCGTAGTCCTTTCAAAATTTTGCTTATTTTATCATATATTTTCAAAAATGTCAATACTTTATCCGCATTTATCTGCGATAGATCATCTTACCGCTCTGTTCAAGAAGCTTGATAAAAAGACCTCCGATAACAGATCGGTTCTGGAATCCCCTCTTGAGACCCGTATCCGTGAAATACCAGTCTGTCATTGGAACTCTGGATGCGGAATAGTTGTATGCATTCCAGAGAGGAAGAATGTATCTTTCAAATTCATCCTTTGTATGGCAAAGAGTTGCAGTCCATACAAGCCAGTCGGATTTTGTATATGTGGAACGATTATCAAGCGGCATACCGTAGGGATTAAAATGCTCGAAGTTTGAATTAATCTCCGCTCTCATAAATGTTTTGTCAAAGATACCCGTATCAAAGAGCTTATCCCATACACAGTTGTACTTCATGCTGAATGTGCCGGGTCTGTCGAAAGCAAGTTTAAAACTTCCGTCGGGATTCTTTGCACGAATGATCCAGCTTTCAGCCATTTCCTTTGCTTCGGCAATATATTTGTCATTGGATGCCTTATCACCGAGCATATCAAGAATGATAGCATAGGAAACGATACCCATGATAGCCTTGAGGGAAAGATTGCAGTTATGTGCAAGGTGACCTGCGAAGTCGTCTGTACAAAGCTGATTTTCCGGATCGTTACCATATTTTTCAAGATATTTTACCCAACCGTCAAGCACATCCAGGTGAGACTTTGCAAAGTCGGCATTACCTTCTGCAAGAGCAACCGTTGCTTCCATTACAAGCATATTGCCACATTCTTCAACAGGCATCTGCATCTCAAATTTATGAATCTTGTTTTCTTTATCATAGCCGTATACCTGACGATTAAGTATCGGGAACTGACCGCAGTCGTGGGGAGCAAAATCGTATGTCCATTCCGGTTGCTCCACAAATTTGTAAATAGGACGCATCATGCCCTTTACAAGCTCGGGATTGTAAAGAAGAAACATAGGGATCGAAGGATAGCTGACGTCAACAGTTGCTGCGCAACCGTTGGAGAAACATTCTTTTGAGATAAAGAGGATCTCGCCATTTTCATCTATTGCAACCTTATGTGCGTTCATTGCCTGACGTACGGCAAGAAGAAGCATATCGGAATACTTTTCTCCTCCAGCCTTTGTTGCATCTGCATAGAGCTTTTCGGAAAAGGCGTTACATCTTTCTATAACAGAATCATAGTCAGCCGCAGCTTCGCTTATTGCTTCAAGGATGGTCTTACCGTCCTTGTTCCAGTAACACTTCAGCGGCATCTCGAAATAAATAAGTGAGTCTATATCATCATATGCGAACATAAAGAGAGTACCGTTATCCCCCACCTCTGCTTCAGCTCTGATATAATGCATATCATCAATATTCCACTCTGTAAGCTTTGTATTCTTGTCCGCATTTGCAAGATATACATAGCCCCAGTCTATTCTTACATCATCGCCCGAGCGATTAAGCACCTTTTGATCCTTGTTTCCCATTCTGACTGCAGTCGGATTGTCAAAAGCCTGTGTTTCAATCTGTGACTGTCCCTTTACATCAAGGCAGAGCTCTTCGGAAACGGAAACGGAAGCTGTTACTTTATGGTCTTTACCGTCTTTTGATGTATATGTGAGCTTAAGATATGTAACAGGTCTTGTGAAAAGCGCGATATCATCAGGGATAAGCGGAGAAGTAAATACCGCTTTTAGAACAATAACATCATTCTCAAATGTGTAATATGTCGAAAAAGCATCATAGTCAAATGCTGTCTGACAAAGTGTAGGTTCTTCACCGAGTCCCATGAAACGGTAATCTTTACCGTCAATTGTTACTTTACCCTTTATTGTGTTTGGCTTGCTTGTCCAGTGAGTTGTGTCGCTGTCGGTGAGTACATTTGTTGTTGACCAAACGGAAAAATATGGGTCAACATTTATGAGGGGAATTGCCGGAGGTCTTAATTTCATAATGTGAATCCTTTCATAATCAAATATTATTTTCGTTTATAACTTCCTCCGACTCAATATAGCGTCTTGCCTGAGTGGAGAATAATTCATAATATGTACCTTTGTTCTGCATGAGTTCCTTGTGATTTCCAACTTCAGTAACCTTTCCCGCGTCAATAACAATAATCTTATCTGCAGTTGTTGCACTTGAAAGTCTGTGGGAGACAAATATCGCTGTCTTACCTTTACGCAATTCATCAAATTTCGAATATATCTCTTGCTCTGCAATTGCATCAAGGGAGGCTGTAGGCTCATCAAGGATAAGAATATCGTTTTTGCCGTAGAAAGCCCTCGCAACAGAAAGCTTCTGCCACTGTCCTATTGACAGTTCTGTACCGTTTTCCTCAAAGACCCTTGTGAGAGGAGTATTATATCCATCAGGCAGATCATCAATAAAGCCTGAGGCACTGCTCATATATGCGGCCGTTCTTACATCCTCATCATTATATGCCTTATCTATGTCTCCAATAGTAATATTTTCTGCTGTCGATAAAGCATATTTTCCAAAATCCTGAAAGATAATTCCAAATACGGAATAAAGCTGTTCAACATTATAGTCACGAATATCTCTTCCGTCAAAAAGAATAGTACCTTCGGTAGGATCATACAGCCTGGTTATAAGCTTTATAAGAGTGGTTTTTCCTGCACCATTCAGACCTACAAGTACAACGGATTCACCGGCACATATCTTGATGTTGATATTATCAATCCTATCAGAAATAAGGCTGCGGTTGAAAATATCACATATGGCAGAGAATGGCGTGAATATGATGATGTATCAAACGGTGATGAGTTAGGTTCGCAATTTATCATTACAACTCTGAATTACTATAATGTAACGGGTTCGGCACTTACATATCCGACAGACGAGGTGTTAGAAAATTACTCGAAGCTATATTACGGTGCACAGGTAAACTATTATCTTGGTACCGGTGAGATGATTGAAAGTATGATGCTTGATACAATCGAGGGGGTTAATGAATTTGCAACCACTACATATTATTATGATACTGATGCAAATACAATAACGGTAGTTAATCCGAAAGGTGAAAGAACTGTAACTCAATATGATGGTATGGGACGTGAGGTTAAG
>SVQR01000137.1 GCA_015065225.1 Oscillospiraceae bacterium | reverse complement strand
CTGTCAGGATCCCATATGACACACTTCCCACAAAAGAGGAGGCAAAGAAAAAGCTGTCCGAGCTTGGCGAAGTCGGTGAAATGGGAGTAAACAAAAACGCCTATATCCATTGGAACGATGTTCTCGCAGAACACAAGGCACACGAGGAAGAAGGAAAACCCTATAAGACACACTTTGAATTTCCGCAGAGCATAGTAACGATCGGTGATGTCGCATATGTGCCCGCACCCTTTGAGGCTTTTGCCGAAATAGGTCTCAGAATCCGCACATACAGCCCATATACATATACGCTCAATCTCTGTAACACCCACGGAAGCTATGCATATCTTCCCACAAAGAACGATATTCCGTCTGGCGGCTATGAGATATGGCAATTCCTTATGTCACTGCGTACAATTTATCCGCTTCCCAAGAACACTGACGATTATTGGGTAAGTGAGAATTTGAGAATACTCAAGAACAATTGACAATTAAAGAAAGAGGGGATTTTATGTCATCCAAGCTTTTTCTCGGAGTTGCCCGATCCGTCATCACTCCCGAAGTCGGCGGAAATCTTATGGGCTACAATCCCACAACATATTCCGAGAGTATACACGACGACCTTACCGCAACGGCTTTTGCGTTTTCGCAAGGGGAGACAAAGGCACTTCTTGTTACGGTTTCGCTGTGTGTTATCGGTTTTGATATAAACGAAAAAACAGTTACAATGATTTCGGAAAAATTCGATATTCCGAAGCACAACATAATTCTGTGCGCAACACATACACATTCCGGTCCTATCACAAAATTCCAGTCGGGCTGGGGCGATTGCGACTATAAGTATATCGAAGAAATTATGATTCCCGGCATAATGAAGGCTTGCGGTGAGGCTGTCGGCAAAATGCAGCCGGTAAAGGTGGGTATCGGTACAGGCGAGAGCCTTGTCGGATGCAACAGACGTCAGATTTATCCGGACAATTCCGTTCATCTCGGTCAGAATCCGTGGGGACCTTTGAATAAGCAGATGACGGTAATATCATTTAAAGGTGATGACGGAAGTATTGTTGCAAATATAATCCACTACGGCTGTCACGGTACTGCCGCAGGAAACAACAAAGAGGTCAGCCGTGACTGGCCCGGTGTTATGGAGGATGTGCTTACCCGTGATACGGGCGGTATTTCCGCATTCATCAACGGTCCGCAGGGCGATGTCGGTCCGAGATGCACAAACGGAAGAACCACGGGAATAGGCAACGTGAAATTTGCGGAAGAACTCGGAGGCTATGCCGCAAGAGATGCAAAGACGATTTTTGACGGTATAAAGGCATATCACGATGCGGAGCTTTCCATGTTCGGAGGCTTTGTGGCAGTTCCGCTTGACAAACGAATTCCGAGGGAAGAAGCGGAGGAATTGCTCGAACCGTTAAAGGACAAATTTGTAAATCAGGCAGGCGGTCAGAGAGCATACTACGAGGAGATTATAGAATCCTATGAAAACGGCTATGAGGACGCCGCCGAAAGACAGGTACAGCAGACCATAATCAGAATCGGTGATGTGGCGATAGTGTCCTTCCCCTTTGAGCTTTTCTCGGAGATAGGTATGAGGATTGACGCATACTGCGAGGAAATTCCTTATGTTCTCTCCCTTTCCAACGCCAACGGCTCGGGAAACTACTTTGTAACGCAGGATCAGATTTGCCGCGGAGGATACGAGGTGAAAATGTATCAGCAGGCATACATTCAGCCCTATGCGAAGAATGCGGACTATGCACTTGTTTGTAATACACTTGAGAATCTTAAGCAATTGTCAAATGTCAAATAGGAAAGGAGATACTGTAATGTCAACGAAACTGCTCCTCGGCACATCTCGCACCATTATCACACCAATTGTCGGTGGCAACCTCTACGGCTACAGCCCCGATGTTTATTCCACCTGTGTAAACGATGACCTTACCGCAACGGCGTTTGCTTTCTCGCAAGGCGATACCTCTGCCATACTCATAACTCTGACAATAGGCAGTATCAACACTCAGCTTGCAAATGAAACTATCGGAAGGATATCCGAGGTTACGGGAATTGATAAGGGCAATATAATTATCTGTGCAACACACACGCACTCCGCGCCAAACCTTACCGGTACTGTCGGTTGGGGAGAAATAGACAGGAAATATTACGATGATATCTTCCTTCCAAATGTTCTGAAGGCGGCAAAGGAAGCATCGGAAAACAAAGTCCCCGTAAGAATGGGATATTCGCAGGGTGAGAGTACCGTCGGAATAAACAGACGTGAGCTTAAAGCCGATAATACGATAGGTCTTGGTCAGAATCCATGGGGACCTGTTGATAAGAGGATGACCGTTATCTCTTTTGAGAACGAAGACGGCGAAAGAATTGCAAACCTTATCCACTACGGCTGTCACGGTACGGCAAGCGGAAAAAACACCGAGATAACCCGTGACTGGTCGGGCGTTATGACAGACGTTATAGAACGTGACTTTGGCGGACTTACCGCATTCATCAACGGTCCCGAAGGTGATGTCGGTCCGAGAATGCCCAACGGAAGAACTGTGGGAATTCAAATGGTACAATATGCTATGGAGCTTGGCGGTTATGCCGCAAGAGATGCAAAGACAATTGCAGATAATCTCAAGGTATACCGTGATGCTGACCTTTCCGTTTACAGCGGTGAAGTGAAAATACCGCTTGCACCGAGAATGCATCTTGAGATTGCAAAGGCAGAGTACGAAAAGGTTAAAGAGGATAACGTGAACCATCTCGGACTTTATGCCGAGCATTGCCGTGCCACAATAGAATCCTACGAAAAGGGCGAGACGGATAAGGAATACAGATCCTACGGACAGACCATCATCCGCATCGGTGACATAGCGATAGTATCATTCCCATTTGAACAGTTCTGCGAGATTGGAATGCGTATCGACACCTACTGCAAGGAAATACCCTATGTGCTGTCACTTTCCAACTCCAACGGCTCGGAAGGCTACTTTGCCACCGAATCCGAGAGAGTAAGAGGCGGCTATGAGATAAAGATGTGCGATATCAAGCATATTCAGCCCTACGCGGAGAATGCGGATTTTGCACTTATTTGCGAGACGTTGGAGAATCTCAAGAAGGTGTGAAAGAAGGATTTAGGGGATAGGATTTAGGATTTAGAAAATGTTAATTTTCTTCGGAAGTTTTCGATTTAATTTGAATTTTGTTTTAGCAGAAATAACAATTCAGCACTTTAATTTAAAATCAATGAAGGAAACGAAGTTTCCAACCTTCCCTAAATCCTATTCCCTAAATCCTAAATCCTGAATCCTATATTTTCAAACAACATAATTAAGTTATAAATACATACAAATCAAAGGAGACACAACCATGTACAGAATAGGACAAGAAGAAATCAACGCAGTGGCAAACGCCATAAATGAGAGAGTTTTGTTTAAGACGAACGGCGATATTTATCAGCGTACGGAAACGAAAATGAATGAGATTTTCGGCTCGAAGTACGGTATAGTTATGACAAGCGGACATGCGGCACTTGAGGCGGCTCTTGTTGCGGCAGGAATAGGCCCCGGCGATGAGGTCATCGTTCCCGCTTACACCTATATTGCGACAGCTATGGCTGTTGTTGCGGCAGGTGCGATTCCCGTACTCTGCGACATTAATGAAACACTTACGCTGGATCCGAAGGATTTTGAAGCAAAGATCACAAAGCACACAAAGGCGGTTATGCCCGTACATATCCAGGGCTTCCCCTGTAAGATGGACGAAATATGCGACATTGCGAAAAAGCACGGTATAGTTGTAATTGAAGACGCCTGCCAGGCTGACGGTGCGAGGTACAAGGGCAAGAGACTCGGTACATGGGGGGATGCAGGTGCATACAGCTTCAATTTCTTCAAGATCATCACAGCAGGCGAAGGCGGCGGTCTTGTTACGGACAACAGAATGATTTTTGAAAATGCAAATATCTACCACGATTCCTCCGCTATCGCATACTTCGGCAAACAGATGGAGAACTATACGGCAACATCCTTCTGCGGCAAAGAATATCGTACCAATGCCATTTCCTGTGCTATTCTTCTGGAACAGTTTGACAAGCTTGATTCAATAATCGCAGACCTTAAAAAGAATCAGTTCGCTATGCGTGAAAAGCTCGCTCCCTACTGCAAGTTTGCTCCTTCAAACGATATCGAGGGCGACCTCGGTACGACTATCGCAATTCAGTTTGAAACTGAGGAAGCGGCAAGAAAATTTGCAACTTATGAAGATGTAAAATGCGGTCTTCCGATAGACACAGGCAAGCACGTTTACACAAACTGGAGCTGTATCATGGAAAAGAAGGGCGCGCTCAATCCTCTCATGGATCCCTTCAAGTTTGAAGCAAACAAGGACATTGTTCCGGAGTATACTCACGATATGTGTAAAAAGTCGCTTGATATCCTTTCGAGAAACGTATATGTTTCAGTAAATCCCGACTGGACCGAAGCGGAGCTTGAGGAGAGAGCACAGCAGCTTATTGCCGGACTGAAAGCATAATTTAGAATTTGTTATTTGATACCCGATGGCTTTTTGCTGTCGGGTGTCCTTTATGAAAGGCTCTATATGATAATATACAACATGAAAGGGATGCACATTTCTCTGTTTTCCTGTGTGGTCGGATTCGTTCACGGACTTGCGAGCTTTCTTTTTATGTATTTCTCTCTGAAGGCTCTCGAATAGGCAAATTTTTCGGTGTTTTCCGTATTCTCCATGCTTGGCGGTGTGCTTCTGCCCTTCTTTTACGGAATACTTCTCGCACCGTAAAAAGAGCCTGTGACTGTCGGCAAGGTCATATGCTGTACCCTTATAATCATATCGCTGATATGTACGCTACCCGGAGGTAAAGTCAATAACAAATAAACAATCCAAAAGCTGAAATTAAACATAACGGTCAACCGCACAAAATCCCCACCTATAACCGTATGTGTAATCCTCCCAATCCTCACAAACCATCTTGACTTTTCCCCCTTTAAGTGCTATAATATCCACATTGCGGTCTTTCTTCCGCAAACAAACATTGTTATATACCGAAAGGATACATCAAGATGGAAAATACATTCAACGGCAAAAGGATCCAAGACCTCAGCATCCTGTTTATGGGTGACAGCATTACAGCATTGTATATGGGAGAACGCGGATGGCCGAAATATTTCTGTGAAAAGCTGGGGATAGAAAAGCACGCCTGTACAGCTGTTGCGGGCTCTCATTGGTGCGACTATGAGGACACTGTATATGACGGCAACCCCGTATTCAAAAAGGACGAACCAAATCCCAATAATACTATGGGTAATCAGGTGGAAAAGATCAAGAACAAGAAAAACGAAGGTGACAAAGCATTTTCTGACTTTGATATTATTATCATGGCAGCAGGCACAAACGATAAGATGCCCGAATCCGATGAAATAACAGATGCACAGTTTACAAAGGAAGGGGTATTCATCCCACTTGAAGAAGCGGACAGAAAGACCTGGGGCGGCTCAATAAGATACGTCAGCGAAAAGCTTTATGAGATGTACCCCAATGCCATTCAGTTTATCTGCACTCCCGTTCAGGCAGACGAAAAGGTGAGACCTTTCAGAAGCATCCTCAAAAAAGGCGATTTTCTCAAGGAAATGTCCGCACGTCTTTCCGTAAGATATATTGATACCCTCTACTGCGGAATATACGGCAGATACGAAAAGTGGGGAGAAAACGGAAGATGCCTTGTTGACGGACTTCATCCGAATGTTAACGGTGCAAAAAAGATGGGTGAATTTGTGGCAAGTGCCGTTGCGGCAGCCCTTCTGTGAGAATACGATATATCAACAATAGCGAAAGGTACTTATCATGCTTTGGAAAATACTCTGTAAAACAGCCGTTGTTATGCTTTTTGCGTGTACCATGTGTATCTCCGCATCTGCACTTGACGTAATAATAGACGGTGAAAGGGTACAATTTGACGATAACTATGGATACCCCTTCATCCGCGACAGCCGCACTCTTGTACCTCTGCGTGCAACAATGGAAGCATACGGTGCGAGCGTCAGTTGGGATGACGGACGAAAAGAAGCGATAGTCACTCTTGACGAAACAACGGTGGTTTGTCCCACAAGAGAGAGCTGTATCTACAGAAACGGGACAAGGATTCCCGCCGATGTAGGTGCTGATATAATAGACGGAAGAACATACCTTCCCATAAGAGCCGTTCTGGAAGCATTCGATGCGGTGGTCGGCTATGACGGAAACGTGCTTGTGACACGTCCCGAGGCAAAGAGCCTTGTTAAAAGAATAGAGAGCGGCGCACCCGGAAGTGCCAATTTCTGGGGTAAATGGTCGGAAGCGATGGGATTGTTTAATTCCGGAGACTACGCGGAAGCGGCAAAGAGATTCACGGCTCTCGCACCGACGATACTCAAATACGACAGTGCCGTAAATGCCGCAATGCTGTACAATCATCTCGGATTTTGCTATGAGAATATGGGCAACGGTGACTTTGCGGCGGAGTGCTTCCTTCGTGAGAGCGAGCTCTGGGAAATGGCAGGTCAGCATCAGTCTGCAATCGCCGCAGAAAGAAAGGCAAAGTATACCCACACCACGGTGCAGATGTTTGCCACAACGACAAACGAAGAATATAACGCCAGAAGATTTACCGACGGAGATCTCGTCCCGGAAACGGGAATACTTGCGGGAGTTACCCTCAAGGGAAACTACTTCGGATATCTCGACTCTTTCCGTGAAATGACGGGCAAGCCTCTCGGTGCGGGACTTATCTACTGCACGCCCTCGGAAGGTATACGTCCCTATGCCGAAGTGTTCAGAAAGGGCGCGGAAAACGATATTCCGATACAGATAGGACTCCAGCCTGTGGGGCTTGCGGATCTTGCGAGTATCACATACGAGGACGAACGCTACGTCAGAATTGCGACGGATATAGACAGGATAGGCACAAAGACATACATACGCTTTGCCTGCGAGATGAACGATCCCACATCTGCTATCTTTACGAACGACTACGAGCTTTACAAAGAGAAGTTCCGTATAGTTGCGGATATATTCCATAAATATGCGCCTACCTGCGTCATGGTGTGGTCGCCAAACTTCAGCCCCGAGGATACCATGGAGCTTTATTATCCCGGCGATGAGTGGGTGGATATAGTAGGCATCTCTGCCTACGCCGCGTATATGCCTGAAACAGACCCCCTTGAACAGGGTATTGACAGAAGCAGATTCGGTGCGCTCCTTAATAAGATAGTATCTCTCTACGGTTATAAAAAGCCTATAATGATATCCGAATGCGGCGCATCCTACAGAGATCCGAGAACAGGTGCGGACATTACGGATTTTGCCTCCCGTCAGATAAATGAGTTCTTCACATATCTTCCCATAAAGTATCCGCAGGTATGCGCAATGTTCCTTTTTGAGACGGTGGATGCCGCGGGAATAAGAAAATTCAGCTTTGACAACGCGACATACAGGAAAGCCGCATCAAAACCGCTTCTTTCCGATGCATACCTTGACGACTACAGAAAGGTCGTCGATAGATACAGCTACGAGCTGGGCAACAACGTAAGAGTCCCCGCGGAAGAGATAGAGCTTCACGCCTTTGCGGAGACACTTCACAACGATTTTTCATATGTGGTATACAGACTTAACGACGTAGATGTGGGAGTGGCATACGGAATACCCTACACGGTGGACGTTGACCTTTCGCCCTATGCCGGAACAACGGTAAAGCTCACCTGCCTCGCCTTTGACTCAAAGCAGAAGCTCTGTGCATCAAGGAGCATAAATATAGTCGTTGACCAACAAGAAGAGATCATCGAAGCGGATGAATGGTTCCCCGACGAAGGAGCCGCACCTGCAGATGACATATTACCGGGAACGGAAGAATTACCGCAAGCCGATGAGTGGCTGCCCTACGAAGGAGCAGCCCCTGCGGATGACGAAGCAGGCATCGCTTACGTTGAAGGTATAGACGATATCCCGGGGAATAGCTGAAACGAATAAAACAACAGAATATCGTCGGGGACATCCCCGTAACATAAGGCACTGTGAAACAACGGTGCTTTTTGTTTTGCCGATAAAAAAAGGCTGCCGCCTGAACGACAACCTATCTCTTGTATGAAGATGTAAAAAACGGATACCGACTTATACAAGTGCTTCAAGATACTTCTTGGCAGAAAGTATGTCCTTCGCCTGCTGCTCTCCGCTTATCTCGCGCTCTATGATACAATATCTATCGTATCCGATCTCGCGGAACTTCTTGAATATCGCGGGGAAATCTACCATGCCCTGTCCCACAGCCTTTTCCTCACCGAAATGCCTCGGATCGGTAGGCAGACATCCGTCTTTGCCGTGCATATTGCGCACATACTTTCCGAATACAGTCAGAGCATCCACGGGATTTCCGAAGCCGTACATAAGGATGTTCGCGGGATCGAAGTTGATAAAGATATTGTCGCGTCCGATGTCCT
>SVQR01000136.1 GCA_015065225.1 Oscillospiraceae bacterium | reverse complement strand
AGAAGGTGCTTGCAGGTCTTGTAAAGCATCCCAATGCGGGCGGTGTGCTTGTTCTGGGACTGGGATGCGAGAACAATAACATTGATGTGTTCAAGCCTTGCCTTGGCGAGTTTGACAGCGAGAGAATCAGATTCCTCAATACACAGGAATGTGAGGATGAAATTGCTGACGCACTTGCAATAATAGACGAGCTTAAAGCGATAGCGGCAAAGGACAAGAGAGTTCCCGTTCCGCTCTCAAAGCTCAAGATAGGTCTTAAGTGCGGCGGTTCTGACGGCTACAGCGGCATTACGGCTAATCCTCTTTGCGGCTCTCTTTGCAACAGGATGTCCGAGATGGGCGTTACTTGTATCCTTACGGAAGTTCCCGAAATGTTCGGTGCGGAGCATCTTCTCATGGAACGCTGTGTAAGTGAAGAAGTATTCAACAAGACCGTGGCTATGGTCAATAACTACAAAAAGTATTTCATGGCTCACAATCAGCCCATATACGAGAATCCTTCTCCCGGAAACAAGAAGGGCGGTATTACCACTCTTGAAGAAAAGTCTCTGGGCTGTGTACAGAAGGGCGGACTTGCAAATGTTACAGATGTTCTTGACTACGGTGACATTGTAACCAAGAGCGGACTTTCCCTTATGAACGGTCCCGGAAATGACCTTGTTGCGGTTACAAATCTGTCCGTTTCCGGTGTACATATAGTTCTTTTCACAACAGGCAGAGGCACTCCCTTCGGTGGTCCCGTTCCTACGGTCAAGATCTCCACAAACAGTGCACTTGCCGAAAGAAAGAAGGGGTGGATAGACTTCAATGCCGGAAGACTTCTCGAAGGTGTTTCAATGGAACAGCTTACCGATGAGCTTCTTGATTATGTTGTATCCGTTGCGGAAGGCAAGGAATGTCTTTCCGAAAAGAACGGTTTCTTTGAGATTTCCATATTCAAGGATGGCGTTACACTTTAAAGGAGAATACATATGTTTGAAAAGAAATTTATTGTTATGATGCTCGCGGCGGCTCTTTGCGTTTCTGCGCTTTACGGTTGCGGTTCAAAGAGTGATGATGACGCGCTTATAGATGTGAGCGGTATCGGAGATGAAGATCTGAGTGATCTCGGTGCCGACATTGAGCCGGTCGAAGCGCAGGATGCTGTGATAGATCTTGAAGTGCCGGATATAGATCTCGGACTTGATGAGATCGAGGCTGTCGAAGCACAGGACGTTGTGATAGATTTTGAAATGCCGGATATAGATCTCGGACTTGATGAGATCGAGGCTGTTGAGGCGCAGGATGTTGTGATAGATTTTGAAGTGCCTGAGCTTGATATCGATTTCAGTAATATCACGTCATATGAACCGGTAGAATATGAAATTGATTTCAGCGTTGAACACCCCGAGCTTGATCTGAGCGATATAACCATGTATGAAGCTGACGATTCCGCGACAATAAAGGGGTTGAAGATCAGCTTTGCGGACAATGTGTACGCAGATGATTATGCTGTTATAAACGAGATGGATGATTCGGAGCTTTATGAGATAACAGAGAAAAAGTACGATCTTCTCTCCGAGCTCAAGACGGCATTCAGCTCTGCCGGACTCAGCGTCAATGTTGATGAGATAAGCGGTGAGGTAACTCTCGATTCCGCAATACTTTTTGATTTTGACAAGAACGAAGTATCGGAAACCGGTAAGGAATTCCTCGGAAAGTTTGCAAAGGCATATTCCGCGGTGGTGCTTGACGAGAAGTACGACGGCTTTGTGAAGGCAGTTCTTGTTGAGGGACATACTGATACAAACGGCGAATACGATTACAATCTGAAGCTTTCCCAGGAGAGAGCGGACAATGTCATGGCATACTGTCTTTCCGCTTCCGACGGAGATTCGGAAAAGCTCGCTTCTCTTATGGAGGCGGTCGGTTTCAGCTTTAACGATCCGGTATATGCTGCAGACGGTACTGTTGATGCACAGGCTTCGAGAAGGGTTTCGTTCAGGTTTATTATTAATATTGGTTGATGCATTTTAGAGACTGCTTTCGAGCGGTCTCTTTTTTTGTTGACAGATTTGGCAAAATGTAGTACAATATCTGAAAATATTGTTTTGGGAGAAATATGAAAATGAAAAAAGACAACAATATGGTATTTTTTCTTTGGTTCTTGCGTTGATGAGCATAGGAAGCGCTTTTAACAGAAATGTAGGTGTCTTTCTGTTTCTGTTGTCTCCTTTTGTGACGTTTATCCCGTTTGGAACATCTACCTTGCGCTTTTCGGGACTTTTAAAGGCTGAGAATAAAGTGGATCGGTATTATTTGGAACATAGTGGGATCACCAAAGATAAGGGAATTTGTTTGGCAGTTTGTATGCTTCTTATTGACCTTGGTCTTGCAATATGGAATCTGAATTGTCTTATCTGATTTTGTCACAATTCGTACATTTTGTTGAATATCCTTTACGGCATCCGTGTTTTTACGGGTGCTTTTTTAAATAAAAATTTCGCATAATACTTGCTTTTTTTGGCATTATATGGTAAAATATAAAATGAATTATAATATACTGCGAGGAGTATGCGCAATGATAAGATTAAAAGCCAATGATACAGCCGATTTTCTCTGGAGCGTCTACGGAAGCTTCGGTCAGGCTATGGGCAAGATAGATATAGACGGAGATTGCATATCGAGTACATACGAAGAGTACAGGATAGAAACCGAGAGAAAGACGGATGAGCTTGGGGTGGTATATCAGACAGGCAAGATCACCAATATTTCGGATAAGCCCATAGATATTACTTTCCTTGCTTCAAAGTTTATGTTTGACGGTGGAGAGTATCAGATATATTCCCAGTCAAGCACATGGGAAAATGAAAGCGTCGGTATATGGCAGGAACTAAATGCTACTATCGGTGCCGAAGTGTACGGTGTGCGCGATGCCTACGGCGCAGAGCCTTTTGTGGGAATATGGAGCGAACAGACAGGCAGAGGATATGCGTTCCATATACTTGCGGACTGTGCATGGAAATATACCGTGACAAGAACACATCTTGCGGGGGTTTCCACAAGAGTAGAGCTTGAGCTGGGTATAAATAACAGAAACTTCCGTTATGAGCTTATGCCCGGTGAATCTCTTGATTTCCCGACGATAGTGTATTATGAATTCAGAAACAAGTTGGATCTTGACTGCTATAAGCTTCACAATTTCATAAACAACAACTATCCCGAACGCCGTATGCCGGTAATGTTCAACACATGGATGTACAAGTTTGAGTATATTGATTTTGATAACGTGGCAATGCAGATAGAGCGTGCCAAGGAGCTTGGAATAGAGTACTTTGTAATTGATGCCGGATGGTTCGGAAAAGGAAAAGCCAACGAGTTCTGGCAGTACCGCGGAGATTGGCATGAGAATCTTGAGGCAGGCTTCAAGGGCAGAATGAAGGAGCTTTCAAAGCTTGTAAGGGATGCGGGACTTAAATTCGGCTTCTGGATGGAGATCGAGTCCTGCGGTGTCGATTCGGATATATTGAAGGCACATCCGGAGTATTTCTTCAACTACAAGAATATGTATCTTCTTGACTTCGGAAAATCCGAGGCCTGCAAGTGGCTGGAGGATATCATTTGCGAGCGTCTTGATGAATTTTCTGCCGAATTTATAAAATTTGATTTCAACCAGGATACAAGACTTGACTATGACGGTGCGGCGTTTGTAAACTACTATAAGGGATTCCGCGAAGTCATCGCCAATGTAAAGAAACGTCATCCGGAGCTTTATGCACAGTGCTGTGCTTCGGGCGGTCTCAGAATGACATTCTCTACCGGCAGGTTCTACGACGGTATGTGGCTGTCTGACAATCACAGCCTTTATGAAGGACTTCGTATATACAAGGATACCATAAGAAGAATGTCTCCTCAGTCTATTGAAAAATGGGCATCTGTCACAAGCCTTTGCGATTTCTCACATACCTCAGACGGAAAGAGACATGACAAGGTTGTCGCTTCCAACGATGCTTTGTGGACGGATATAAGAGGAGTTGACATTGAGTATCTCAAGGGCTTTCTTACGGGCGGTGCAATAGGCATCAGTTGTTCACTTACCGCTATGTCGGATGAGCTGTTCGGTGCACTGAAGGCACACATTGCAGATTTCAAGGAAAAGCGTGAGTGGTGGAGAAAGACGGTTTGTCATATTCTTGCCGATACCGATACCATGCTTGTCCTTCAGTATTGTGATATGCAAAAGAACAGGATAGAGGTGCTTGCATACTCGGATGTCATGCATCAGAACAATATAAGAGTATATCCGAAGGTGGATATTTCCGCTTCATACCGTATTGTAGGCAGAAACGAGATGAGCGGAAAGGATATAGACGATCTTGGTATAGATATACCGATCGGATCAAAGTACACAATGAGAAAGATAATACTTGAAAAGATATAAATCTGTGTGATATGGACAAATATCAGGTTTTAAAGCAGTATTTTGGTTATGAATCCTTCAGACCTGGACAGGAGCGGATAATAGATTCCATACTTTTCGGCAAGGATGCCTTCGGGATAATGCCCACAGGCGGCGGAAAGAGCATTTGTTATCAGATACCGGCACTTATGATGAGTGGTGTTACATTTGTTGTGTCGCCGTTGATATCACTTATGAAGGATCAGGTGATGCAGCTTAAAGAGCAGGGCGTTTGTGCGGCATATATCAACAGTACGCTTACACCGAAGCAGTTGACGGATGTTTACAGAAATCTTTATGCCGGAAAGTACAAGATAATATACGTTGCTCCCGAAAGACTTGAGACGGAGGAGTTCAGGTTTGCGGCGGGAAATCTTGATATATCGCTTTTTGCGGTGGATGAGGCTCACTGTATTTCTCAGTGGGGACAGGATTTCAGACCGAGTTATCTGAAGATACCGGAGTTCATCGACTCATTGTCAAGGCGTCCGGTTGTTGCGGCATTTACGGCTACGGCAACAGAGAAGGTAAGGAAAGATATTCATGAAAGTCTGAAGCTTGTATCGCCCGAAAAGGTAGTTACAAGCTTTGACAGACCGAATTTATCCTTTGATGTCATAAGACCGGGAAACAGGGACAGAGCTCTGATACAGCTTATAAACGAAAGAAAGAATAAAAACGGTATCGTATACTGTGCCACACGCAAAAATGTTGAAACCGTATGCAAAAAGCTGTGTGACGCAAAGATAGATGCTACAAGATATCATGCGGGACTTGAAGATGACGAGAAAACACGCAATCAGGAGGATTTCCTTTTCGACAGAAGATCCGTCATGGTTGCGACAAATGCTTTCGGAATGGGAATAAACAAGTCCAATGTCAATTATGTTATACATTACAATATGCCCAAGAGCCTTGAGGAATATTATCAGGAGGCGGGAAGGGCAGGCCGTGACGGTGAGAGCGCCGAATGTATACTGATGTACAGCGCAAGTGACATTTACACGGCAAAAATGCTTATCTCCGGAGGCGGTAATGATAATATGACGGATGAGGAACGGGCAATCCTTTACCGCACAAGCATGGATCGTCTTGAAAACATGATAGATTATTGCGAAGCGGATTCCTGCTACAGAGGTAAGATACTGGACTACTTCGGTGAGGTGCATCCGAATAATTGCGGAAATTGCGGAAACTGCAAGGGCAAGTATGAGAATAAGGATATTACAGTTGATGCGGTGAAGATACTTTACTGTACAAAGAGGATATGCGATATTCTCGGATTCCCTTTGGGAAAGACTACGATAATTGCAGTACTTCGCGGCAAAAAGAATGAGAATATAACAAGATATTCATTGGATGAACGCATAGGAAAGGCTTATGGCTGTATGAACGGTCAAAAGCAGTATGAGGTCGAGCTTTTATTTGATTTTCTGTGTTCAAGGGGATATCTTGATGTCGAATCGGAGCATAAGACGGTGCGGATAGCGGAAAAGGCTCACGGAGTATTGAGGAAGGAAGCTCCCGAAAAGGTATTTATGCCTGTTCGGGAAAAGACAGAGGCAGAGCTTATTCCGAAAAAGAAGGAGAAAAAGCGTAAAGGGGATGCCTCCACCGAGTTGTCGGATGGGGATATCGACCTTTTCGAAGCACTGAGAAGACTACGTTTGAAGATTGCAAAAGAAAAGAAAAAAGCTCCGTTTGTGATATTTCATGATTCAACGCTGAGGGATATGGCGAACAGGCGACCGATGAATGCGGATGAGTTTATGGAGGTCTCCGGTGTCGGAAGATCCAAGGCTGAAAAGTATGGACGGTTGTTTCTTGAACTTATTTCGGAATACTGCAACGGTAAACAAGAGGAAAATACCGAAAACAAAGCTGTGCGGCAGTCTGAAAAGGAAGCTCCCGATATTGAAGGGAAAAAGCGTGAAGCTGCCAAAGCTCTTGATAAGATTTGGAATGCACCGAAAAGAGAGCCGGTTGAAGATAATGACGTATGTGAGTCCGGAAAAGATACCACGGTAAATAGCGAATCGGGCAATACCGCTTCGTCTGTCGGATTCAGCTCTCTGCTTTTTGAGGCGAACAGACTTCTTTCGGAATACGGGGACAGAGTTATCGGTGATCCGGTGAAAGCGATAGTTATGCTTACATCCAACGGAACGGTATATGGCACTGTCGTTAAAGGCTTTTCACGAGGTATGTCGTCTGAGGAGACAAAGCTTATCGGCAGGATGTCGAGAGAATACGATACGAGAGTAGTAAAACTTCTGACAATGTGGCAAGGCGGGAATGTATTCGGTACAAACGCCATGGTGCTGAAACGGCTTTATGAGCTTGAAAGAAAAAACACAGCAACGGAGATACTTGTGGCGAAATCCACGAGCTACTGTTATGAAGGCGAATATATCCCGGAAGATTATAATGTGAAATTACTCAAAGAATTTTTATAATACTCAGAGGTGCGAAAAATGACAGATCTTGCGAAAAGAGCAGAAAAATACCGCGAGCTTATAATAGACGCTCAGAATTACATCTGGCAGAATCCCGAAACGGGATACAGAGAATGGAAAACAACAAAATATCTCGAAGAGCAATATGAAAAGCTCGGATACACACTTAACAAAGCGGGCGATATCCCGGGCTTTACCGCAGAGATAGATACGGGAAAGGAAGGTCCTACACTTCTCATTCTCGGTGAGCTTGATTCTCTTATCTGTCCGAATCACCCCGATGCGGATAAGAAAACGGGAGCTGTTCATTGTTGCGGTCATTCTGCACAGTCTGCGGCACTTCTCGGTGTTGCGGCGGCACTTTCTGAAAAGGATGCGCTGGAAGGTCTTTGCGGCAAGATAAGACTTTGTGCAGTGCCTGCAGAGGAGCTTATCGAAATAGAATACAGAAACAGCCTTATAAAGAAAGGTACTATAAAGTATTACGGCGGCAAGGGGGAATTTTTAAGACGCGGATTCTTTGACGGCGTTGACCTTGCATTTATGGTACATACATCCACAAATTCTGCGGTAAGAGGCGGCTCTGTCGGATGCAGAGCCAAGAAGATAAGCTATAAAGGAGTATCCGCTCATGCGGGAGGAAGTCCGTGGAACGGTGTGAATGCACTTTATGCGGCATCAAACGGTCTTTCTGCGGCGAATGCTATGCGTGAGACCTTCGCAGAGTCGGATCTTATAAGATTCCATCCTATCATAACTCACGGCGGTGAGGCGGTAAATGCTATTCCTGAGCTTGTGACAATTGAGGCTTATGTCAGAGGCAGGACCTTTGAAGCTATAGAAAAAGCAAACACCAAGATAAACAGAGCGCTTGTCGGTGCTGCTCTTTCCATCGGTGCAAAGATAGAGATAGACGATATGCCCGGATACAGTCCTCTTGTCAATGACACGGGCATGGTGGAGATGTGCCGCGATGCGTATCATTCGGCGTTCCCCGGAGAAGAGTTCGGGTGCACCGATCATATCGGCACCGGAAGCACGGATATGGGTGATCTTGCTATGATCATGCCTGCGGTACATCCTTATTGCGGTGGTGCAAAAGGTACAAGCCACGGTATGGACTATTATATTGCCGATCCCGAAAAGGCGTGTGTGGGAAGTGCTATGTGGCAGCTTGAGATGATATATACTCTTCTTTCGAACGGTGCTTCAAGAGCAAAGAAGATAATTGCGGACTTCGAGCCGACCTTCAAGTCAAAGAAAGAATTCCTCGCATATCTTGACAGTGTGGAGCTTCATGGGGACAGAATAATTTATAACGAAAACGGAAGTGCGGATGTAAGCTGGAGATAAGTACTTCCGATAAAGGAGAAGAACAACATGGCAGACACACCATACGTACCGCCCTTTAAACTTTTCGGAAACATATATTTTGTGGGCGAATACAGGGCAAGCTCACATCTTATAGATACAGGTGCGGGACTCATCCTTATGGATACCGGCTATGCGGAAACAGCCGATATTATCATGGACAATATGAAAGCTCTCGGTTTTGATATAAAGGATGTCAAGATCATCCTTCATTCACACGGTCA
>SVQR01000135.1 GCA_015065225.1 Oscillospiraceae bacterium | reverse complement strand
TATGCAAAAAGCATTGAAGCAACCAGGACAAAACATAAGCTTTTAAATAGTTTACCACATAATTTATATTATGATGTATTTAACACCTCAGAAGTCCCAGCTTTTCGATCTGCCGCATATGTACCTCGCCATTTTCAACAGTGTAGATCCTTGTTGTGTTGATACTTGAATGTCCGAGGATATCCGCAAGCCTTACGATGTCCTTGTGCATGGAATAATACGTGCGTGCAAACAAATGGCGCAGATTGTGCGGGAACACCTTATCCTTGCACACGCCCGCTTTGCTGCACAGTTTTTTCATTTCACTCCATATATTGCTTCTGTCAAGCGGTCTTCCCGAAGATGTAACAAATACGGGACCGCTTGTTATTTTTTGCTCCTTTATATACTGCTTAAGAGATCTTCTCAGCGGCTTCGGCAGAAAAAGACGACGTATCTTTCCCTTGCTGCTTATTGTGGATGTCCCGTCTTCAACAGCCTGTACGGTTATACAGCTCAGCTCGGACACACGTATTCCTGTGGAGCATATTGCCTGCATCAGAAGACACAGCCTCTTGTTTTTTTTTCGAAGTGCTGTCTCGACAAGTCTTTCGTATTCGTGCTTTGTAAGTACCCGTTCCTTTGGCGCAAAGATACACTTCTGTATTTTGAGTGTTCTTACTTTGCAGTCATACCATTCATGATATGCGAAAAAACTGTTGAGTGATGATATTGCAGAATTTACACTTGTCGGTTTGTACTTTTGCGCAAGCAAAGCTTTGTATTGCAGTGCCGTTTTTTTATTTGCCGATCTCCCATTGAGCCATTTTTTGAAAAGTCTTATGTCGTGAATGTATTTTTTTACGGTGGCGTTGCTTTTCTCTTCGTTCAGAAGATGGTTTTCAAAGCTGTGGATGAGCTTTTCTGTGATGATCCTCATTTTTTTGTACCCCTCTCGCTTATATCATATATTTATATTCTATCATATGAGTGTGCATGTGGCTGTTTTTATATCGGATCATCGGATACCATGACGAAAAGAATAATAATTTTACAAAAAAACACCAAAAAATACATATACATTGTCCGGTAATATGATATACTGCTCTCGATAGTGGCTTATGGAGACGATCATCGTAACATGATATATGTATGCTTTGGAGGAACGTAACAATGAATAAAACAGACATTTTTCAGTCGCCATACGATCTTATATGTGCTATGGAAGAAGTCTCCCTCATGAAACGCTTTCTACCGTACAGCAAAGGCTCACCGAGTCGCTCAGTCACCTACGATGATCAGTATGACAGAGCAAACATCATATTCTTTTCCGACAGCCACATAGATTTCAGAAATCAGGATGAAAGCCTTGACAACGTAAAACGCACAATCGACTTTGCCAACAACTGTCCTATTCCCATGGATGCGATAGTAAACGCCGGGGATGCTATCACGCCCTTTCAGGTAAACTCCAAGGAGAATGCACTCTCAAGAGCGGAAAAATTCTTTGGTATTGCCAAGGAGAGCCGTATTCCTTTTGTATTTGCCAAAGGCAATCATGACCTCAACGACTGGGGCAACTATCCCGAAAATGCTTTTACCGACAGGGATTGGAGCAATATCTTCTATGATTTTGCCGAGGAAAGATACGGTATCGTAAGACAGATAAAAAAGAGCGGTGAAAAGTCCACATGGCACTATTATGACATTGAGGACAAGAAGATAAGGATCATATCCGTTGATAATCAGGATACGGACAAGACTATAGCAGATGCTGAGGGAAAAGTAAAATATTATGGTGGAAAGTACTTCTACATCTCAAACGAGCAGATGAACTGGATAGCACATACCGCACTCAATTTCGACGACAAGGAAGAAAAGGATTGGGGCGTTATCGTCACCTTCCATCAGATCCCCGGTGACAAAGAAGAGTATCAGAACGCGGTTAAGGAATTCATAAAGCTGTGCGGTGCATTCAACAGATGTGAGACTTATTCCAATAATTATGTGTGTCACGAAAACAGCTTCTTTGACATGAGTGTTGATGTTGACTTTACCCGCTATGCGTCTCTTGAAAAGAAACCGCACATGATCTGTGGACTTGTAGGACATATGCACGAGGATAAGACCGAAGTCCATGAGGGTATAACCTTCATATGGATAGTAAACGGCTCAAGTACGGATGTGGCAAGTGATGCAAGGATAGTAAGAATACCCGGAACATCGGTGCAGAACTGCTTTGATATTCTCAATATAGATACACGAAAAAGAAAGATAAGAATGTTCCGCTACGGTGCGGGCGTAAATTGCTACGGTGTCGGCGGAGACAGGTTCTTGCCGGATGGGCTTGATTATTAAAAAAGAAAAGAATGGAGGATCAAACGATCCTCCATTTTAAATTTTAACCTTTATCCGACTTGCCGTTTCTTTGCAGTAATTGCAAATATGACATTCCTTCCCGCATTTAAGAACGGTATCAAACCATTCATTCGAAAGAAGTGTATTGTCAAGAATCTTCCCTTTAAACAAGGATGAAAATGACGGCTCTGTAAGATCTGTAATATTGCCGCTGAATTTTCCCCTCGTGTAAGCTGCCACCACCATTCTCGGCCTTGAATGCATCCGTGTCGCAAGCTTCATTTCGGAAAAGTATTCTTCATAGCGACAAATATCCTCCGGTCTTATCCATGTAGACTGCATGATAGTCGCAAGCCTCTCATCCTCCGACAGCGATGCAAGATATTTCCAGCAAGGCGAAGGATAGCCGTCGAAGGCATCACAGATGTCTGACATCTGATCCTGATGTGCGACAAGATTGTCGTGGAAGGTCTGAAAGCCACAATAGGAAAGACAGCCGCTGTTTGCAAGGATATGTATGCTTTTTCCTTTGTCTTTGCACCATGAATACATACTTTCTATCATTTTAAGATCACGGTTGATCTCTTTTCTGATGTAAAAGCCGTCAAAATATTCCGATAACTGACACATGGTGTTGATGCTATCCACGCGCATATTTACCGATGCACATATATGCAAAGAATCTCCGAAGTTCTTTTTTAGTACGGATGCTATAAAAGGCGAGGTTGTAGTGACGCTTTTTATGTCAAGTTCATTTTTCAGATATCCGACAAGCTCCGTGACGTGATCCTTAAGCTCTTTTGATGCGGCACTCTCACCGTAGCAGTTTGCATTAAAAAGCATAGTAAGCGGAATACCGAGATCACATATCTCTCTCAGCTCCCGAAGCTGATAAGCTTTTATCTCATGTGCATCCGCATCACCGGAAGCAAACAAGGGTAATCTTCCGCTCGGTTCTTCACCGTAGGAAAAGTATACACCGGATATGCTGTCTTTGTAGTCACGGCATATTTCAAGGGTAGAATCGTACTCGTCGGGCAGTTGGTAGCCTATTGTGAATTTCATATCAGTAAAGTGTCTGATCGTCGTCGGATTTGTCCTTTACCTCGACGCTCTCATCACGAAGCGAACGGTCAATCGTCCAGGGCTTGCGCTTGCGGAATTCGTTCTTGAACTTGTGGGTGAGTACGCCTTTCTTCTCAAGGTGTATGTAGCACTCCCGCATACAGCCTCTCGCACCCTCAAGGGCGTGGTTGTGCCGCATATAGAGCGAGAGTCCGAAGGGCTCCTGGGCCTTGCTCCATCCCTCGCCGAGTCCCGTACCGTTTACGTCAAAGGGGTTATACTCCGCAACACCGCCTCTGTACGCCTTGCCGCATGCATCAAGGTCGACCTTTGCGAATTCTACCCTGTGTCCCGCAAGCATAAGGACGTCTGTTTCGGTGGTGGATATCGCCTTGCCGGTACACATTCTTGCACAGCTCATACAGCGGTCGCAGATTTTGCCCTCGAATATCGGATCGGGCTCGCACTCGAAGTCTGTCAGTAACGCCACAAACCTTTGCATAGGGCCGAATTCCGGGGTGAGGAATACCTTGCTCCAGCCGTATTCACCGAGACCTGCAACATAAGCCGCCGCACGCATATCTATGAGTATATCGGGAGCAGGCTTGTCGGGAGCAACCGGAATATTCTTGTTTTTTGGTTTTTCCTTGCGAAGATCAAATCCCTCGGCGTTTGTGCTGAAGCTGATATTTGGTATCGGAACAGCTTCATAGCCTTCATCTTCTATGTAACAGCAAAGCTCACGCAGAACTATAGGTCCGTATACCTCGTTTATTCCGGCATAGCCCATAGCGGTATACGGTGCGAAATATGTACCTTCTTCAATACCTCTGAAATACCCTCTCGGTATTCTGAAGGCAAGAACGATACAGGTCTTTGCATCCGGAAATATGTAACGGGGATCCTGCTGCTCCGGTGCTCCCTCAAATCTGTCCATGGATGCAAATCCCACAAGATCCGCACCGATACGCCTTGCGTAGCTTCTTATGTTTTCTTTTGTAAGCATTATATCACTCTCCTTGCGTCCTATTATACTTTAGTACGCGATTGAAAACAATGCATATTTTTTGGTAAAAGTGTGGTATATTTAAGTAAAAATCGTTGACGTGATGAAAAATCCGATGTATAATAGCAATACTATTTAGAATAAGAGGTGTTTTTTGTGGCAGAACTGCTTTTGAAGGAAAACATTATAAGCAATAAAATGATCTCGGTGGATTTTCGCCCCGAAAAATCAAGTACTCCCGCACATACACATGATTTTCTTGAGATGTTATATATTTATTCCGGAACAGTGACACACCGTTATAATGGCAAAAATACGCTTTTATGCAAGGGGAAATATGTATTTATAGATTTTAATTCCGAACATTTCCTTGAAGGAAAAAGCGATGACTTCAAGGCGATAACCTGTACATTCATGCCTGAGTTTATTGACAGCTCGCTTCTGGGATGTACCGGAATCGCAGACGTTCTGAAGAACTATAACATAAATATTTTCTCCCGTTCCCTTACGGATATAGCTTTTTTCGCGGATGATGCGGAAAGAATATTGCCTCGGCTGGAGCTTATGATGGATGAATACAAA
This sequence comes from Oscillospiraceae bacterium, assembly GCA_015065225.1. Lineage (GTDB taxonomy): Bacteria > Bacillota > Clostridia > Oscillospirales > CAG-382 > SIG622. Next base: position 3,504 of record SVQR01000135.1, on the reverse strand, counting down.
AGAAAGGATGCAGGGTATCTCTCCATAATAAGAAGCTGTCTGATACAGATACTCGTACTGACCGCAAGAAAGACAGAGCTTGTGCCGTTACATACGGATGAACGCATTACGGAGATAGCGGAATATGTAAACGGGAATTATTCCGAGAACGTGACATTGGAAGGGCTGAGCAAAAGGTTTTATTGCTCCTTGTCCAACATAAGCATTCTTTTCAAAAGACATATGGGAGTGACATTCACGCAATATCTGAGAAAGGTGCGTATGGAAGCTGCCTGCAAGCTGCTTGTCAATACCGCAAAAAGCGTAGATGAGGTGGCAAACAATGTCGGCTACAGTGATGTACGAAGCTTCAGACTTCACTTTAAAAGCAGATACAATGTTACTCCGCTGAAATTCAGGAAGATGCTCGGCACAAGGATTGTGTAGACGAAAAAATACAGGGGCAGGATATATTTCCCGTCCCTGTGGTTGTTTATATCTTTTTGTTTGTTTTCTTTGATATCATGTTAAGAACGACCAACCCCAACGTCAGCAATATCGGAAAAGCTGTGGCAACAAGCAGACCTGCTTTGAGATTTCCGCCTGCATTTTCCGCAAATCTGCCGACCAAAGCGGGGCTTACCGTCGCACCGAGATCCCCCGCAAGTGCAAGAAAAGCAAACATAGCCGTTCCGCCGAGAGGGCATTTCTGTGAGGAAAGACTGATAGTTCCCGGCCACATGATGCCGACCGCAAGTCCGCAAAGAGCACATCCCATAAGACCGAGTACGGAAGAAGCCGACAAAGATGCCGTAAGATAGCATACCGCACATAATGTACCGCACAGAAGCATGGTCTTTGTAAGATCAAGCTTATCGCTGAACTTTCCGTGAAGCATACGGGCTATGCCCATAAACATTGCAAACATACATGGCCCTGCAAGGTCTCCCACAGTCTTTGAAACACCGAGAGCCGATTCGGTAAATGCGGATGTCCATTGTGACATGGTCGCTTCCGACGCTCCCGCACATATCATAAGACCTATCATCAGCCAGAATATCGGAACTCCCAGAAGCTGCCTTATGCTCATGCCCTTACCGTCCTCGACAAGTCTTTCAATGGGACAGGTTATGAAGTTAAATGTATTGTACAGCGGCACAAGCGCCCAGATAAAGGTAAGTATCTTCCAGTTCTCAATGCCGAATATAGCGAAAAATGCCGTCGAGCCGAGTATTACGCCCATCGCACCCCAACAGTAGAAGGAGTGCAGAAGGCTCATAGTGCCTTCCTTGTTTTCAAAAGGACAGGCTTCAACGATGGGACTTACAAGCACTTCGATAAGACCGCTGCCTATCGCATAAAAGACCACGGCGATAAGTATTCCCACAAAGGGAACGGACAAAAGGTCGGGAAGTATCGCCATCATGATAAGTCCGACGGAGGATATCATTTGCGAAGTGACAACGCAGGCTCTGTAGCCAATCTTGTCGGCAAATTTTGTAGCCGCAAGGTCAACGATCAGCTGTGTCAGATAAAAGACCACCGGGATAAGTGCGATCTTGTCGAGGGAGATGCCGTATGTACCTTTGAATGTAAGAAATAAGAGTGGTGTGAAATTTGCGGAGATAGCCTGGGTTACGAAGCCGAGGTAGCAGGCTATAAGGGTTTTTTTGTAGTTCTTTTGCTTTGTCATGGGGGACTCCTTTGGGGTGGAAATTATCGTGGAAGGTGTAAACTTATAATACCATATTGCCATCGAGCCGGATAAAGTAAGTATTGCCTTTGATTTTTCTCAGACCGTCAATATAATACTTGTATTCACTGCCTTTTTTATTGCTGTAGACATATCCCAATCTGTTGCAATAGTCATACTGATACTGTCCGTTACCATCGCTCGTCAGATTTCCTAATTCGTCATAGTAATAGGAATCTGTATTGTCTGTGCTGTTGTATTACCGTACTATAATATCATTCTAAAAACTTTAATTCGCCACCTTTTAAAACACCGAGCATTTTATCATTTACAACTAAAAATTCCTTAATCTTCTCGTTGGAAAGCTTGGTTTTTTCACCTGTTTTCAAGTCAACCTTCCAAATACCGCAATTTTCATTATCTTCAATCTGAGAATATTTCATGTCTACCGCTTCACATGAAAAATAAAGTGTATCGTCAAGTAATTCTGCTTTTATATCGTATTTTGTTTTTTTATCATATAGTAAAACTGCGTATTTTTGTTGAGATATATTATACGATACAATACAATTGGAATCCCAAAAACCTTCATAGAATACGACATATTTCTCATTGCAGATGAATTTGCTTTTTGAAAATGTATAATACATATCCTTGTCCACACAAATAGGATAATCAATCAAATCATCAGTATGTAAATCATATTCAAAAAAAGTTTCCAAACCATTATCCCGATATAATATTTTATTGTTTCCGCAACTACAAAAATCATATATTGAGCCGCTTCCGATGTTTTTTTCAAATTCCCCGTTTTGTGAATAAATTGATAAAACAGCTTCGTCAAAAGAATGTGATACAAGAACTATTAGTTTATTCTTGTAAAGAGCAAATTTTTTTACATTATCAATATTAAAGAAATGTTTGCCATTTGCATCTGATATCGTTAAAACACCATCTTCGTCAAGATAATAAGACATTTTATTATGAACTGCAAATGCTTTTGCATTTAAAAAGCGAAATGAAACTTTTCTTTTTCCTTCCGAATTAAAAGAGTGTGTCTTTGTATATATTTCGTTTCCGTCGAAACACACATCATTTTTCATCATAATAACCAAATCCCGGTTATTAGTTTTAGTAAAGGAAATATTCGTTTGCTTTGGGATAAAGCAAATAATTAAAATAAAGAACAATATAAAAATAACACTAATAGCAATAACAAGTACTTTTTTCATAAACACTCCTTGATTATTTTTACGGTGTTATGCAATAATAAATCTCTTTATATTTAACATAATCATTTACGTCACTATTGCTATATGACCAAGCTATAATGTAAGTAAGTCCACTTCTGTCAACAAAAACAATAGGATTATTAGCACAATAAGCATACCAATTAAGCCCATCCCGAATAGGATCAAGCTGAGTAAACCTACCCGTCACCGGCTGATAGTACCTGTTCCTAAGATAAATCTGCCCGGACTCAACATCAAAGTATTCCGCACAATATCTAAAGGGGTTTGTATCGCTTGCAGACGGATTCAGCTCATTGCCAAAAGCATCATAGTCATACTCTTTTACGGTTTCACCATCGCTGTTAAATAAATCAAATACATCTCCGTGAGCGTTTAGAACATACTTGTAATCATCGGAATACAGCAATCTGTGACCATAAGTATATGTGTTGCTATCATCCGACGTGAACTCATACACCATATTGCCGTTATGCCCTCGGAACTCCGGAGGCTTTTGTTTGAATAATCTTAATTCAACTATCAATAACACTCTACATACATATAATTCTGTCCATTGATTTATATCCTTGCAATTATCCA
>SVQR01000134.1 GCA_015065225.1 Oscillospiraceae bacterium | reverse complement strand
AAGAGGAGCTGCCGAGGGAACAAGGAGAGCAACAAATACGGTAACAACTATCGGGAATATGATCTTTTCTGTCTTGGATACCTTGCGGAGAGCCTGCATCTTGATGCATCTTTCCTTCTTTGTTGTAAGGAGCTTCATTATCGGAGGCTGGATAACGGGAACAAGTGCCATATAGGAGTATGCCGCAACCGCTATCGGTCCGAGAAGGTGAGGTGCAAGCTTTGAAGTTACAAAGATCGCTGTAGGACCGTCAGCACCACCGATGATACCGATGGAGCCTGCTTCCATGGAATTGAAGCCCATGAGAACAGCCGCAACATATGTAACAAAGATACCAAGCTGTGCCGCAGCACCGAGAAGGAGAGACTTGGGGTTAGCTATAAGGGGCTCAAAGTCTGTCATAGCACCTACGCCGAAGAAGATAAGGCAAGGATAGATACCGAGCTTTACTCCGAGGTAGAGGTAGTCCAGAAGACCGGGGGTAACAGCTTCGGAATTACCGAAAAGATCCCAATGAACATGACCGCCTGCCCAAAGCTCTTCATGGAACATTTCCGCACCGGGAAGATTTGTAAGGAGCATACCGAATGCAATGGGAAGAAGGAGCAGCGGCTCGAATCCCTTTACGATGGCAAGGAAAAGGAGTACGCATGCAATAGCGATCATAATAAGGCATTTCCAATGAGTTGTAAAGAGCTGTACAAAACCTGTCTGATTGATAAAATTCTTTACTGCTTCACCGGCAGTAACAGTTTCCTCGCCTTCGGCAGGAATATCCGCCACGACCTTATCGTCAGACTTCATTGCCTCAAATATATTCTCTGTCTCGTAAATTTTCATTGTCTCATAAGAAACGATATTACTTCCTATGAACTGACCGATCGATCCGTTTTCAAGCTGTTCTTTGCTGATCGAGGAAAGTATTTCCGCATACTGTACGATAAGTCCAAGCTCAGGCTGTTCAACCTCGGATGCATAATCAACGCACATAGTGAATGTTTCACCTGCGGCGATCTGCGAAAGTCTGAGTCCGCAAGGAACCTGGGTTTGAGCATAATCAGCATCGGTAAGAACCAGCTGTGCTTCGATATCGGAATCCGAAATGTTCTTTATCTCAACAGATATCTTCTGAGCTTCTGCGTCATACTTCGCATCAACTATTTCAACAGAATGAACTACCTCCGGCATAGCAAGCGGTAATTCATCAATATTGATTACGTCCTCATCCGCACCGTTTTCATCCGAAACAACAACGAGTTCTTCGTTGCCGTCTTCCATCATTCCGGTTTCACCCTGTATTTCCTCATCAGCTTCCGCAGTTTCCTCAGCCTCTGCCGCAAGAACTACGATTTGTTCTGCAGTTGCGCCGGAGTCGCCAGGCTCTTCACCTGCGGCACTTGCCCAACAAGCAAAGACAGAAGAGATCAGTGCGATTACGAGGAATGCACAGAAAAACCTCTTTTTCTTGACTGTTGTATTATTAATCATGATTATCCTCCGAAAGAATGTTATGCAAGTGTGCAAAGAACTGCACCGGAATCAACTGTCGCACCCTGTGCTACAGCAACGCCTGCTACAGTACCGTCGCAGGGAGCCATGATCTCGTTTTCCATCTTCATTGCTTCAAGGATCATAAGAACGTCGCCCTTCTTAACAGCCTGACCGTTCTGAACGTTTACCTTGAGAATAGTGCCGGGCATGGGAGCGTTGACTGTCTGTCCGCCTACGGGTGCTGCTGCGGGAGCGGGAGCTGCTGCAGGTGCGGGAGCTGCTGCAGGTGCGGATGCAACCGCATTGGCGTCAATAAGCTCGATCTCTACTTCGTATGCTGTACCGTTTACGTTAACTCTGTACTTTTTCATGATAAATTACCTTTCCTTTCAAAAGTGTGTTTTTCTTTTAGATTTCCGGAATGTGTCCTTCGTACTCAGATCTTTCTGAGAGATACGATTCTGATTGCACCGGCATCCTCGCCGATTTCTTCAGCTATTGCGGCACTTATTGCCACAACGACCTTGTCTCTGTCGGCTATGACAGCATTGCTTGCCGCCGGAGCCTTGGGAGCCTGATAATTGCTTGCCTTTGCGGGCTTTGTTTTTACAAATGCACCTACGATCTTACCCATTATCATGATAACGATTATAATGGCAATAAGACCTACAAAAACCGTTGCAAGACCCATTGCAACAACAAACCATGCGGGCATACTCTACACCTCCAATACGGGTAATAATTTTATAAGCAATTGCTTATCGGAACGGAGTTCGGGCATTGTTTTTCTCTACATTCCCACTTCCGCCCCATTATAATTTCATTATACATCATAAAAAATATTTTTGCAAGCATATTTTGTATTTTTTCCATTTTATGTGTATAAAGTTCATCTTTTAAACACAATTGTTAATTTTGTGTCATCCGGGAGCGTTAAGGGCGATACAAAACCGTAAAAAAGCATCTTAAATGACGCTGTATGAAAAGAAAAACGGTCACATCACAAAAATGCAATACGACCGTACGTTAAAGCTGTGTCACATCAGCTGAAGATTGTTGATAACGAGTTTGAATTCAAGTCCCAGCGTTTCCGCCGCCTTTCTGCACATTATCATTCTGCCGATGAATATCTCAAAATAGTCCATGACGGGGCTGATGGCAGTATCTATCTCAAGATTGAGTGTCAGAGTTCTTCTGTCACCCGAAAAGTTAAGCTCCGACTTTACTACCGAATAGTTTACCCTGTCATGTATATCAAAGGTCGGAGAATCTATTACATCTCTGACTCTGCTCCGTCTTACATCCGACTTGTCGGCAATGATAAGAGCCGCCGCAACAGGATTTACCGCAACGCCTGTTCCTTCATCATGATTACCTATGGCGGTAACTATCGTCGCGATGTCATCATCGTCCATTCCCATCCTGTCAAGTACTCTGAACGCCATGATTGCTCCGCTCTGCGAATGATCCACTCTGTTCACAAGGTTTCCGATATCGTGGATGTAGCCCGCAATCTTTGCAAGCTCCACGGTATGGTCGTCATATCCGAGGATGCGAAGTATGTGACCTGCGGTCTCTGCGCATTTTGTCACATGGGCGAAGCTGTGCTCCGTGTATCCCAGCTTTTCGAGAGAGCTGTCTGCGTGCTTTATATATGTCTTTATCGCGTTGTTGTTTCTGATGTCTTCGTATGTTATTATAATGATCACTCCTTGTCCGTATGTTTCGGAATATATTATAAGCCGTTCATTCAAATTCCGATACCATGATTTTGTAAAACAGATGTAAAATACTATGTCAGCCGTCTCTTTTTGAATTTCTGTACTCTCTCGGAGACATTCCCTCAAACTTTGTGAAGACATTTGTAAAATAGTTTGAATCGTCAAATCCCACAAGATATGCTATCTCCTGTATACGCTCCTCTGTCTGTACAAGCAATTCCTTTGCCGTCTCGCACCGTTTTTTGTTGATATACGCGCATATCCCCATCCCTGCTTTTTTGGTGAACAGGTGGCTTATGTGCGATCTTGAGCAATGGCACAGACGGCACAGATCCTCAACAGTTATCTTCTTCTGATAGTTGCGGTTTATGTAGGACAATATATGTCCGTAGATGTAATTGTCTCCGCCGGTCTTATTGCCGTGCTCGAGCTTACTGCCGAATGTGATATATATAAGCGACAGCATGGAACAAAGAGGCTCGACCACGGTTGATATATATTCAAGATCCGGTACATCATGTAAAAGCTCCTCATCGTATTTGCGAAGAAGCTCATACTTATCAAAGCCGTATTCCTTTGCCGCAGCAATTATCCTGCCGTAAGCTCTGTCCCTGTCCTTGCCGTAGCCGCTGACCGAGACGAAGCCTACAACTTCCTCACCGACAAGTATCGGAAACACAAATTCCTCAACACCCATATAGCACATTCCGAAAAACGCGCCGTCACGTCGGAGCTTTTCAACAACCTTCTTCTGATTGAAGATACACTTGTCCCAGACCTCACGCTTGGTCTTTGCATAAAGGCAGTAACCGTTTGAATGTACGTTGTACGGTATTATGGAAACGATATTATCGGTAATGAATCCCCTGCCCGCATCATGAACGGTTATGGAAAGACCGCACTCATCCCGCAGGAATCTCATATATTTTGCCGCCTTTTCAAACGCAGTATTCAAAAAGTCACCTCCGAATCCGTCATTTGCACAATTTTACAGATTTTACAGTCAATATTCAAGGTAAATCTTCAAGAATGATTATACAATATCCTTATGACCGTGTCAATACTTTTTTGAAAAGGAGTGGAAAATTATGCAGATATTTACCGAGGCATCAAAGGATATCCCGGTATCATACGATGCGGATGTTCTTGTATGCGGCTCCGGACCTGCGGGAATCGCGGCGGCTCTTGCAAGTGCGAGAAGCGGAGCGGATACCGTGATAATAGAATCAATGGGCGATATCGGAGGTATTTCCACAACGGGACTTATGAGCCACTGGACAGGCAGGGCATATTCACCTATATATCTTGAGATACTCAGAAGAAGTGCAGAACGCAACGAGGGAGAGTTCAAGGACAATATCGTCAACATGATAGATCCTGAAAAGCTCAAGACCTTATATCTCGATATGCTTGAGGAAGCGGGAGCAAAAATACTCCTGTACACCTTTGCAAGCGATGCTGTGGTGGAGAATAATAAGGTATGCGGAGTTATAGTGGAGAACAAGTCGGGAAGAAGCCTCATTCGTGCAAAGGTAGTAATTGATGCCACAGGAGACGGTGATATAGCATACAAAGCAGGTGCAGACTATATAAAAGGCAGAGAATCCGACGGAAGAATGCAGCCATGTACCGTGATGTTCAAGGTAGGCGGTGTCGATTATTCAAGAGCCGTATTTCCCGGATCATTTGAAACTCTCGTACCCACGGAAAAAGGCGAGCTTCAGTCGCTCGGTAAAGAGATAATCGGACATCCTGCGGGACACGTTCTTCTTTATAAGTCCACCCTTCCCGGTGTCGTTACCTGTAATATGACAAACTGTATAGATATTGACGGAACAAAGGCTGAGGACATGACAAGGGCGACCGTCATCTGCCGAAGACAGATAGAGAAGATAGTGAGCTTCCTTCGGGAGTATGCTCCCGGATATGAGAACTGCTACTGCATATCATCGGCATCGCTTATAGGTATACGGGAAACTCGTCATTTCAAGGGAGTATATACCATAACCGAAGATGACATCCTTGAAGCACGTCAATTTGAGGATTGGATAGTCAGAGACGCTCACTTTAATTTCGACATTCACAATATCGAAGGTGCAGGTCTTGACAAGAACGGCGTACAACACAAGTTCACGCAGACTAAAGGGTACACTGTTCCCTACCGCTGTCTTATCCCGGAAAAAATCGACGGACTTATTCTTGCGGGAAGATGTATTTCCGGCACTCACAAGGCTCATTCAAATTACAGAGTCATGCCGATATGTGTCGGTATGGGCGAAGGTGCGGGATATGCGGCTTCAATTTCGGTAAAAAAGAATATCCTTCCGCGAGAAGTAAACGTAAAAGAAATACAACAATATATAATTGATTCGGAGGAAAATAAATGAAGCACATTGAACATTCAACAGACCTGTGTGTTGTTGGTGGAGGTATTGCGGGACTTTGCACCGCAGTCTCAGCGGCAAGAAACGGAATAAAGGTAGTACTTATGCAAGACAGACCGATGCTGGGCGGAAATGCTTCATCCGAGATAAGAATGTGGATGGGCGGTGCAAAAGGAAAGAATCTCAGAGAAACAGGCATAGTCGAGGAAATGATGCTTGAGAATTACTATATCAACAAGAGCCTTTCCTTCAGTGTATGGGATGATGTGCTTTACGGTATAGTAAAGGGCGAGAAGAATATCACACTGCTTCTCAATTGCTCCTGCCTTGAAGCAAGCTGTGACGGCAATGTCATAAAAAGTGTAAAGGGCTGGCAGATGACAAGTGAGACATATCATACGGTTTACGCAAAGTACTTCGCCGACTGTTCGGGAGATTCAATCCTCGCACCGCTAACGGGAGCAAAATATATGCTCGGCAGAGAGGCAAAGAGCGATTTTGGCGAAACCATTCCTCCGGATGTTGCGGACAAACACACAATGGGCATGAGCATACTTCTTCAGCCGAGAGAAAGAGATCACAAATGCGAATTCATCCCTCCCGAATGGGCGTATGTATACGAGGATGATAAGGCATTGAATCAGCGTCCGCACAATATGCGGGATGAGAGTACAAACTTCTGGTGGATAGAACTCGGAGGCATGGACGACAGCATCCACGACACAGACAGGCTTCATGATGAGCTCAAAAAGATCGCCTACGGTGTATGGGATCATGTAAAGAACAAGGGTGATCACGGTGCGGATAATTGGGAGCTTGAATGGGTAGGTGCTATCCCCGGCAAGCGTGAATCAAGAAGATATGTCGGTGAATATACAGTAACACAGAATGACGTTGAGGCAGGCGGAAAATTCCATGATGCCGTTGCATATGCGGGCTGGAGCATGGATGATCATTTTCCGGAAGGATTCTACTACGAAGGCGGTCATCCTACCATATATCATCCCGCACCATCTCCCTGGTGTCTGCCGCTGAGGGCTCTTTATTCAAAGGAAACGGAGAATCTTGTATTTGCGGGAAGAAACATAAGTGTTACCCATGCGGCTCTGTCCTCATGCAGAGTTATGGCTACCTGCGGAACGCTGGGACAGGCAATCGGTACTGCGGTTGCCATTGCGGTAAAAGACGGAAAGCATCTGCGTGACATTGACGTTGACAAGGTACAGCAGACACTTCTTTACGACGACAGCTTTATACCCGGAGTAAAGAGAAAGGTATCGGAGCTTACAAAAAATGCAAGAACATCGGAAAAATACGAAGTACTGAAAAACGGCTTCGACAGGCCGATCGGTGATGACTCCAACTGTGCTGTTGTAAAGTGCGGTGAGGAGATCACATTCGGTTTTGATTCATACCGTGACATTTCCGAGATAAGACTGATTTTCGACTCCGATCTCAACCGTGAGAGATACAATATGCCAAGTATGTTCAAGCTGAACGAGCCGCACTATAAAGTTCCCAAGACACTTGTCAAGGGATATAAGATAACAGCACATACCGAAGACGGCGATGTTACCGTTTATGAAACAAACAAAAACCGTCTGAGGATGAACAAGCTCCCAGTAAACATAAAAACAGACAAACTAACTCTTATCCCCACGGAAACATGGGGCAACGAGGAAGTCAATATCTTCTCGGTAGACTTCATATAAAAAAGCAAACAGCCGATCATCTTCATTGACGATCGGCTGTCTTTTCATGCTCTTTGAGAAACAGTATTATCTCATCCGTGAGCTTTTTTATTTTTTCTTCAAATCCGCAGGAGTTATCCACTACTCTGACATATGGATGCTTTTTCCAGACCTCCATAAGTCTGTCATCAAGCTTTGCCGCTTCCTCCGGGCTTTCCGTTCTTGCGTTGTTGTTTGAAAGTGTGTATTGTTCGACAGCACCCTTTGCGGCGGTTACAAGATGAAATATACCGTCATATCCGTTTACAAGCTGTTCTTCACTGAGGGAAAGCTCACGGAGTATACCTGCATATTCATCGTCGGTTATGTAGGCTTTGTTGTCAACAGCACCTCTGTCAAATACCATAAGCACCTTATCGGTATCTTTAATATCTGCGGCGGCTTGGGTATATATACGCTCTTTCTCAAGCTGGAGCATCATTTGAAATTTCTGGTAACTGACACTTCCGGAAAGTGTCCAGGGTGCAAGTCCCGAACAAATCAGCTCTGTTGCTGTTTCCGGCACAAACACAAGACTGTATCCCATCCCCTTTATACGCTCTTTAAGGCTGTTCATTGCGGTAGTCTTTCCGGCACACGGACCTCCGGTTATAACTATCTTTACAATATCCTTTCCACAAAGATTCAAACCTATCACCTTCCGACATTCTTTTTTACAATGATACTACATTCCGCAGAAAAAATCAATACTATTATGAAAACAAAAAAGCCGGTACAAGCGTGAGTGTTCTTAAGGACAGTAAAAACGGAGATACTTATTTATGCATCTCCGTTATGCATTTGTTATGAAAAGAATTGATATAATTCCCAAAAGCAAAACAATCAAATCATTTCTTGATATTTTTTCTTTGTAGAAAATAATTCCTGACACAATAGAGAAGAAAATTGTGCCAATATTCAACACAGGGAAAAATACTGCGCTGTCAAGTTGCCCGGCGAGAATTGTATTGAGCAGATTGCAAAGTCCGAAAGCAACTCCGATACACCTTTGGAAAGAATGTTGCGCACACTTGATAATATGATACTTAAACCCGGAAATAATATGCTCATTCTATTTCTCCGCAGATTATTTTTCCTAATTCTTCACTTAATATTATGCGATTATCATCATCAACAAGGCTGAATCTGTTGCCGTCATTCGGGGTGCTTAAATAATTCCATACACAATAGGGAATGTCCCATTCTTTTAATATTGTTATCATATCACGCATCC